>NZ_BAABAT010000040.1:0-101616 GCF_039537565.1 Dactylosporangium darangshiense
GGACCACACGCGTCAACACTCCGATCGCGATGCGATCCGACAACCGCTCATCCGTCGGCGGCTTCACCTGTCCAGCACGCGGCACGAAACCAACTATAGCAGTTGATCTATTAAGTCAGCGGTATTGGGTCTAGAGAGCGTTTGAGGTCAGGGTTTGGGTTTCTCCTCCTTGCGGGTGATCGCTTTCGCTGCTGGTGGCGGTTTTCTTGGATGTACTAGATGACGGGGAGTTCACCGCCGTCGACTGTCAGGCTTACTCCAGTGACCCACTGAGCCCGGTCCGATGCGAGGTAGGCGACGGCCTCGGCGATGTCGCGCGGGTCTCCGGGACGACCCAGAGGGATGCCCGCTGTGGTGGCGGCAAGCGGGACGTCCATCGCGTCGGCGAAGTTCTGGCGGATCGCGTCGGCGCCCGGGGTGAGCACGTTGCCGGGGATGATCGTGGTGACGCGGATTCCGGCAGGCGCGAGCTCGGAAGCGAGCGCTTTGCTGTAGGTGTTAAGGGCGGCCTTGGCGGCACCGTAGTGAGCCAATGGCGGCGCCGGCGTGAGAGCCGCTCCCGATGAGATGTTGACGATCACGCTGCCCGGCCCGGCCTCGCGCAGCGCCGGCAGCAGCGCGTTGTTGACCCTCACGGCGGACAGGTAGTTGAGGTCGAGTGCGTCGATCCATTCCTCATCGGGGATGGACGAGACACCCCCGATGTGGGCGCGTGCCGCCGCCGCGTTGTTGACCACGATGTCGACGCCGCCGAGTTCGTCGAGCGCTGCCGCGGTGAATGCCTGCACGCCCGCGAGCGTGCCGATGTCGCCCTGAATGAAGGTGGCGGCCTTCGGCGTCTCGTCGGAGGCGTTACGCGCCGTGGTGACGACGGTCGCGCCGCCGTCGAGCAGCCGCTGCACGATGGCCGCGCCGATCCCGCGAGAACCTCCCGTGACGACCGCGCGCTTGCCCGCGAACTCGGTCGGATCTGGTGGAGCAAGCGTTCTGAACATGAGGCACAGAATAGCGAGTGCCGAGGTGCTCGGCGGGCTGATCGACACCATCGCACTCAAGGAGTGCTCTGACCGGAAACGTTGGCCGGGTTGGTCAGGCCGCCGCCTTCGCGGCGGTCTGACCCCATCGGCGTTGTCGTTCGGAGCGGACCCGGGCTCGTTCGCGGCGTTGGGCGGCGAGGACGTCGGGGTGGCGGGCGTTGGCGTTGCGCCAGCGCAGGTAGTCATGCAGGGCCTGAGTGGCGACCGGGTGGTTGGGGTGGTTGGAGCCGGCCACGACGAACATCCGCAGCGGTCCGAAGTGCGCCTCGATCGGGTTCGCCCACGACGAGTATGTCGGGGTGAAACACAACTCGACCCGGTTGCGGGCGGCCCAGGCCTGGATCGCTTTGCCCTTGTGCGCGGACAGGTTGTCCAGGATGACGTAGACCGGCGCCCCGTCCGGCCGCGCCGCGCGGATGGATTTGAGCGCGGCGAGGGTGTTGGCGGCGGACTTGCGCCGCCGTACGACGCCCCACATGATGTCATCGCCAACGCTGTAGCAGGCGTGGAACTGCCGCACGCCGTGCAGCTTGTGATAGTTGCCGGGCAGCCGGTCCGGGTGCCCGGCCGGCGCCCAGGATGTTCCCGCGTGCGGGCGGATGGTCAGCGGTCCGAACTCGTCGAAGGCGAAGACCCGATCGGGAAATGCCGTGGTGACCTCCTCGATGCGCGCCAGTTTGGCCTCGGCGTGCGGGTCGTTGGTCTCCTTCCACGTCTTCGTCCGCTGGAACGTGATGTCGTGGCGGTGCAGGAGCTCCCGCAACCGTTCCCGACCGATCGCCACGCGGCGCGGGCCGCGGTTGTGGGCGAGGTAGTCGGCGAGTTTGCGCAGGCTCCACCGGGTGAACGGCTGGCCGAGGGCTTGGGGTCGCGTGTTGGCCGTCGCGACGATGAACGCCTCGTCCTCAGGACTGATCCGGCGGGGACGGCCACCCGCCCACTGAGGTCCAGACAGGCCAGGCCCATCTCGTTGAAACCGGTGGATCACCTCACGGACCGCGTCCTCGTCACCCTGGACGAGGCGGGCGATCGCTGGGACCGTGTTCCCGCTGGCCGAGGCCATGATGACCATCGCCCGCCGCAGCCGGATCGGTGACCCGGTCCCACGCCGCACGATCTGTTGCAGTCGCCGGCCCTCGTCATCACTGAGCCGGCGAGCCCGGACAGGTTCCGCCATCCCAACAGCCTGAACCCCACCCAACACCAAAACCGGAAACGTTGACCGGCGTGTCACCCAACCCGGCCAACGTTTCCGGTCAGAGCACTAGATCACCCGCTATTAACGCAGGTCGCTGCTCGACAATGCTGAACTCTGAGCGAACGGCGAACAGCCGGGTGTACGCCGCGCGAATGGCATCGATGCCCACTGCGGTCCCTCCATCGGGCAGAGCGAGCACAGCGCCCGACTCGTACAAGGCGACCACGCCCTCGACGTCGCCTACGCGGGCACGGGCGATGAACAGACGCCCAAGGTCTTCGGGTATCGCGGCGGCCTCGTTGGTCGAGGTTCGCGGGGATTCAGTCACCACTGGTCCTATCGACGCTGTCGGACCGGCAAACGAAGTCAGCTCGGCCAGAACAATTGGCATGACTACTAGCAAGCAATCCGCAGTCTGACTGCCACCCCTCTTCGCGGCACCCGCAGCGGGCGCTGGCAGAGCTGCCTGTTCAGTTGCACATCTTGCGGTCTGACAGGCTTGACGCGCGGGACCGATGACTGGTCAGAACATCGATCGTATCGGGGGTGCACGACCTCGTCGGCTACAACGATCGTGGCGCCACCGTGCGCGTGGCCGTAACGTCGCCCAGGGGAGGCTTCACCCCCGGCGAGCTGCTGCAGTCTCACGGCTGGCTGCGCTCATTGCCGAACACCCCACCCGTGCGGAAGGAAGCTGAATCTCACTGACCCGAGGTGATGCTCGCGCTCTCCTTGGCGATCAGCGACGCGCACGCGAGGGTGCGATAGAGCGCCGCGGCCGCGGCGCCGCCGACCAGCGGGCCCACCAGGTACGCCCACCAATCGGTCAGGTCGCCGGCGACGATCATCGGGCCGAGGGCGCGGGCGGGATTGACCCCGGCCCCCGTGATCGGGCCGCTGATCAGGATGGCCACGCCGAGAGACGTGCCGACGGCTACCCCGCTGGCGAGTCGGGAAAATCGGCCGTCGGCGGCCACCGTGACCACGACTAGTACCAGCACGAACGTCACCAATGCTTCGACCAGGAGGACCCGGGCGCCGCTCACCCCCGCAGCCGGGACGGTCGCGCCCAACCCGGCCGCCGAGAGGGCTCGCTCGCCCTCGGCGGCCCAGGCCGTCAGCGCGGCCAGCAGCGCGCCGGCGAGCTGGGCGACGACGTAGGACGGCACGTGACGCCAGGGGAACTGCCGGGTCACTGCCAGCGCAACGGTGACCGCCGGGTTGAGGTGCGCTCCGCTCACGCCGCCGAAGGCCACCGCCATGATGACGATGGCCGCCGCCCCGGCCAAGGCCACCGTCTCCGAGCTGTACGCGACGCCGGCGATCGCCGTGTTGAGCGCCGCCGAGATGGCGGTGGCGATGATCGTGAGCACCAGCACGAACGTACCGATGAACTCCGCCGCCGTCGCCCGTCCAGTGGCGATGCCGATCGGATGCCCGTGCAGTCCGGCGTGGTGGCGCAGCGTGCTGGTCATGTGTCAGCCCTTTCAGAAGGCGAGCAGGTCCTTGTCGAAGGCCTGCTGGCCATCGGAAGAACTGCTGCAGGCCCTTGTGCTGGTTCAGGGCGGTGGACGCGGAGCGGGTTTCGATCATCCAGGCCTGGAACGCCTCGACGTGGGCCTTGGTGACCACGGTCGGTCGTCGGCGGCGTCGTCGGCGTCCGGGTCGGGGGAGTGCTCGGCGAGGTACCAGGCGAGTTGCGCGGCGGCGAGGAGGTAGTTGTACCGGGTGGTCTCCGGGTAGTTCCCGGCGCGCAGCGAGCGGTCCCAGTCGCGGAGGAATCCCGACCAGTCCCGGGCGAGCCCTTCAACGAGCTTTCGATCTTCAACAGCGGCATTCAAAAACCTGCCTAGTCAAGGGGTCCAACAGCGGCGTGCTAGACCTGGCAGTGATGCCGAGCAATGAAAAAGGGGCCCCCGCAAGTCGCTGACCTGCCGAAACCCCTAGCTGGTCGGGACAGCGGGATTTGAACCCACGACCCCCAGGCTTGAACCGGGTCCACTATGGAGTGTCGCCTCGTGTCGGCCTATACCCCCACATCCAAGTGACCTGACGATACTAACACTGCTGTGTGCTGACCGGTGCTGCGTGATGATGACGTCCACCTGGAGGTGATCTCCGCTGTGAGCGCATTCGTTAGCCCCTCGGATCAAGCGCCGTTCGTGATGCTGCGTCCACGATGGACTTGCAGGCATAGACGGGGGTGGCTGCTGGGTCGTTGATCTTCCAGGCTAGTTTCGGCGGTCGGTCTGCTCTGTCGAGGTGTGTGTGACAGCTGCTGTTGGTGTGATGAGGTCGGCGAGGTCGTGGCGACCCGGCTGTCCGACCCGGCCAAACGGGTCTAACGCACGCCGTCCGGACTTCTTGCGCGGCTGTCGAGTCAGAGGTTGGTTATGCGTTTCGGCCTGTTCGGAGTAGCGGCCGCCCTGGATGTCGGGGATCGGCACGATCCAGGGCCGCTGGGCGAGAATGCGGGGCTGCGTAGGGCGGGCTGGTGTCCGCGTGCGTGCGCACGGCGAAGAGGGCGCTCGGGCGGCGCAGATCGTGCGCACCTCGGAAGGCGTTTCTCGGTGACTCGGGCGGGAGGCCCTACCTTGCTGACGTGTGCGCGGCGCCCCTGGCGCGGATGCGCTGGCTGAGGAAGAGAGCCGCGCGGTCCAGTGCCTCGTCTGCCTCGTCCAAGACGCCGGCGAACGATTGGAACACGTGCGGCACGTCGGCGGTGACGTCCAGGATGACGTCCACTCCGGCTGCCCTCGCACGCGCTGCCAGGCGCGTGGAGTCGTCCAGCAGGATCTCGTTGGTGCCCACCTGGATCAGCATCGGGGGGAAGCCGGTCAGGTCGGCGAGGACGGCCGGGCTGAGCAGCGGCTGGTGCGGGTCGGCTCCCGCGAGGTACATGGCTCCAGTGCGTTCCACGGCCTTGCGGGTGAAGATCGGGTCGATGCCTTCCTTGATGTCCATGCTTCTGCCCGTTCGGGTGGCGTCGAGGCCCGGGGAGAACGCCACGATTGCGGCGGGCAGCGGCAGGCCGGCGTCGCGAGCGGCGAGGCAGGTGGTGACGGTGAGGCCGCCGCCGGCCGAGTCCCCGGCGAAGGCGATGGTCGAAGGGTCCTCGCCGCGGTCGAGGAGGGCGCGGTAGGCGCTCAGTGTGTCTTCGATTGCGGCCGGGAACGGGTGTTCGGGCGCAAGCCGGTAGTCCAGTGAGTATGCCCCGAAGCCGGTCTTGGCCACGAGGTGGCCCGTCAGTGGCAGAGCGGTCTCGGGTGAGCCGAACACCCAGCCGCCGCCGTGGAAGTACAGGATCGTCCCGGCGCGTGGTCCGTTGTCCGGCTCGACCCGCAGTGCGGGCCGGTCGGCGAGCGTTGTCCGCGTGGTGCGGATGTTGCCGGGCACGATCATCTGAGCCATTAGCTCCTCGAATCCAACTCGGATCGCCGCGACTGATCGAGGTCCCTCGGGTCGCGGCTGCCGCATCATCGCGTCGACCCGGGCGCGCTGTTCCCTGCTCATGAGGTGCTCCTACCGTAAGTAGCTTCCGCTACATTATATGCCGTGGCATCTAACTCGAGCCGAGACGTGGTCGACCTCACGGGCTTCTTCGCCGACCTGGTCCGATGCGAAACGCGCCTGTACAACGCCCTCAACGACCGTCTGCGTGAGCGGCACGGGATCGTCACCTCGCAGTTCGAGTTCCTGCGCTACCTGCGCGACCACCCTGGGGTCCGGGTGGCCGACCTTGCCGCCGAATTCGCCATCGGCATCGGGGCGACCAGCAAAGGCGTGGACCGTCTGGAGAAGCAGGGATGGGTCATCCGGCAGCCGAATCCATCCGATCGCCGGTCCTCACTGCTGGCGCTGACCGACGACGGCTCGCAGCTCGTCGATGCGGCCGAGAACACCTTCACCGATGCAGTGACCGAGCTGATCGGAGGCACGCTCGACCGCTCCTCAGCGTCGGCCGCCGCGCAGGCCCTCTCGAAACTGCGCTCCGCACTCGAACGCAACCAGATCGGCACGCCCACAGGCTGACGGGCATCGCTTCAGTACCGGGTGGCGGCGCCCGGTGCCGGGACGGTGAGCGATCGGGCAGCCCTGCGCTCGATGTACCCGCCGGACGTGCGGATCGCGTCAGCCGCTGGTGGGGTCCAACCGAGGGCGACGGGCGGGTCGGCGGCACCCTGGTGACCAGCTTCGGCGCCTACGGGCGCCAACGCGATGCGGGTGCTGGAGGCCGGACCCGGCCGGGTGGTCTGGGAGTCCGTCGCGCCCGACGGCGCCGAGCCCACCGGACACACCCTGGAGTGGCTGGGCACGACCATGGAGTTCGACATCGTCCCGCTGGGCGCCTGCACGCAGCTGCGCTTCCGCCACGCCGGCCTGACGCCCCGGCTGGCCTGCTGGGACGACTGCGCCGCGGCCTGGCGGCAATTCCTGGCCAGCATCCAGGCCTTCGCCGAGACCGGCCGCGGCACCCCGTTCGCGGTCTAACACCCTGATCCCATGGCCACACAACGGGAGCAGCCGGCGCGCTCCGCACCCGACGCGGTGCTGCGGGCGCTGGCCGACCCCAACCGGCGGCAGATCCTCTGGCTGGTGCAGCACACCGAGCTGGCGGCTGGGCAGATCGCCGAGGCATTCCCGCTGACCCAGCAGGCGGTCAGCCAGCACATCGGCGTGCTCAAGCGGGCCGGGCTGCTCAACGAGCGCCGCGGGGGAGTGCGCCGGCTGTATACGATGCGCCGAGAGGCCCTCGAGCCCGTGCGCCGCGTACTGAGCGAGCTCTGGCCGGACGCCCTGGACCGGTTGAAGCAGGCCGTCGAGACCCCACACCCCCAACCACCGCAGAGGGATCCGTGACCGCCGAGATTCACGACGAGGTCATCGTCGCGACCACGCGCATCAAGGCGCCGCCCGAGGTCATGTTTCCCGTACTTCACCGACCCGGCCCTCATCGTGGACTGGATCGGCGAGCGCGCCGAGCTCGACCCGCGGCCCGGCGGCCTGCTCCTGCTCGACTTCGGCACCATCGCCGCGCGCGGCACGTACACCAGCATCGAGCCGCCACACCGCGTCATGTTCGCCTGGGGCATTCCCGGCAGCGACGGGCTGCCGCCCGGCGCCTCGACTGTCGAGGTCGTGCTGACCGCCGACGGCGCGGACACGGTCGTCGTGCTCCGCCACCGCGGCGTGCCTTCCACCCTGCGTGTGCCGTAAACCCTATCCATGCAGGTCATGCGGCATGTCTGTATTCGTGGATGAGGCCGCCGAGACGGTCACGCCGCCGGATGTCGAGTCGGGCGAGTTGGTCCGGGTTGGTGATCGGCTGGGGGAGTGGGTGCAGTGGTCGGGCGTTCGAGATACCTCGGTGGGGTCGGTGATGGTTATAGTGCCGTTCGTACTCGCGCAGGGCGTTCAGGAGTTGCGTCTGGTTCCAGATGAGGGTGCGATCGAGCAGCTCATGGCGGCACGACTGGATCCACCGCTCGATTACGGAGTTCATCCGTGGGATCTGGACACCGCTGAGCACGACCGCGATGCCCGAGTCGGCCAGGATGGCGTCGAACAGGGTTGGGTACTTGCCGTCGCGGTCGCGGATAAGGTACTTCGCTTGACATCCGGCATCCGCGATGTCCATGGCAAGGTTGCGGGCGGCCTGGGTCACCCACGCCGCGGTCGGGTGGGCAGTGGCGCCGAGGATGCGTACCCGGCGGGTGGCGTGCTCGATGACGGCCAGGACGTAGAGTCTGGCGCCGGTGAGGGTGGAGGTTTCGAAGAAGTCCGCGGCGATGATGGCCTGGGCTTGGGAGCGCAGGAACGCCGCCAGGTCTGCGATGCCCGCCGGGGTGCCGGGTCGATGCTGGCGTCCTTGAGAATCTCCCAGACGGTCGAGGCCGCGACCTTGATGCCCAACACGAGGAGTTCACCGTGGATTCTGCGGTATCCCCAGGAGCTGTTGTCGCGGGCCAGCCGCAGCACCAGGGCGCGAATGGAGCGGACGGTGGGTGGTCGACCGACCCGCTTGGGGCGGGAGTTCACGGCGAGTCGGCGGCTGATCAGGTCGCGGTGCCAGCGCAGCACGGTCTCGGGGCGTACCAGCAGCCGGATGCGGCGTAGTACGTCGCGGGGCAGGTTGTGTAGCAGCGCGGCAAGGAATGCCCGGTCAGCGGAGGTGAACCGGATCTTCTCGCCGCGCAGTTGCCGTTCGAGCACGGTGATCTGGTGCCGCAGAGCGAGGATTTCCGTGTCCTTGTCCCGGTCACTCATAGGCAGTAGCCGCAGCAGCGCGAGAGCGTTGGTCACGCCGAGGTAGGCCAGTCGAAACAGCACGACCAGACATCCTCGCCCAGCGGTCGTCAGCGGTAGGACCACCGCGGCTGGTGGGACGTCCTCGCAGAGCAGGTCACATATCGTTCCCTCGACAAGGCCGTAGGCAACCCAGCGGTCTGGCGCGTGAAGCCAACCGCGAAACGTGACGAATCGACCGTCGACCTCGAGTTGCAGTTCGGACCATGCTTGTTCGTCCGGAAGGTCGATCTCTGGCACGGCACCGTGCCAGAGGGTGGTCAGCAGGGCGGCCCTGAACCGGTCTTGTTCAATGGTTGGGGTGCGGTGGGTGGATACCGAGACCCGCCCACCGGACCGGCCGATGTGGGTCAAAGTCCGCCTGTGCAAGACGGGCGGCGCGCCGCCGAATGCCATCTGAGCGAGCCGGGATTCGGCCCGTCCGCGGATACCGAGGAGCGGAACGGTGTCGTCGGCCCAGGCGCGCTCCCGTGCGGCTCGATGACCGAGTCTGCGGATCGGCAGTCTCATGAGTGCCCCCTACCGCCGTCGCTATGCTGTCGAGCCTACCGCCCAAGGCCCTGCACCCTCCTTGGCCGCGAACGCTGCCTCCCCGGCCGGAAAATCGCAAAGTAGATCCGGACAACACCCATCCGGATCGTCCGGACCTGCCTTGCGAGCGGCAGCTCACGCCGTTGATCACTCGCAAGCTTCAGGCGGACGCGACAGACGTGTTGTCCTGTGCCCAGGTTCTTCACCCGGCATCCGGCATCCTCGAGGTCCATCACGAGGTTCTTTGCCGCTTGCGTCACCCAGGTGGCAGCCGGGTGCGGGGTCGCGCCCAGGACCCGGACCCGGCGGTTGGCGTGCTCGATCACCGCGAGCACGTACATCCGCGTTCCGGTCAGGGTGACGGTCTCGAAGAAGTCGCAGGCCAGCAGGGCATCGGCCTGCAAGCGCAGGAATTCGGCTCACGTGCTGCAGCCGCGCTCGGGTGCCGGGTCGATCCCGGCCTCTCGCAAGATCTCCCACACGGTGGACGCGGCCACCTCAATCTCAAGCACGAGCAGATCGCCGTGCAGTCGGCGATATCCCCAGCTGGGATTCTCCCGAGCCAGGCGCAGGACCAGGGCACGAATCGAGTGCACGGTCCGCGGCCGGCCCGGGCGCTTGGGCCGGGACTGGGCCGCGCGGCGGCGAGCGAGCAGGTCCCGGTGCCAGCGCAGGACCGTGTCCGGAAGCACCAGCAGCCGCAACCTACGCAGCACGTCCCGCGGAAGCCGGTGTAGCAGCGCCGCCAGGAACGCCCGATCGCTCGGGTCGAACCGGGGCCTGTCGTTGCCGAGTTTGCCGCTCCAACACGGCGATCTGATGGCGCAGGGCAAGGATCTCCACCTCCTTGTCCCGGTCGCTCATCGGCAGTAGGCGCAGCATGGCGAACGCGTTCGTCACGGCCAGGTAGGCCAGTCGCAGCAGCACGGTCGATCATCATGTCGCGGCGATCGCCAGCCACACCAGCGGCCGACTCGAGCGACCGCTGTCGACATCCAGTACCCCCTCATGCGCCAGCTTCTACCAGGGCGGATGGGGTTTTCGGCAAGGGCAACGGCGGCAGCGGCAGCAGACACGAGCCACCAGTATTTACGCCGAGCCACCCGACCACAGTACCTACGGGAATCAACTATCTACATAAATGATTGTCTAGTCCCGCGTCGCCAGGTAGCCGATAGCGGTGCACGGCACTTGCCGCATGCCCGTGAGGGTCGTCGGCGTCGCCGACCGGCTCACCGCGTTCGTCGTCACCGACGCGGACCACGGCACCGGACTGTCCGAGATGGACCTCGAGCGAACTGCGGGAGCCGTCCGCTGTCTCACCGCTGCACATGTGCCTCGATGCCGTCGAGGATCCTCGCAAGGCCGAATTCGAAGCCATCGAGCGAGGGCTCGTCGGCGAGAAACGCCGGATCCTCCATCACGTCCGCGACGGCATGCAGATTGCGGGAGCGGAGTTGGCTGTCCAGGAACACGCGGACGGCACGCATCGCCCGCTGCTGATCAGGATTCGCGCGGCGCAACGCGGCCGGTGTTGGCGTGTTGCGCCGCAGGTTGGCGACGTACCGGGCGTGGCTGTCGAGAAGGTACGCACAGGTCAGCATCTGCTGCGCCGCCATCCCGGTCGGCTTGAGCACGGTGATCAGCGCATCCAACCAGGCCGCGTTGTGCGGAGTCAGGGGGACAGTTGTCGGTACGTCCAGCAGCCATGGACGGGATACGAAGCGTTCGAACAGCTGGCGTGACCACAACGCAGCCGCCGCTCGCCAATCGCCGGCTGGCAACGCGGGCGGGTCGCCCCAGGCACGATCGGCCAGGAGCACGATGAGCTCCTCCTTGGAGCTGACGTAGCGATACAGCGCGTTGGTGGTCACGCCGATCCGGCCGGCCACCTTCGGCAGCGAGGCCGCAGCGATGCCTTCCTCGTCGGCCAACTCCGTCGCGGCCGCGACGATCTCCTCGACGCTGTGCGCCGGCTTGGGACCGCGCCGCCCCTCGGTGTCGACAACGCCCCAGGCTGCAGCAAGGCCGGGCGGCAGCGCCTCGAGATCCGCGTCATCGGTGCGCGTGCGATCCGGTGCGACCGGTCCAGCGCCGCGTCCGGAGCTCTTGCGTGGGGTCATGGTCGGCATCCTCTCAGAGGTCTGAACAAAATTGTAGACGGCATACACAGTTGTTGTTACTGTGCATGGCATGAACACTTCACTGCTTACACAGATTCAGCTGCCGGGTACGGCCCGCCGCTGGATCGGCCTGGCCGCGATCCTCGGCGCCGTCTTCGCGATGGCCGAACTTCCGCTCTACTTCGTGGTACCCGCATGTGACGCTGCGGCCTGCGGTGTCGAGACCGGCAGTCCCATGCCGGACTGGCTGATCCTGACCCGTTCGCTCTGCAACTTCCTCGCGCTCACGCTGTTCCTGGTCTCCATGACCGGCGTCCGGTACCTGATCGCGCGGGCCGACGCCCGGTACGAATGGTTCGGCGCCGTGGCCGGTACCGCCGGCGTGGCATGGGCGATCATCGACATGGTCGCCAAGGGGCTCGAAGGCGGCAGCGCCATCAAGGCCACCGAGGAGATCGACCCGACGCGCACCGTGCCCACGTACCTGCTCTACGGCTCCATCAGCCACCTGATGCTGGTCGTCTTCGGTCTTGCCTTCGGGTACGCGGTCCTGCGCACCCGCGCTCTTCCCCGGTGGGTCGGCTGGTCGTCATTTGGCATCGCCGCCCTCCACCTGGCCGCAGTACCGTCCATGTTCTTCGGCTTCAATTCGTCGGAGTTCTACGCCTCCAACGGCTGGGGTGCGGTCGCGATGTTCAATGGCTACGCCGCCATCTGGCTGGCGACCGTCGGCGTCGCAACGCTGACGAAGAAGGACTTCGCCAGCGTTGACACTCGCCTGACCGCCACCGCATAGGCGCGTACGCGTGGCGAGTTCGGCGGGTCGGCTTCCGCTGCGCTCGCCAGCGATGCGCCCAACGGTGGATATGACGCAGCCCGCAGCGCACCGGGTCGTACGTTGCGGGCTGCCCTTGACTTCAATCCTGGCTATTTCCCGCCACCGGCGCGGAATGCCACCCAGGCATCGCTCATCCGGTCCGCCTGCCCGGCGGTGAACATGTTCATGCACGAGTCCTGCGGGCGCTGTTGCATTCGCCGTTGAGCAAGATCAAGGCACGCTTGAGCGATGAAGATCGCGACCCATCGGCGCACTTGCCTTGACACCGAGATCGGCATTCGCGGGATTTCGGTTCCCGCCAGACGTGATCATGGTCGCGGTCCGCTGGTACCTGCGCTACGGCCTGTCCTACCGTGACGTCGAGGAACTCCTCGCTGAGCGCGGTGTTGAGGTCGACCACGTCACGGTGTTCCGCTGGGTGCAACGGTTCACGCCCCTGCTTGCTGACGCGGCCCGGTTCTGCCGGCATGCACCGGGTGACCGGTGGTTTGTCGACGAAACGTATGTGAAGGTCACAGGCGTCTGGCGGTACGTGTACCGCGCCGTCGACCAGCAGGGCCAGGTCATCGACGTGCTGGTCTCGCCCCGCCGGGATGCTGCTGCGGCCCGACGGTTCTTCCACCGCGCATTCAAGACGCTCAAGGTGACCCCGAGCGAGATCGTCACCGACGCCGCGCCCGTCTACCCGGCTGTGCTCGACGAGCTTGTTCCGTCGGCATGGCATCACGTCGAGCGCTACGCCAACAACCCGATCGAAGCCGACGTGATTCATCTGCGCTGAGCCCCCTTTGCGGGCTCCTGCTGCATGCTGGTGCGCCCGCACGATCGTGGCATCGACCTGGGCTCGCCAGTCCAGATCGCCCGCAGCGTCCGCGTCGGCCCGCAACCGCTGCTCGATCCGTGCCCACGTCCCGTCGGACTCCCACCGAGCGAACCGGTCATAGCAGGTCTGCCACGGCCCATACCGCTCTGGGACCTCACGCCACTTCGCGCCGTTGTCGATCCGCCAGAGAATTCCGTTGATCACCTGCCGGTGATCCCGCCACCGACCGCCGCCACCCGTAGAACTCCGACCGGAACCGTGACAGCATCGCCAGCTCCCCGGACGTGGCAGCCACGTCCGCGTCATGCACAATCTTCACGACAGCCCTTGGTAGAGATCATCTTCCTTCGACAAGAACATGATCAATCAAGGGCTGTCGCCATGTCTCACCGGGGCCACCCGCCAGAGCCCACAGGTTAAAGAACAAGTTAATAGCGGCGTACTGCGGCCGCGGTCACCCGCGAGCCGACTGGCCGGCCAGTCGATCGCCGAGCGGGCTGCGGCGGTACAACACCTGCCGGCCGTCGCGGGTGCGGGTGACCAGGCCGGTCGCGTGGAGGACTTGGAGATGCTGTGACACGGCGCTGGGCGTCACCCTGAGCCGGCGAGCGATCTCCACCGTCGGCAGCGGCTCGCCGAGCAGGCCGAGCAGGCGCGTTCTGGGCGCGCCGAGCAGCGACCGGAGAGCGGTCGCGTTCCCGGTCGGCGCCGGGGCCCACAGCGTGGCCACCGCACGGCAGGGGTACGACAGCATCGGTGGTTCCTCCGAGCTGACCGGCGGGGCGGGCTTGTGGGCGAACACGGACGGCACCAGCAGCAGTCCACGGCCGGACGCCACGACCCGGTGCGCACCGATCATCTTGTCGATGTGCAGCACTCCGTCGTGCCATCGCAGGTTCGGATGCATGTCGGCGAACAGTTGGCGGGCGCCGCCCACGGCCAGTTGCCGGGCCCGGTAGGTCATGTCGGCTTCCAGCACGAGCTGCATCTGCGGCCAGCTCGGCTCGATCGCCACGTCCCAGTACCGCTGCAGCTGGTCGCAGATCGACCCGCAGAGCGCGCGGACGGACTCGTCGTCCGCGGTGATGTCCCGCAAGATGTCCGGGAGCCTGCCACGCGGGTACACGGCCACCACGTCACGGCGCACGAGATCCGCCGGCGTGCGGCGTACCGCCGCCAGCTCCTCCTCGAAGGTCGCGGCGAACCGCGTCGGCCGCGGGGTCAGGAAGTCCGCGATGGCGCGGTCCGGCCCGACCAGGGACATCAGCAACTCGGCGTCGAACGCATCGAGTCTGCCCAGCACCGACCTCCGCCACGGCAGGTGCAGCGCGTGCAGGCCCGGCTCGCGCAGCACCCGCAGGCTCAGCACGGTCTCGTGGATCGGTGAGATCGCGAACCGGGTGTCGGCGAGGTCGTCGACGCCGAGGACAAAGCTGATCATTAAGCTATATCCTACATCGTTTTCCTGGCACTCCAGGGGTGGCGTGGACTTACAGGCATGAACGAGATCAACAAGTCAGCCCAGGCCGGTCGGCCAGGTGTAGCGATCGTGACGGGGGCGGCCCGCGGCATCGGGGCGGCAGTGGCCAAGAGGTTGGCGCGGGACGGCTTCGCGGTTGCGGTGATCGACCTGCGCGAAGACGACTGCGCCGGCACCATGGAAGCGATCACCGCCGCCGGCGGGTCGGCGATGGCGGTCGGTGCCGACGTCGCCGACGAGGCTGCCGTGACGGCGGCCGTCGCGCGGGTGGCGGCCGAGTTGGGGCCACCCACCGTGCTCGTCAACAACGCCGGGATCGGTCCGCGTGCCCCGTTGGTGGAAATGCCGACCGCGCAGTGGGACCTAGTCATCGCGGTCAACCTGCGTGGGCCCTTCCTCGTCACCCGGGCTGTCTGCCAGTACATGATCGACGCTGGCTGGGGGCGCATCGTCAACGTGTCCAGCATCTCCGCAGTCGGCGACGCCGGTCGGGTCGACTACGGCAGCGCGAAGGCCGGGTTGCTCGGCTTCACCAAGTCGCTCGCCCTCCAACTCGGGCGGTACGGCATCTCCGCCAACGCCATCGCGCCCGGCTTCGTGGTGAGCGACATGACCAGGGCGTCGGCTCGGCGCCTCGGCATCGACTTCACCGAATTCCAGCGCCGCGCGGCGGAGTCCACCCCGGTCGGCCGGGTCGGCCAGCCCGAGGACATCGCGCACACCGCGTCATACCTCGTCAGCCCAGAGGCGGGCTTCGTTTCCGGCCAGGTCATCTACGTCGCCGGCGGCCCGGTGGACTGACGTACTCGACGATTCCGAACAGGTGGTTACCCTCTTGAACCGTCAGCTGCTGTTCCTCCTCACCGTCACCTGTGGGGTGGCGGTCGGCAACGTCTACTTCCCTCAGACAATCAGCCCGTTGGTTGCCGCCGGTCTGCACGTCAGCCCCGACTCGGCCGCCCTGGTGGTGACCGCGGTGCAGTTCGGTTACGCCGCCGGGATCTTCCTGCTGGTGCCGCTCGGCGACCGGCTCCCACCGCGCCCGTTCATCGTCGCGTTGCTCGGTTTCACCGGGCTCGGACTGCTCGCCGCGAGCATCGCACCCGCGCTGCCACCACTCGTCGGCGCAAGCGCCCTCATCGGGGTCACGACCGTGGTTGCGCCGATCGTCGGGCCGCTGGCAGCCGGTCTGACCGCCGACGAGCGGCGGGGCGCGGTCAGCGGCACGCTGCTGAGCGGCTCGATCGCTGGTATGCTGCTGTCCCGTACGGTCGCCGGAACCATCGGCGACTGGTGGGGATGGCGAGCCCCCTACCTGATGGCTGCAGCGTCCGTGCTGCTCGTCGCGGTGGCCCTGGCGCGCGTGCTGCCGACGACGCGACCGCCGTCCAGGCAGCGGTATCCGGCGCTGCTGGCCGGATCGCTGCGCCTACTGACCACAGAGCCCGAGTTGCGCCGCTCCTGCTTCTACCAGGCGACCGTCTTCGCCGGTTTCTCGGCGGTCTGGATCGGGGTCGCGCTGCTGCTGACCGGCCCGACGTACGGCCTGAGCGCACGGGCAGTGGGGATGCTCGCCCTGGTCAACGCCGCAACCATGCTGTGCACCCCGCTCGCGGGTCGCCAGGTGGACCGTCGCGGCGCCGATGCGGTCAACCTGATCTGCATGCTCGGGGTCGTAGCCGCGGCCGGCGTCCTCGCATTCGGCACAGTCGGCGGAACGACGGGCCTGGTGGCCCTGGTACTGGGCACGTTGCTGCTCGACGTCGGGATGCAATCCGGCATGGTCGCCAACCATGTGCGGATCTACGCCCTGCATCCCGAGGCGCGCGGCAGGCTCAACACCGCCTACATGACCTGCGCCTACCTCGGGGGCAGCTTGGGCTCCTGGCTTGGAGCCAGCGCGTACGGCTACGTCGGATGGTTGGGCGTGTGCGCGGTCCTGGCGTTGCTTGCAGCAGCGGCTCTGGCCGGCCACATGGTGTCGACCGTCGCTACCCGCTGGCGTCCAGCCGTTGTCGCCGCCGCCCGTGCCAAGGAGGGCTACCCCACGGACCCGGTGCTCGACAGGCCGTGATTACCCTCCGCCGCAGAACTCGATGCGGCACCGGCACCGGCACCGGCGAACGCATCTACGTCGATCCCGGCAACGTCAAGAACGTCCTCGATGTACTTGCAGAGCGACTCTCGTTCTCCGGTCTCGTACGCAGCTTCGTCATACCGAACGTTGACGGCGTTCAGTGCCCTTACAGTTCGCTCGATGACCCCGAAGATCTCGGCGTCCCCGGCGGGCTCGTAGCGGTGGTTCACCAGCCCGGCGACGTCCGTCTCGAAGAGGTCCAGCACCTCGTCGGTATCGCGAATCATGTCATCCGGCCACAGTTGAGCCGCCACGGCTTCGTCGGGATCGAGGGTTCCCGCTGCCAGGCCTGCGACGTCTTCTTCCACATTTGCCCGCCACGCAGCGGTTGGTCGCTCCACCATGGTCGGCAGACTAACGTTCGCCTTGCCCGTCGGATCGAACAGGTTGCCGAATGCGGTTCTCGCTGGCCGGCGCATGCTCGCCCCGGGCGCTGCACAGGACCTGCTCCCGGCGGGCAGGACCTCCGGCTCCAGCTGGCGGCCGCCCCTGTCCCAGGCCATGCCGGGCTGCTGGCGTGGCTGGCTGGGCGGGCGGCGCGGAGTCAGTCGATCGGTTGCATCAGCGTCCGGATATCCGCTTCCGGAGGGCGGGCGGCTGTCGACTGGCTGTGATGCGGTGAGCAGCGCATATGCAGGCGGTTGGTCCGTCCAGGCAGGAACTTCGGCGCCTATTCGGCGTGGCGCCGGCGCCGTGGCCTGACCCTCGATGCGAACGGCCAGGGTGGACGCGACGAATGTGTAGTCCAAGTCACGCATTGCCTCCACCTGGGCAGATGCCCCTCGCCGAGCGTTCGTCGGGACGCCTCCTCCATCTCACCCCGCTGTCTGAGCAGGAGCGCGACGTTGTGCGAGGCGTTTGACAATGACGGCTCATTCGTCAGCCCTGTTGCCGACGTTCCGCAGACCAGGTCAGCGGATCATCGTTCAGCTCCCGGTAGGCGGCGAGGACGGCCTCTGCGCGCTCTGTGAAGTCGGCGGCAGGATCAGTGCGATTTCCCCAGGCGGCGACCTCGGCAATACTCGCGTCTACCTGGGCAAGGGTGCGCCGTGCCCGCTCGGCAGTCGCTCGCCTTTTCTGGCTCTCAGCTTCTTCGGTCGCTAAGGCGGTGCTCTGTACTGCCAGGCTTTGCAGCCGCTCAAATCGTTGCTCGATCTCGGTCTCAATAGATCGCAGCTGTTCGGTCAGCAGCGTGTGGCGCAGGTCGAGTTCGCCGTGCAAGGGGTCGTCGGCAGCCAATCCCTGCGTTGAGCGACGAGTGGCCTGTTGCAGATTCATCAGCCGACTTTGATCGCGGATAAGGCAGGCCAAGTCCCAACGAGCAGCCTGGACGGCGGACCGCACTTCCCTGCGGCCAAGCGCGCTCACGCTAGGCAGATGCTTGGCGATCGCGTCACAGACCCGGTCGACCCGCTCCCAGCGATAGCGGTCAGCAATCACAACATAACGCGTCGTTAGCCTAGCCACCCACGCGGCCAACCAGAGCGCGACCACGACAGCTGCCAGAGCGATCACGGTCACGATGTTGACGAAAATGAGGACCCTGCCAATGATCAGGGCGGCTGCTGTAACGAACGACAGCCACAGCGTCGTGGCAGGTGACAGCAGCGGCGCCAGCCAAAGCAGCCAGGGTGCACCGTACACACGGATCGGCCCCCTGTGTGCACCCATCTGTTCAGCTCCTTGGCCGCGTCACGGTCGCCACGCTTTCTTGCCTCGCCGTCGGTCAAGCGTCAACGTGGCCGACGCTCCACTGGGGCTGCGAGACGACAGCTGTCTCGTGCCGAACGCAATGCATTTGTTCGCGTAGTTTACGGCCCCGCCCTTCGGCTCGATCCATTAAACGCTCTCGTTGTCGAGGCGGTGGGTCCCGCTGGGATGTACGCAGCGCCGGTGAGCTGCTGGCGTGGTACGGCCTCGATCACGTGCCCGGCTTCGACCGCGCCGGCCGACCCGCGGCCGGTCTGGTGACCGCCGACGAGACCCTTATTCAGGGCCTGCACGACACCGCCCGTTTCGCCGAGGCGTGGGGCCTGGTAGGCGTCGACATGCCGGAGCAGCACCTGCGAGTCAACTGGAGGATGGCGCTCGGCTTCTGGTATCGGTTGCCGCAGGTCGCCGGCGCGGTCCGCCACATCGGTGCCGAGTCCGGCTCGGACCGCGTGGAAGCCGGCTACGAAGGTCGGCCGTACCTGGTGTTCGAGCAGGTAGCGGCCGAGCGGATGCGCATGACATTCAAGTCGCCCTTGTACAAGACCGGCAACCCCTACGTACCGCTCGATCGGCTCGGCGTGCCGCTCGATGCCCTGCTGCTGTACCTGCGGCACCTGCCGCCGGACGACCTGCACCCCCCTGGTCCACGCCGCACTCTTCCCCGAGGCGACGGCGCCGCCGACCGGTCCACCACCGCCCGCCGGACGCAGCTACGCCGACGTTGCGCGTGATTTCGGTTTGGTGGCCGAGACGGTTCGGAATTGGGTAATCGCGGAGCGGAAGAAGAACCCGGGTAGTAGCGACGATGCGCGGGAAGCGATCGACCGGGCCCGCACGGCGGAAATGGAACGGCGCATCCGGGAGCTGGAGCAGGAAAACGCCTTTCTGAAAAAAGCTGCGGCCTTCTTCGCGCGCGAACAACGGTGAGTGAGCGGTACGCGTTCATCGCCGGGGAGAAGTCCGACTTCGAGGTGAGTATGATGTGTCGATTGCTGGACGTTTCCCGGTCCGGTTTCTACGAATGGCTGGATCGACCGGCTTCGGCGCAGGCAGTACGTCGTACGGAACTGACCGAGCAGATCCGGAGCATTTTTGCTGACTCGGGTCGCACCTACGGTTATCGGCGGGTCCATGCCGAGTTGGTGCGCGCCGGCGTGCGCGTCGACGACGAGCTCGTGCGGCGGTTGATGGCTGCGGCTGGTCTGATGCCGGTGCAGGTCAGGCAACGTCGTGGGCTGACGGTGGCCGACCGGGCCGGTCCCTGCTGGCCGTTCTGGTCGGTGTCCGGGTGGGTACCTCGTTGGAGTGATAGTCCGCTTCGCCCGCCTGGTAGCCGGGTTCCTGCGCGGCCGCGACCTCAACCTGCACGCCGCCGCGGTCACGTTCTACGCCGGCGTCGCGGTCGTGCCGGTCGCGCTGCTGGTGATGCGCGTGGCGAGCGCCGTGGCGGGGCCCGGCCGGGTGCGCCACCTGGCCGGGCCGGTGATCGACGCGATGCCCGCGCGGATGGCTGCCGGCGCGGGGGTGCTCGTCTCGGCCGGTCTTGCAATGTCGTGGTGGCTCACGCTTGTCGCGCTCGTGCCGGCCACCCTCTACGGCGAGGGTCTGCGTCGCGCCCTGGCGTCACTGTCCGGCGTGGCCGGCGCCGCGACGGCGGGCTGGCGCGGCCGGCTACTGGTACTGCCGCTGCTGGCCGTCGGGCCGGTGCTGCTGCTGATCATGCTCGCGGCGTTGGCCTGGCCGGCCCGCCTGCTGCGCACGGGCGGCTGGACCGCCGTGGGCTCGGTGGTGCTGTCCTTCCTGGTTGTGTGGCTCGTCCTGAGCCCCGTGCTCATCCTCGTGTACCGCCTGATCGCCCCGGTGAGTCCGGGCTGGGCGGCGACCGCCGCGGTGGGCTCGTTCACCGCAGCGAACCTCGCCGGTTTCGCCCATGGCTTCGTCTTGTTCTGGTCCTTGCCGCTGAACCTCGGCGCGCCGTTCGGCGGCCTCGAAGGCGTCGGCGCGGCCGTTGCCGTGGGGCTGTGGCTCTATCTGTTCCACGTGCTGACCCTTCTCGGGTACGCCGCAACGATCCAGGTGCACCGCATGCTGCTTCTGCGTCGCGAGCCGGAGGCCGGCAATCATCCGAAATAGATCGTTGTCAGGCTCACCGCCGGTCTCGTGCGGTGCAACTTCAGCTCGACGAGTAGGGCAGGCTCCGGGGATCTCTCGCCAGGACAAGCGGGAGCACGTCTTCACCTCGGGGCGCCGCGCGGCGTTCGTATCGTTCCGTGACGCGCTGCCGAGGTGCCGGGTACGCTGGAGGGGAATCGACGCGTAAATCGACGCAACAGGTGGATCCTGGATGGTGCTGCGATGTGTGGTGGTGGGCGGCGGCCCGGGCGGGATGGTGCTGGCCTACCTGCTGGGCCAGGCCGGCGTGGCCGTGTGCCTGCTGGAGTCCCACCGCGACTTCGACCGCGATTTTCGGGGCGACTCGCTGCATCCCTACACCCTGGAACTGCTCGACGAACTCGGCCTGGGCGACGCCCTGCTCACCCTCGGGCATCACCCCGCCCGCCAGTTCCGGTTCCACACCCCTGCCGCGTCCGTCACCGTCGCTGACTACGCCCGCCTGCCCACGCGCCGCAACTACGTGGCGCTCATGCCGCAGGCACAGTTCCTCGACTTCCTCGCCGGCCGCGCCCGGCAACTGCCGGGGTGCGAGATCCGCACCGGCGCGAAGGTCACCGGCCTACTGCACGACGGCGCAGGCACGGTGCGCGGCGTGCAGTACACCGACGCCGCCGACGGCGGACGCCACGAGCTGACTGCGGACCTCGTCGTCGGCGCGGACGGCCGCTTCTCGAAGATCCGGCAGTTGGCCGGCATCCCGGCGCGCAGCCTCGGCGCGAGCACCGACCTGCTGTGGTTCCGCCTGCCCCGCGTGCCCACAGACCCGCCCGACGCCGACGCCGAGCTGTACTTCGGCCGCGACCACTACGTCGGAGTCCTGGGCGGCGTCACCGACTGGCAGGTCGGTTATACGCTGCCCAAGGGCGACTACGCCGCAGCCCGCGACCGTGGCGTCGAGCCGATCCGCGCCTTCATCGCCCGGCACGTGCCGTGGCTGGCCGACCGCGTCCATATGCTCACCGACTTCCGCCAGACCACACTGCTGTCGGTGGAGATCAGCCGCGTCCAGACCTGGCACCGTCCCGGCCTGCTGCTTATCGGCGACGCCGCGCACGTCATCTCGCCCGTCGGCGGCAACGGCATTCTCATGGCGATACAGGACGCCGTCGCCGCAGCGAACGTGCTCGTGCCGGCCCTGCGCCCAATTGACCCGCCCGCGAACGGTGCCAACAATGTCGAGGCGGCCCTGGAACACGTGCAACGGATGCGCGCGCCGGCCATCGAACAGGTCCAGCGAGCCCAGGTCCGCCTCGAACAACGCACCGCCCGCGCCCGCGCCGCCGGGCGCAGCATCGCCCCGCCCGGACGACTCCTCAAGATCGTCACGGCCCTCCCGGTCGTGCGCACCCGCAACGCCCGAGCCAACGCCTACGGTCCCCGACCGCCGAAGCTCTCGACCGCCGTGCTGCGTTGCGCTGAGAATGGAAAGAATACGTACGGCTGACCCGCCACCGATTCGCGCGGCGGTCGGGCGCCCCACCGGAAGGCCGGCCGCCACCTCGATCCCGGCGTGCGCCCGTCGTTGGCACCAACGCCTCGGCCACTGTGCCGCGGAGACCGGTGCCTCACCGGTCGGCGCCGGCGGTACGCGGGCACGCTGGGTGACAGCGGCTGGTCGAACCGAACGGTGGCTGATGCACCGCCAGCAGATCATCGACATGTCTGGGTACCGTGGGCAAGATGGACGACCTGCCGCTGCCCGAGTTCGACGACCCACCGGGGGACCCCGTCGCGCTGCTGTGCGCCTGGCTCGACGGCGCCCAGGCACGGGGCATCGCACTGCCGAACGCGGCCGCCCTCGCCACCGTCGGCGCCGACGGTCGCCCGTCCAACCGCACCGTGCTCGTCCAGCACGTCACCGCCGATGGGCTGGTCTTCGGCACGCACACCGTCAGCCGCAAGGGCCGCGACCTCGCCGCGCGTCCCTATGCGGCCGCGACGTTCTTCTGGCGCGAGACCCTGCAACAGATCCACGTCGCCGGCCCCGTGTACCCGCTGCCGGCACCCGAGTCCGACGCGCTGTTCGCCGAACGGGCGCCGGTGGCCCGGGCCATGGCCGCCGCCTCGCGCCAGAGCGAGCCCATGCCGGACGAGTCCGCCCTGCGCACCCGCGCCGCGGAACTCGCCGCGGCGGGCCCGGTCGCTCGCCCCGACACCTGGGCCGGATACCGTATCGCCTACCAGACGATCGAGTTCTGGCACGACCGCCCCGATCGGCTGCACCGCCGGCTGCGCTACGACCGCACGGAGGACAGTTGGACGTCCGTCCGCCTGCAGCCCTGACTGTGGACCGGCGACCCCGCCTTCCGCAGGTGCTGCTGGGTGACCCGCACATGGGAGGGGGCCGCGATGCGCCGGGCCTGTTCCAAGTATGTCCGACTCGACTGGTTCGCGGGTGACACGGCGGGTACGACAGCGGGGTGAACCGGGTGACGCGAACGGTACTCGTGACGGGTGCATCTGGCTTCATCGGCTCGCACCTCGCATCGGCGCTTGTGCGGGACGGCTACGACGTCCGTGCGATGACCCGGCGCCCCGAGCGGTACACGGGCGCTGGCACGCCGGTCGCCGGTGACGTCGCCGACTTGCCGAGCCTGCGGGCGCCGTTGCGGGGCGTCGACGCTGCCTACTACCTGGTCCACTCTCTGAACTGCGACGACTTCGCGACCAAGGATGCCCAGGCCGCTCGCAACTTCGCCGCGGCGGCCGCGGAGGCCGGGCTGGAGCGGATCGTGTACCTCGGCGGGCTCGGCGCGGACGACGCCGAGCTCAGCGAGCATCTGCGTTCGCGGCGCGAGGTCGAACAGATCCTGACTGCCGGGCCGGTACCGGTGACCACGCTGCGCGCCGCCGTGGTGATCGGGCACGGCGGCATCTCGTGGGAGATCACCCGGCAGATTGTGGCCCACCTGCCGGCAATGGTCACCCCACGCTGGGTGGAGACCCGGACCCAGCCGATCGCCCTGCCGGACGTGATCCGCTACCTCGTCGGCGTCCTGGAGCCGAAGCAGGCGCGAGGCCGAGTGTTCGAGATCGGCGGACCGGACGTGCTGCGCTATATCGACATGCTGCAGCGTGCCGCGGTCGTGCACGGCCGGGCAGTGCCGAACATCACCGTGCCGCTGCTGACCCCGCGGCTGTCCTCGGCCTGGCTCGCCCTGGTAACCGACGTCGACATCCCCACCGCGCGCAACCTCGTCGACTCGCTCACCACCGAGGTCGTCGTGCACGAGAGCAGCATCGAGGAGATCGTGCGCGGCCCGACGATCGGCTACGACGAAGCCGTCCGGCTTGCCCTGCGCGACCAGGCCGCCGCCAAGTGAAGGCGCCGCGCGGCTGGTTCCGGGCGGCGCTGGTCGACGTCGTGCCGCGCGACCACACGCAGACCGGCGCCCAGTTCCGCCGGCGCCGCGTGGTGGTCGGCGCAACCCTCGTCGCCGGTGCGGTACTGCTCGGGATCTCCCTCGCCATCCGGCCCGGCGACCCCTTGTTCTACGTAATGACCACGGCGGTGGCAGGCGTCTGGATCGGCGGCGCGGCGCTGTCCGGACCGCTGCACCTGGGCTGGATGCCGTACCGCGGCAACCTGCGCCGCCCGATCATCACCCCGATCGTGACCGGGCTGCTCATCGGCGCAATGTTTGTCCTGGGCGGGCTTTTCCTGCAGCAACTGCCCGCCCTGCGTGACTCGGCGAACGAGGTCCTCAACCACGCCCGCGAGGGATCGATCGTGATGATCGCTATCGTCACCCTGCTCAACGGGATTGCCGAGGAGATCTTCTTCAGGGGCGCGCTGTTCGCCGCGATCGGCCGCTCCCACCCGGTGCTCATCTCGACCGGCGTCTACGCCCTGGTGACGGTCGTCACCGCCAACCCGCTGTTGGTCTTCGCCGCGCTGCTGCTCGGCGCCGTGCTCGGCCTGCAGCGCCGGGCGTCGGGCGGCATCCTCGGCCCGATTCTGACGCACGTGACCTGGTCCACCATCATGCTGTTCGCCCTGCCCGCGATCATCCGCCGTTGAGCTGGCGGCGCGGCGCCGAGACCGCCGCCCAGGCCTGTGGGCCGGTCCCGGCCCACCACACCACCACAGCCACGGGCAGCCACGAGCCTCCCGCTTCCTCGCTGCCCGTCACCATCACGAAGACAGCCGCAGGTCCAGCGCGAACGGGGCTTGGCGACCCGTCACGGCGCGTAACCGTGAGACTCGATCATGGCGTGTGCAACCGGCACACCGAGCAGCGCCGAAACTGGTGTCCCGTGCCATCGAGCCCGAGGCACTTGCCATTCGAGGTGAGGCACCGACGGCAAGGCGCCTGACCAACGTCAATTCGGTCAGGCGCCTCGAGTCGTGCTAGCGGCCGCGAACGAGAGGTCGTTGACAACAGGGAGGGGAGTCGGAACTGTTCCCGACTTTTGGCGAGAAGACGCTGCCAGGCGGATACGGCTCTGGCGTTGTCCCGGCCGGGATGGCAGGTGGTGTCGAAGGTACGGATGCGGCAATGCCGGCAACCAGCGACACGCCCGCTGCCCGCCTCGAGGGCTGGAGCGCCGACGATCCTCGCGGCGGTGGAAAACTTGTCGCTTCGGCTGTGATCCGATCGGGTCGGTAGCCGCGACAGTGAGGTCATGAAGACGCCTCCGCTGAGCGACGCCGAGCTGCTGGCGCAGGTCGCGGCTGGCGACGAGCATGCGCTCCGGGTGCTGGTGGAGCGGCACTCGGCCTGGGTGCTGCTCCGGCTGCGGCGGCGCACGTCCGACGAGGAGTTGGCCGCCTCGGCCGTGCAGGACACCTTTGTCGCGGTGTGGCACAACGCCCGCCGTTACCGCGGCGACGGCGATGTCGGCGCCTGGCTGTGGGGTATCGCGATCAAGCAGCTTGTGTCGCGGCTGCGGACGAGGCGGCAGCCGATCCCGGTCAGTAAGCAGGTCATCTCCGCATTGTCGCCCAGCCTGCGCAGCGCCGAGGACGAGCTGCTGATCGCGGTCGAGCATGGTGATCTCGGGGCCGCCCTGCGGGGTCTGTCACCGGAGTTGCGGCAGGCGTTGCAGGTGACCGTCCTCGACGGTCTCAGCACGAAGGAGGCGGCGCTGCTGCTCGGCGTGCCCCAGGGCACGGTGAAGAGCCGGGTGCGGTTGGCCAAGGCACGGCTGCGGCAGCAGCTGATGGAGGAATTGGCATGAGTTGGCACGTCGACGAGACGATCTGGCGGGCGTACGCAGCCGGTCGCCTGGATGCGGTGGCCGAGGCCGCCGTGGAGGGGCACGTGACGTCGTGTCCGAGTTGCCGCGACGGGGCGCGCACGGTCGTGCCGGATGTGCAGCCGCTCTGGCCCGCGGTCCACGCTGAGATCACCGCCCGAACCACCGCACCCCGACGGTCCGGGCCGCTGCGCCTGCTCGCCCGCCTCGGGGTCTCCGACGCCGACCTGGTCGTCGTTGGCGCCGCCGGCGATCTGTTGCTGTCCTGGTCGGTCGCCGTCGGCGCCGCTGTGGCCTGCGCCCTGCTCACCGGTCTGGCCCCGGTGCCCCTTCCCGGTGGGTCGCCGGCGCTCTTCCTCATCCTCGCGCCGCTGATCCCGGCGCTGGCCGTGGTGGCGGCGTACGACGCCACGGACCCGCTCCGCGAGGTCACCGAGACCGCGCCCTTCTCCAAGCTCCGGGTCGCGTTGCTGCGCACCGCCGCCGCCCTCACCGCGGCGATCCCGCTGACCGTGGCGGTCGCCCTGCTCGTGCCCGTCCTGCGCGGCTCCTTCGCCGCCTGGCTGCTGCCCGGGCTGGCCCTCACCGTGGCCACGCTGATTCTGCTGACCTGGCTCACCGCGTGGATCGCCGGCGCGGTGGTGGGCGCCGGCTGGCTCGGCGCGGCCTCGGTGGCTGCCGGGACCGGAAGCATCGGGGGCGTCGCGACGGCACCGGGCCAGGCCCTGTCCGCACTCGCCGTGGTGGTCCTCGGCGTCGTGCTCGTTCACGTCACCACCACCCAGCACACAGGGGGAGTCACCAGATGACCGCCATCCTCGACAACGTCGCCAAAAGCTACGGCCGTATCGTCGCGCTGCACCCGACCACGCTGCGGTTCGACCACGGCGTGATCGGCTTGCTCGGCCCCAACGGTGCGGGCAAGACCACGATGCTGCGGGTGCTTTCGAGCGCGCTGGCGCCAAGTACCGGCACGGTCACCGTCGCCGGGCACGAGATCACCGGTTCGCATGCCGAGCGCACCGAGGCCCGCCGCCGGATCGGCTACCTACCCCAGGAGGTCGTCTTTCCCCGAGGCATGACCGTGTTCGGATTCCTCGACTACATCGCCGTGCTCAAGGAATGGAGCGACACCACACGCCGTCACCACGAGGTCCGCCGGGTACTCGCACTGGTCGACCTGGCCGAGCGCGCCACCGTCAAGGTGAAGAAGCTCTCCGGTGGGCAGCGGCGCCGCCTTGCGATCGCCCAGGCGCTGCTCGGCGACCCCGCCTTGCTGATCCTCGACGAGCCCACCACCGGGCTGGACCCCGAGCAGCGGGCCTCGCTGCGCGGCCTGCTCTCCGGCCGGCCCGGCACGGTCCTGATCTCCACCCACCAGACCGAGGACGTCTCCGCGCTGTGCGACCGCGTCGTTGTGCTCGACGCCGGCCGGGTCCGTTTCGACGGCACCGTGCCGACCCTGCTGGCCACCGCCGCGGGCCGGGTACACCAGGGCCGGTCCGCGACACCCGACGCGATCCAGACCTGGCGTACGGGAACAGGGCTCATCCGGTCGGTCGGCGGCCGGCCCACCCCCGGCTCCTCGGCCGTCGAGCCGACCGTCGAGGACGCCTACCTCCTGCTCGGAAGCGCCACAACTGAAGGGACTGCCGCATGACCACCAATGTCACCACCACCGCACCAACGCTGCGTGTCCTCGCCCGACACGAGATCCGTCAGTACCTCAACGCCAAGCTTTACTGGTTCGGAGCGGCTCTGCTCGCCGCCGTCACGGTGGTCAGCGTCGTCGGTTCGGCCGGCAACGACAGCGCAGACCACCAGGCGTCCACCGCCATGGACATGATCGCGCCGGCCGCGCTGCTCGGCGTCCTGGGCCTCATCATCATGGCCGGCCTGACCAGGCGGTCCGATCGGGCCGCGGCCGCGGCCGGCACCGTCGCCGTTCCGGAGCGCACCCGGACCGCGGCCCTCGTGGCGGCGACCGTCGTACCCGTCGCCACCGGCCTGCTGTGGTACACGGCGGCAGTGGTCACCTACCTGGTCAACCCACCGACGCCGGACACGGTGCCGATCCCGCCGTTCGGCGACGGCCACGTTTTCACCGTGATGTTCGCCCTCGGCGTGGTTCCGGCGCTCAGCGGCCCCATCCTCGGCCTGCTGATCGCCCGCTGGCTGCCGCGCCGCGGCGTCACCCCGCTCGCGGTCGTCCTGGTCGTGCTGGTCACGATCGTCATGCAGGGCAACTTCGAGACGACGTGGCATTGGCGGGTCGTCTGGCCCTGGACGTACTGGTACGGCCCGGTCGGCTGGAACACCGGCGAAGGGCGCTGGGCGGCGCTGCCCGGCTCACCCCAACTGTGGATTGCCTACCTGCTGGCCCTCTGTGTGCTCGGCGTACTCGTCGCCGTCTACCACGACCCGGAGTCCGACCGGTCCCGGCTGCGGGTACTGATCGCCGCGACCGCCGTCGTCGCCGTGGCGGCTGTGGTACTCACCATGGTGTTCGGGCTGCCCGAGGCGACCTGGAACCCGGTCACCGGCCCTGTCTCCTGATGCTGCGTTCTGCGTTGCTGCGTCACGCGGCCAGGGCAGTCCCCTGGCGGCTGCTGGCCGCGTCGGCCCTGCTGATCGTCGGACTGCTCGGGGCGGTGCGCTACGACCCTTGGACGCTCTGGCCGTTGCAGGGCACTGCGGTCGGACTACTCGCCGGCGCGGCCGGCTGGTGTCTCGACGAGCCAGCCGCCGCGGTGGTCGACGCCGCCCCACGAGGGCTGGCCTGGCGGACCCTCGCCCGCGCCTGCGGCATTGCGGCCCTGCTCGCCACCTGGTCCGCCGCCGTCTGGTGGGCCCGCGCCGAGCTCTACGGCCACCAGTGGGCAGTGCTCGCCCAGGGTTTCGGGGCGGCGGCCGTCGCGACCGCCTGGGTGACCTGGCGCCGGGCGGCCGGCGAGGCCACTCCCGGCCAGCGCTGGGCCATCGTCATGGTTCCCGCGACCACCGTCTGGGCCCTCGTCCGGCCGCTCGAGAAGTACCTACCCATCTTTCCGTACGCCTTCGGCGGTGACTACGGCAACTGGACGACGAGCAGCGCCGGCTGGACCGTCACCAGCCTGGCCGCCGCCCTGACGCTCGCCACGATCCTCGTCCGAGACGGCCGGCCCTGACGCCGGAACAGGCGCCGAACCAGGCGCTGGACCAGCTACATCTTCCCGCCTTGGCCGGGAGCATTTCCCGGTCGAGAAGGGACAGCGGACCGTGGCGTCGGGCCCGATGTGCCCGCATGCTTGCTTCGACCATCACCACTACAGATGCCAAGGACCATCCTCATGGGCCTCAACGTCGTCAAACAACGAAGGGGAAGTCATGCGCAAGGTCATTACCGGCGTGATCGTGGTGATCCTCGGGCTGGCGATCGTCTCCAATCCGGATGTGAAACGCCGGATCGACGAGTTCCTCCACCCGCCGCTACCGATGGGTTCACCCAAGGCCGACGGCGGTCCTACGTACGGCGCGCCGCCGGCTCCCAGCAGCGCCACAATAAGCACCTGTGGCACCACCAAAGCTACGCGGAGTTGCGAGATCCACGGCTCGGGCTTTGACCCCAGCGAGCAGGTGACACTGAAATTTTCCGATGGCGGAACGGCAACCGAGAAAGCGGACGCGTCAGGAAGGTTTTCGGACCGGCTGTCCAACTCACCGCTAGGTGAAATCACCAAAACCGCTAGCCGGCGTACGGGTCAGCGAGTCACGGCCAGGTTCACCGTTGAGGCTGTCCCCACTCGCATCGTCACCTGCGACACGGCGCCCAATGGAGATTCATGCAAGATCGATTTAGAGGGCTTCCCACCGAACACGACCGTCATGGTGCGGGAGATCTGCTCCGGTTCGATTCCCCCCAGCCATATCTCGATGAAGGTTCTGGGCAACGGCATCGCCAGCAGCGTTATCAATCAACAGTGCGGACCCGGACCGGTGCGCGTGGAGGCCGACGGCCCACACGGGCTCGTCGTCGGGTCCTACGTACAGTCCTGACTACTGCGAACCGGCACGCCCTCGGCCAATACAGACCAGCCGGATCCTGCAGGCCGCGCGCGGCTTTCGGGATTGGGCTGAGCACCGCGATGATCCTCGGTGAGACCGCCGGCGCCACCCGGTTCCGGTCCAAGCACGCCTACGCCCGATTTACCGGTACCGCACCGATCCCTGTGTGGTCGGGTAACAACGTGCGGGTACGGCTCAACCGCGGCGGCAACCGCACCATCAACACCGCCCTGCACATGATCGCCGTCACCCAGGTGCGAGGCGTCGGAGCCGGAAAGTCCTATGTGGACAGCCTGATCGGCAAAGGCAAGACACGCACCGAGGCGCTACGGCTGCTGCGCCGCCGCCTGTCCGACCGGGTCTACTCAGCGCTGCTCGCCGACGAGAAGCCAGCCGGCCAGCCCTCGGCCACACCGCCGATCAGTCCCATCCGCGGCCAGAACGCGCCGGCTGCTGCGACGCTCGCGAACGCGGCTTGACATAGGAGCATCAGGGAGACCCGGTGAACGTGTACCCGTTCATCGAGGCGGAGCAGGCCGGCAAGCACAACGTCAAACGCGCGTGTGAGCTGCTGAAGGTCTCCCGGTCCGCCTACTACGGCGGTAGCGCAGGCGGCTATGCCCAGCAGTTCAACTACGACGCTTGGGGGCATTCGACCGGCGAGGTGCTGCTCGGCTCCGCAGGCAACACCGGTACCGTGACCAACACCTTCGATCTGCACACCGGTCGTCTGCTCGAACAGAACGTCTCCGCCACGAATGGCACCACGACCCGCACTGTCAACGATGAGGCCTACAAGTACGACCTCGCTGGCAACATCATCCGACAGACGTCCACCCGCCGGGGTGCGTCCACGCCCACGGAAACCCAATGCAGCACCTACGACAATCTCGCCAGATTCACCCAGGCGTGGACCGCGACAGACAACTGTGCAGCAACCCCTTCCGGCCAAGGAAATCAGACGCTGACGTGGGACGATGCCGGCCGGCTCACCAAGATCGCGACAACGGCATCGACCAGCACGTACGTCTACGACGCCGACGGCAAACTGCTGATCCAGCACGACCCCGGGTCCACCACGCTCTACCTCGAAGGTGAACAGCTCGTACTCAACACGAGCACTAGCGTCGTCAGCGGAACCCGCTACTGCATTCTGCCGGGCGGCATCATCGCCGTCCGCAACGGCAGCAGCGCCAGCTACCAGTTCGAATTCACCGACCAACACGGCACACCTACGCTCTACCTCGACAGCACCCTGCAAACGCCGTATGGCGGCAGACCACGCCGTATGGCGAGCCTCGGGGCACTGCAGGCGCCTGGCCGGACAACCATGGATTCCTTAACGCGCCCGCCGGCGCGCCCACCGGCCTCACCCGGCTCGGCGCTCGCGAATACGATCCTGCCATCGCACAGTTCATCAGCCTCGACCCCGTCCTGGACGGGTCCGACCCGCAAACGCTCAACGGCTACGCCTATGCACGGAACAACCCGCCGCCGCTACTAACTATGAAAGACGCTCATAGACCATCGACACACCGCAGCTATCCACCTGTGATCAGGCGCAGAACTCGTTGCCCTCCGGGTCGGCGAGCGTGGTCCAGTGGTGCGGGCCCTGGCTCGCCTCGTGCAGGACGGTCGCGCCGCGTGCCACGAGCTTGTCGACCAGCGCCGCGGGGTCGTCTCCGACGCCCCGCAGATCGAGATGCATGCGGTTCTTGGTCGTCTTCGCCTCCGGTACGAGTTGGAACAGCACCCGCGGGGCACGCGTCAGGCCCTCGGGATGGCGGATCGCGGCGCCTTCCTTCCACACCAGCGATCCATTGTGGAGCTTCGTATCGTCGTCGGTTGCGTAGCCCTCGCTGATCATGCGCCGGACGAACGCCTCGTCGGTGGGTTCCACTTCCCAGCCGAGGGTCTCGGCCCACCAGTCGGCGAGCGCGTGCGGGTCGGAACTGTCCTGGGTCACCTGAAAGTCGAATGCCATGAGCAGGACGCTACCGGCAATTGCGGACAGTCTCGGTCCTCGACGTCTGGCAGAATTCTCGCCACGCTCGACACGTCCGCGCGGCTGCTCCGGCTGCTGTCGCTGCTACCGACCCGGCCGGCCGGGTAGCCACGGCGCTGTCGGTGCCGCCGGGGTTCGCGGCACCGATACTGCCCGGCTAGCTGACCCAGCTTACGCCGGCGGCACTGCTGCAACCAGCACCGGGCAACCACCGCCATCGCGGCGATCCCTTGCCCTCGAAACCGGCCACCACCAGCGCTAGCGAGGTCGGAAAAGGCTCACTAGTGTGCTGAGTCGTTAATTCGGCCGCAGTAGGCGGCGAGTGATTCGAGGATCTCGTCGGCGGTTCTGGTCCAAACGAACGGCTTCGGGTCGGCGTTCCACGCCTCGATCCATGCCTTCACGTCGGCTTCCAGGGCGGCGACGCTGCGATGGGTGGAACGACGCAGTTTGCGGTTGGTCAGCTCGGCGAACCAGCGCTCCACGATGTTGAGCCAGGACGAGTAGGTCGGCGTGAAGTGCAGATGGAACCTGGGATGCTTGACCAACCACTGATGGATCTGCGGCGTCTTGTGCGTGCCGTAGTTGTCGAGGATGAGATGAAGGTCCACATCGGACGGTGTGGCCTTGTCGATCGTGCGGAGGAACCGCAGGAGTTCCTGATGCCGGTGCCGGCGCTGGGTCTGCCCGATCACCGTGCCGGTCGCGAGATCCAATGCGGCGAACAGGCTTGTGGTGCCGTGCCGCACATAGTCGTGGGTCTGCCGGGCGGGCGCGGCCGGCATCATCGGCAGAACCGGCGCCGTGCGGTCCAACGCCTGCATCTGACTTTTCTCATCCACGGCAAGGACCATCGCCCCGACCGGCGGGTCGAGGTACAACCCGACAATGTCGCGGACCTTCTCGATGAACTGTGGGTCCGTCGAGAGTTTCCAGTCGTCGATCAGGTGCGGCTTGAGCCCGAACGCCCGCCAGATCCGCGACACCGCGGTCTGGTTCAGTCCGACCGCCCTGGCCATCGACCGGGTCGACCAGTGACTGTCACCTCGCGGCGGCGCCTGCTCCAACGTTGCCACCACCACTGCCTCGACGGCGTCATCGGTCAGCTTGCGCGGTGCTCCGGGCCGCGGCTCGTCTGACAGTCCCTCCAGCCGTTTGGCGATGAACCGCGAACGCCACTTCCCGACCATGTCCCGCGACACGCCCAGCTGCACGGCCACAGCGGTGTTCGGAGTCCCGTCCGCGCACGCCAGGACGATCCGCGCCCGCATCGCCAGCGCCTGCGACGACTTCGCCCGCCGTGTCCACCGCAGCAACGCCTGCCGCTCGTCGTCCGACAACACCAACGAACCCTGCGCCTTCCCTGGCATACCCCAAGTGTAGGGGAATTAACGACTCAGCAACTAGCAAGCAATCCGCAGTCTGACTGCCACCCCCTCTTCGCGGCACCTGCAGCGGGCGCTGGCAGACCGCCGTAGCAGTACTGGGCCTCGAGTGGCGTGCCGCCACCGTCATCGGCGCGTCAGCGCAAGACCGGCCAGTCCGGTCAGCACCATCAACGTCCACCACCAGATGCGCAGCGGTACGGCGGAAAACCGGCCCGGCGCGCCCAGATCCGGCCGCTGCGGCGTTTCCGCGGTGGCGTCGGCGGTGAGCGGGACACCGATCTGCCAGAGGTTGGCGAGTTGCTGCCAGGTGGCGCGTTCCATGGCCGGGTCGGCCGGCAGGTCGAGGCGGTGCAGTAGGTCGGCGCGGTAGAGGTCGAACGCGACCCGCACCTGCAGCGCGTACTGCCGGGCGGGCCCGGCGGCGGCGTGCCGCACGGCTGCCGCGAGCAGCGCCGCACCCCAGTACCAGCCGAGGAACAGCCCGGCCGGCGCGTGCCCGGCGGCGAGCGTGATCCCGCCCGCGACGCCCAGCGCGGTGGCGAGGGTGCTCACCACGACGTACAGCTCCAGGTCGGCCTTCGCGGCCCCGATCGTGGTGACGAACGACGGCGGGAGCAGCGGATACAGCCGCGGCCAGACGATGACGGGGTCGAGCCCGTAGCGCAGCCGCGGATACATCTCGGCCGCCTTGAGCACGTTGCCGACCCGTGTCGGCATGAGCTCCTCGGGCCGCGTCTGCGGCGGGAAGTCGTCGCCGGCCGCGCCGGTCCGGCGGTAGTGGTCGCGGCCCAGCGCGGCGAGCCGCCGGCCGGCCGGGGTCGGCCAGTAGCCCTCGTGCCAGCGGACCAGCGTGCTCGTGTTGGCGGCCAGGAGCCCGGCGAGGATGGCGGTGGCCGCGATCAGGGCGACCACGACGAGCGCCTGGCGCCCGCTGTTCAGCGCGTCCCAGCGCCGCAGCGCCCGCCCGGTGCCGACGCTCACCTGCGCCGCCACGGCCGCCGCCAGAGCGAGGGTGGCGAGCGCGGGCAGCAGCGCGTTGAGCACGAAGCGGCGGTCGAGGAGGCTGCCGGCCTTGCCGGTGAGGTCGGGGATCACCCGATGGCCAGCGGGTGCGGCGGCAGCGCCGGGTTCGCGCAGGGCGGCGGCCGGTCGGGGTCGAAGAAGGTGAGGGTGTTGACGTGGCCGCAGCCGGGGTGGGCGCAGCGGACGCGGGCCACGCCGACCTGGGGGTCGCCGTGCAGGCTGCCGTCGGCGTTGCCGCCGTGCGGGCCGCTCATAGTGGTCGGCCGGGCCGCGTAGTCGCCGCCGGCCAGGTACGCGCCGATCGTCTCGACCGGTACCAGGCCGATCGGCCGTCCGGCCTCGGCGAGGGCCACGAAGCGGGCGCCGAGGTCCAGCAGCGTGACCGCGTCGGAGTCGGCGAATTCAGCGAAGGTCAGGTCCGCGGGTACGACCACCACCGGCGTACTGTCGCCGTCGGCCGTGACTGCGCCCAGTACCTCGCCGGCCTCCTCGACGAGCAGGTGGACCTCGGCCTCGTCGGCGTCGACGGCCGCGTCGCGCAGCCTCCGGTTCATCGCCAGTCTCCGACCAGGGCGAACGGCGCCCAGTAGTAGGGATGGTCGTACATCGTGCGCTCGTGGTCCACGGTGGCCGGTCCTTTCGAGGCCGCCCGGGCGCGCGCGGCGGCCCGGCGCAGGCCGCCGTAGCGCGGTGCTTCCGGTCCTGCGGACGCCAGCAGGTCCGTGTAGGCGGCGAGCGCTCCCGCGGCGTCGCCAGCCCGCAGCCGCGCGCCCGCGAGGTCGGCGGCGAGCAGCGCCCGGGCGGTGGCATTCTGCGCCGAGCCCGCGTCCGGGGCGGCTTCGAGCTCGGCGATGGCGGCGGTGCAGTACGCGATCACGTCGGCCGCCGTGGTGGCGCGCAGCGCGAGCTGGGCCGTGCGCAGCGCGTCCGCCTTGCCGGCGCCGTCCATTAGGGCCTGGTAGAACGCGCGCATCAGCAGGCTCGTGGAGAGCTCGTCGACCGACCAGAGCGACACCAGCAGCGAGGCCGCTCCGGCGTAGATGAACGAGCGGGTCAGGCCGATCAGCTCGTCGCCGGGCCGGCGCGCGTTGACGCCGCTCTGGCAGGCGCTCAGCGTCACCAGGTCGGCGGGGAGGCTGAGCCGCAGTACCTGCTCGCTGGTGAGCAGCGCGTCCTGGGCGAGCATCAGGCCGGAGCGCATGGGCTCGGCGGCGTTGAAGAGCCCGTGGCAGGCGAGGTGGAGCACCCGGGCCGGCTCGCCGGCGGTGAGGCGCTCGGCGGTGGCGTCGTCGCCGAGGTACAGGTTGCTGTGCTCGCCGAAGAGCCGGGCCACGGCCGAGGCCTGCTCGTACGCGTGCACCAGCGGCCGGTCCGGTGGTGCACCGGCGAGGATCCGCACCGCGCGCCCGGCCGGCTGGCGTTTGCGGCGGCAGTAGCGCATGGCCCCGGCGCTCGGCGAGTAGCACACCGGGTGGCGTTCGGCGACGAGGCCGGTGGGCAGTTTCAGGGCGTGCAGCGGCAGGTAGTGCAGCACGTCGTGCGGTACGAACCACACCGTCTCGCCGTCGGGCACGCGCCCGGCGAGCGGCGCGACCAGCGCGTCGAACGGCTCGCTCCACGCCGCGGGGTCCGCCCGCCGCAGCGGCTCGCCCTCGCCCTCGGCGCCGAGCAGCTCCCCGACGAGGTCGCGCAGGGCCGCCCGCCGCAGGGGCACCTCGATCACCTCGGGCCGGTCGCGGTCGCCGCGTACCAGGAAGAGCCAGGTCCTGTCGGCGGTGACGAAGTATTCGGCGAGGACGGTCACCGCAGCATCTCCCGCACGTCCTGGAAGGTGAGCGGGTCGCCGCGCCGCAGGGTGGCGTACTCGGCCGAGGCGGGGTCGGCCGCGATCCGGTCCCACACGGCGACGAGCCCGTCCCTGGCCTGGCGAAGGTTCTGCAGGCCGGTGATGTCGCGGCGCCCTGCACGCAGGGCTTTCAGCCGCTCGTCCGCCGCGCGTTCCTCGGCGGCCAGCTCGGGCGGCAGATGCCCGGCGGCGGGCAGGCCGTCGCCGAGCAACTCCAGCAGCGCGCGGGAGCGGCCGTGCTCGACCAGCTCGAACGCGCGGGTGCTCTCCTGCGGGCCGACCGCGGCGAGCAGGTTGATCAGGTCCTCGTAGGTGTCCTCGGTGTCGCCGCCGAGGTGCATGCGTACCTCGGGGTCGAGCACCTCCAGGCGGGCCTGCTCCTGCAGGTCGAGGGCGGCGGTCAGGTTGCGGATCGCGCGCGGAGGGTCGATGCCGTACAGGGCGCGGCCGAGGCGCTGGCGCACGTTGAGCGCGTTGTGCTCGTAGCCGTCGCGCACCAGCAGACCGGCGGCGCGCTCGTACGCGTCGGCCGCGGCGTCGTAGCGCCCGCGGCCCCACTGGCGGGCCGCCCGCTCGGCCAGGGTGCGCGCCGGGCCGTACGCCCAATCGGAGGTGTCGATCGTCGGGATGTACTGGATCTCGCCGCGTTCCCGCGGACGCGGCTGAGGCGTCTTGCGTCCCGCCCACGCGGTGATGAACTGATAGCCGCGCTGCTGGTACGCCACGAAGGTGTCCCCGGACGCGGGGCCGAGGCCGGCGGCGAGGGACTCGCGCGTGTAGTGCCAGGTGTCGAGCCAGCCGCTGAACGTGAACCGGGCCCGCAGGTCGAGGTCCTGCGCCCGGTCGCTGTCGCCGGAGACCCGGGCGGCCGCGCCGGCGGCGGCGAGGGCCATCCGCCGGATCGTCGGCGTCACCCGCTGGTCGTCGAGGACCGGCGCCAGCGTCGTAAGTGTCTGCGCCGGCTGCCCGAGCCAGAACAGCTGCGCCAGCCCGGCGTCGACGAGGCGCTCGGCCGCGAGATTGGGCAGGCCGTGCCGCAGCAGCAGCTCGGCCGCGGCCTGGTACGCGGCCGCCTCCTCCTCGCGGCGTGACTCCAGGCGGGCGATCGCGGCCTCGCTGGTGAGCAGGTCGGCGCGGGCCAGGTCGAACGCCCGCGCGACGGCCGGGCTGGCGTTGTCGGTGTAGTACAGCATCCGCCACACCAGCGGCTCGGTCCGGCGCAGCCATTGCCGGGCGGCGCGGCCCGTGCCGGACCACTCGGAGGTGAGCATCTGCAGCCCGGTGTTCGGCGCGCCGGCCGCGGCGAGGCGGGTCTCGGCGGCGAGCGTGTGCAGCAGCGCCAGGTCGGGTGCGCGGTCGCGGCGGGCGATCACGGCGTCGTGCACCCAGGCGTCGAAGTCGTCGATGTGACCGATGCGCATGTGCCCGAACCGTCCGGCGTCGAGGCGGCGCAGCTCGTGCGCGGGCGACCGGGACCGCCACAGGTTGCGTGCCTGCAGGGGCACGAGGAACAGCGCCAGCCAGCCTGCGAAGCGCAGGAACGCCGGGTCGGCATGGGACACGCTCGCGAGGAACGCGAACAGGCCCTGCTCGACCAGTACGAAGGCCCAGCTGAGGACGGCGTCGCGCCGGGACGCCCGGATCTCGCGGCGGCGGCGCAGCAGGTCGTAGACCTCGGCGATGAGCACCGGCAGCCCGGCGAGCACGACCGCGACGAGCGCCTCGCGGTGGGTCGCCGCGACGTGGTCACGCCACCACGACACGATGGCCCCGCCGATCGGGCCGGCCGCCACCAGCGCCGCGGCGGTCCAGCGCAGCAGCGCTTTGAACTGCTGGTCGCGCCGGCTGTACCGGGTCAACGGGCGTAGCGCGGCCAGCATCCCGAGCATCAGCAGCGACACCAGGCCACCGACGAGCAGCGGTAACGGCTGCCGTGCGAGGACCACCGCGGCCGCTGCCGGGGCGAGCGCGGCCGCATACGCCGCCAGCGACACCAGACGGACCTGCGGCTCGACGCGCGGCGCGATCGCGGCCTTGTTCGACGGTGCAAGGGTTAGGTTGCGCAGGAAGGCGTCCGGTCTCCGGCGCCTCGGCGGGAGGTTGGCGGCCGCGGCCGGGACGACCCAGCAGACCAGCAGCAGCCACGGGGAGCCGCCGCTCGCGAACGGCCCGGCAACCGCGAGACCAGCGGCGACGCCCGCCGCCGACCATTTGCTGAGCGCGCCGGCGATAAAGGCGGCGTACGCGACGAGCGCGCACGCGGCGAGGCCGTGCGACGCGAACGCGGCCGCGGGGGAGCACCCGGCCGCGCCGAGCACGGCAGAGGACGCGACCACCAGCGTTCTGCGCATCGGCATCGATCTTCCGGGCCCGGCAGCAGCGGCGCAACGGTCCGATCGGATCACTGACAGTAGTCACCCGCCCGTCGTTCCGGGCGGGACGATGGCGGCATGCTCAGCGGCCTGCTGTCGTGGCCCGTCGCGATCGGGGTGCTCGCCGCCGGCTGCGTCGAGCTGCACCGCCGGGTGATCGCTCACCAGCAGCGCGCCCGGACCACCGCGTTCATCCAGGTGCTGCCGCGCTCGTGGATCGGCGCTGGCCTGCTGTGGACGCTGCTCGCCTGGCCGCTCTCGTTCCCGCTGCACTGGCTCTCCGCCACGGCCGGCACGTGGGCGCTCGCCGCGGTCGGCTTCGTGCTCTTCGGGCTGGGCGGGTCACCGGGCGTCGCGATCGGCGCGGCCGTCTGCTACTCGATCTGGCGACCCGATCCCGACCTGATCCAGTACTGGGCAGCCCCGATTGTGGCGGGCGCCGTCGTCAACCTCATCAACACGGGCCCGTCCGCGTGGGGGCCGGTCGCCGTCCGGCTGCGCGAGGCTTCGCGGCGCGTGGGTGCGGTACGGCCGCCGCGTCCGCACGACTGGTTCTGGCTCGCCGCCGCGACGCTCGCGGCGCTGGCGCCGACCGGCTACGTCCTCTGGCACCACCATCCCTTGTGGACCGTGGCCACAGCCGCGGCCGGAGTGCAGCTGCTCGCCTGGGTCTTTGACCTGCGCGCGCTCATCCGCTCGGTGCGGCGCTGGGCCCGGATGGTCGTGGTGGCCGCGGTCGCCGCCGCCGTGATCCTCGCCCGGTCGCCCTGGACGTTCCCGCTCCCGCACGGCTGGGCGGGCGGCGTGGCCCTGGCCGTGCTCGCCTTCACCGCCTGGGCGATCCGCCACTACCTGGTCGAGCGGCAGTCCGTACCCTGGAACGGGACGACTCCCGTGCTCCGGCGGCTCTTCGGCTGGCGCCGGATCGTCGCCCTCCTCGCCGGCGCGGTCCGCCTGGCGCTCGGCACCGGCCTCCTCCCGCTCGCCATCGCCGTCACGCAGGGCTCGCCGTCGCTGGTCGAGGCCGCGACCGTGCTCGCGGTCGCCGAGGCGTTGACCCTGCCGCTGCGGCGGCGCGACCTGCACCGGTCGGCCGAGATCGCGTCGATCACCCGGCTCCTGAGCCAAGACCCGCCCTGGCCGTCAGAAGAACTCGGTGCCTGGCTGCACGACACGTACCTTTCCCGTACGAGCCCCCGCGACCTGGCGATCTACCGGCTGATCACATTGCTGTGCGAGGCGGCGCAGTGGTCCGCCGCCGGAAACATGATCCACGGACAGGGGTTCATGGCCGGGGACATCCGCCTGCGCTTCCCGCTGCGCGGCGAGCGGGCCTTGCGCTGGACCGACCTCGCCGAACAGGCGCTGAGCATGGTGGACGCCGAGGTCGTACCGCGCCTGCTCGACGACGACGGCCCGCTCCCGCGCTGGCAGCACCTGGCTCGCGGTCAGACGGCGGTGACCCGCGCCGCAGTGTGGGCGGTGACCACCCAATGGTTGGCCGCCTACGAGGCCGATCCCTTTTCCGGCAGCTGGGTCATGCCGCTCCCGCCGATCGCCGACTCGGACTATCCCGACCTGACGAAGAGCCAGGCCATCATGTCCAGCGCCGCCGAGATGCGCCAGGCGTCGGCCGAGTTCACGGCGGCGGGCGCGTCGGTCGCCGACCGGCTGGCCCGTTTCAACGCCGCCTACCTGCTCGCGTCGGTCGGGGAACCGCCGCACCGGGTGTTCGCCGAGCTCGGCGACCCCGGCGGCCCCGAGTGGTGGGAGCGGCTGACAGCGGTCATCCGCGCGTCCGTGGCCATGCGCGACAGCGGCGACATCGTGCTCGGCGAACCCTTCGACGAGGCCCTCTTCACCACGATCGTGGCCGACGCCGCGGCCGAGCTGGCCGAGTGGCCGCTCGACATGCTGACCGAGCTCCTCAGCACCGTCGAGGTCGCCGACCGGATCGTCCATGCCGCGGCCGCCCAGCGCGTCGGCTTGGCCTTGACTGATGTGACGGACAGGTCGACGTAGTAGCCAGGGCTACCGTCAAGGGCTCTCCTTCCCCGTGACAGAGGCAGGGTCGGCGAGGGGGAGTGAGGCGGCCGCGGGCGCGGTCCGATGGGGCGGCCGCCGGCGGTTCGGCCGAGCGGGTTGAATCGGTTGCTGAGGTTGTCGGGCCGGAGCGGCTGGCCGCGGCGTCCGAGGAGCATTTGGCCGAAGATGCGCGCCGTCTCCGCGGTTGTCTAATCGTGGTCAGTCCGCTGAGGGTGGTCGGATCGACGAGCAGGGGTGCGGGGGTGCCGTTGTGGGACTTGAGTGGCTCCCTCGGCAAACTCGGCCGAGGCACTGGCGTCGGCCCGGACCACGAGGACCGTGAAACTGACTTTATGCTTGGCGAATGCGTGGGCCGATGAATGCGCCCGTGGCGTTGTCCGACCAAGAGCGCGCGCAGTTGCTTGCCTGGTCGGATCAGTCGGCGAACGCTGACGGGCTGGCGATGCGTGCCAGGATCGTCCTGGCGGCGGCGGCCGGTTCGGCCAACCCGGCGATCGCTCGCGAGCTTGGGATCGCGCGGTCCACGGCCGTCAGGTGGCGCCGGCGGTTCGCCGCCGAGGGCCTCAATGGGCTGCTGGACAAGCCGCGCCCGGCACGGCCGCAGCCGGGATCCGGCGAGCGGCCAAACACGGTCGGCGCCGAACCTCGGCAGACGGCCCCCGATGCGCCGGACGGGTCGGTCCCTGGCCCGGCCGGGCCGCCGGACCCGCCCCCGCCGCCGGTGTCGCTGGTCCGGCGGATGCTCACCTGGCGGCCGCGCCGTCCGGCCTCGGCGACGGCCGGGCGCCGCCCGATGCTCGTGCGCCGGCTCGACGTCGTCGTCCTGGTGCTCGGCATGCTGCTCTCCGGCATCAACGCCGTCGCGGGTGCGGCTCACGTTGCGTGGTACTGGCTGTTCGGGCTGGGAGGCGTGATTGCAGGCATCGGCGCCACCGCGAGCAGCGCTGCCACGGCGACCGAAGCGGGCGCGAAGATTCGGGGGCTGTGGATCGCGTTGGGCCTCAGTGGCGGTTTGCTCCTCGGGATCTTCGGGTACCACACGTATCTGGACCCGGCGTCCCATCAGGTGACCCCGGTCGAGATGGTGGTGACCCTGCCCGCGGAGTCGTACGTTGTGCACCCGCAGGGCCGGCCCGGCGGCAGCGACCAGTTCGCGTTCCCCCCGTTGATCGACGGCGCGCATGTCCGCGTCGACTGCGTGGCCACCGCGCCCGACGGGACCGCCTGGTACCGCCTCGCCGCCGATCACAGCTTCATTCCGGTGGCGGCCGTCAGCACGGTCAAGGGGCTCGGCTCCGGCCGGCCCGCCGCCTGCTCCTAGCAGGGCAGGAAGTCGGCGCCGTGCTGCTCCAGCCGTGGCGTCTGGTCGGGGTGCGGCTCGTACACGGTTGCCTTCGTGAAGCCGCAGTGCTGGCCGGTCACGAGGAACGGCGCGTGAGCGACATCGGCCTGGAACTTCCGGCCGTTGACCTCGTACTCGACCTGGACGCCGAACGCGTAGTTCCCCCGGTGCGCCTCGATTAGCAGGATCAGCTCCTGCTTTGCGGCCCGGCCGACGTGGATGGAGTCCGCCGTGTCGAAGAACGGCCGGTCCGTCGGGTGGAGCTCCTCGTCGAGCGCCCTGGGGAAGGGGTTCGCATCGTCCAGCTCGAACGCCATCCGACCGGGCGTGTCACCCTGGCTCGTGTACAGCCCGACCAGGTAGCCGCCGACCGGCACCTCGGTCCGCTTGCGGTTGACAATCCGCACGTAGGTGACCGTGACCTGGCTGTCGAGCCGCGTCTCGAGCGTCAGGTACAGCAGGAGGGAAACCTGCGCGGAGGCGCCGGCCTGGTACTCGCGTGCCTCGAACGCCTCGACGTCTGCCGGGTAGGCGGTCTGGGCTACGAACGGCTCTGCGGCGGCCGCGCGGTCGGCGGGGAAGACCACGTTCGTCGCGCCGCTGTGCATCCGCGTCAACGTGATCGTCAGCCCGCCGGAGATCGGCCCGGTCGGCGGCGCGGCACTGCTCGGCCCAACCGACCCCCGGGGACTGGCCGACGCCGGGGCGCTTGGCCGGCCGTCCTGGCGGTCCGGCTGGGCCGTGCAGGCGACGGTAGCGAGGGCGGCCAGGCAGATGGCGAACGACGCCGACGCGCGGCGGGCGACTCGACGACCGCCGGAACTGCGCAGTGATCGCCCGCGGCCGTCCATACAGTCCCCTTGGGCTCGGTTGGCTCATTGGCGCGAAGCGCGACCAGACGCCACCGTACGCACCGCGACGAATGCGAGACATCGGCGCATCGGCAGCGTTGCCGGTCCGTCCGGGTGGCCGATTCCGGTAGCGTCTGCGGCATGTCGATGGGGCTGGAGGAATACGTGGGCGCCCCGGAGCTGACCGGCGAGGTCATCTACCAGCCGGGGTGGTACCTGCTCGCTGTACCCCCGGAAGCCCACGCCCGCTTGCTCACCCTGCTCGACCCGCTCGGCGCCCGCCACAAGCCGGCGGGCCTGCCACGAGCCTCGGTCACCAGAAATGAGGCCCCCAACCAGAGCCAGGAGGACTCCAGCACCGCCTTCGGCGGCGAGCGCGTCACCGTCCGGTACTCCACCACCGTCCGCGACGAGAACGGCCTGCGCTTCCGGATCGACTGCCACAGCGAGCGCCTGTGCGAGATCCGCGAGCACTTCGGCCTGGTCACCCTCAAACGCGACAACGGCTGGCACCCGGTCAACTTCCACATCACTTACAGTCGCTGGGGTGAACTACAGCTGGAGGCACGCCGACCGCGGCAGTAACCGATGAGCGCCATTCGCTGGGTCGGACTCAGTCCCGCCACCATCGAGCAGGCGATCCAGATCCTGCTTGTGGAGCTGCATATGGCGCCCGCCCGGTCGAGGTCGCGGGCGCCTGGGCGCGGGTGCGGACCGATCACGTCGTCCCCGCCGGCGTCCCTTTGCCGGCGGGATCGCCGCTGTTCGGGCTCGGGGAGCCATCCGACGCCCCCGCTGGCTGCGAGGCCATGCAGGATCTGCTGCAGATCGGCGGTCAACGGCCGGAGCCGATCCAGTGGAGCCTCGTCCTTGACGGCCTGCCGGGCGTCGGCGATGAGCATCTCGGCGCGGGCCTTGTCGTGCACCGCCACCTGCTCGCCGAGCTCGGCCAGGCGCCGCTGTACCTGGTAGGCGACCGAGTCCAGCCCGTTGCGGGCGTCGACCGCCTCGCGCAGCCGGGCGTCGTCGGCGCGGGCCTGCGGGTCCTTGCGCAGCTCGATGCCGCTGTCCCGGCTGAAGTCCTCGGCGAGGTGGTCGACGAGGCGGCGGTCGAAGTCGTCGCCGCCCAGATGCGTGTCGCCCGCGGTGGCGCGCACCTCGACCACCCCGTCACCGACGTCCAGGATGGACACGTCCACCTTCGGCGTTCGCGAGCACCTGCGGATGGCCGCGCTCGTACACGGCGATCACCGAGTTGGTGGTGCCCAAGTCGATACCTACGGCGCGTCCCATGGTCAACCTCCTCACTCGCTGCGAGCGCGGCGGCCGCAAGCAGATCGAGGCCTGAGCCGGACTGTACAAAGAGCCACCGCTGATCGACCGTCGGTCCTTGCACGTCGGCTTTGCTCCTGGTCACACCCGCGAAGCGGCCCGGCGCCCATCCGGTGCCGGGTCGTGACCTGGCAACCCCGGTTTGTCGTACGCGACGATGTCCGGCGTCCCGGGTGCTCGGTACGGCGCGGCCCGGTTCGGTGCCGACGTAGCCGAGCGGTACGTGGTGGGACTTCGTGGCGTGGGGATGCTCAGCACGGTGTACGGGCCTGCTCTGGTTGGCGTTTGTAGTGTTGATGGTCCTTGACCACAGCTGCCACGGCCGGCTCCGGGTTTGTCGCAGGGACGTCGGTGCGGACGCATGCGGGGCAGTACGTCGGTTGTCCGGGCCGCGTTGCGGCGTCCCAGCCGGCGTAGACGGCTTCGTCCCGCAGTGAGGTGAATTCGTAGCAGGCGTCGTCGTAGCAGGCGAACGGCAGGCCGCAGCGGTCGCAGGTCAGGGAGAAGTAGACGCGGCTGTCGTGGTCGAGGTTGAGATGCAGCGTCATGGCCGTTCACTCCTGGCGGCTGCCGCCTCGCTTGGACGGTCCGGCCTTGCGGCGGAGCACGTCGATCATGGCGTGGGCGGCGGCGAGTTGATATTCGAGGGTGACGATGCGCACGGCGGCGTCCATGCGGATGCCGTCGTCGACGAGCCGGCGGGCGCGGTCGGCGCGGTGCAGGTCGTCGCGGCTGTAGCGGCGGTGTCCGCCGCTGGAGCGGGCGATGTCGAACAGGCCGGCGGCCTCGGCCGCTCGCAGGAAGGCGGGGGTGACCCCGATGGCGTCGGCTGCCGCGCCCATGGCGTAGCCGGGGAAGCCGGCGTCATCCAGCGCCGCGGCCCGCTCGGCCGGGCGGGGCAGTTCCGCCACCGAGGTCACCTCCATCGCAGATGTCGTTGTTCGCAGTTACCGTTCTGTCGACCACCTCCCTCACGCAGCGGAGGTCGCGCGGCGCGCGGGTCAGCTGGTCGCGCCGGCCGACTGACGGTCCTTCCCGGTCTCGCCGGAGATCATCTTGTGGCCTTCGTGGGAGCCGATCGCTGTGCTCCTGGGCCGGGCGATCTCGATCTTGCGGGGCTTGGCTTGCTCAGCGACCGGGATGGTCAACGTAAGCACACCGTCGCTGTACTCGGCCGTGATGTCGTCGAGGGCCAGCCCTTCGCCGAGGACCAGTTGCCGGCTGTAGGTGCCGGACGGGCGTTCGGAGACCAGGTACGTCGAGTCATCCGGGTCGTGGCGGGTGCGCTCCGCGCGTACGGTCAGCGTCTGGTTCTCAGCCGACACGTCGAGGGAGTCGGTGTCGATGCCGGGCAGGTCGAAACGGACCATGAACGTGTCGCCGGTGCGCAGGCAGTCCATCGGCATCAGCGACGGCGTGCGCGCCGTGCCGAATGCCTCGGCGGCGAGCCGGTCGAGGTCGCGGAACGGGTCGAATCGAAGGGGAAACATAACGGACACACCTCCACAAACTGTCCTGAGGAAAGCTGTCGCTCGTGCGGGCCGACCCCGGCGTTCCCGGGCTGGCGCGGCCGGCCTCGCGCTGATCGGCCGTGAGCACCCCGGTCCGGTGCCACGCATGCCACGGGTGGTCAGTGACGCCGGTTCGGCGGTCTGCGGCAGGAGACGCGCCGCCATGGGCGGCGGTGATGGTAATGGGCAGGGACCAGCAAGGCCATCATGATCACCTCCTGTCAGAACCTTCGTCCTCACCGGGAACCATGACCCAACCAACACATAAATTCTGTACTCGCGACTGCAGACTTTGTCAAGTGCTTCGGCCGCCGCTGCTGCCATGATCATCCGTGTGCCGGCGACGTGTCGGCGGGTGGGATTCGGCTTCGAGCGGTGGGCCGGGGTTTGCGCTGGGCGGGGCGGGAATTCGACGCGGGGTGAGGATGGAGGAGGTCGCCGGGGAGCTGTACGGGTTGCCGCCCGAGCATTTCACCGCGCAGCGCAACACCCGGGCGAAGCAGGCGAGGCAGGACGGCGACCGGGAACTCGCCGAGGCGATCCGACGGCTGGCCAAGTCGAACCTGGCAGCGTGGCTGGTCAACCAGATGGTCCGCGAGTACCCGTCGAGATGGCGGAGCTACTCGACCTCGGCGGCGCGTTGCGCGAGGCGACCGCCTCGCTGGACTCGGGGCAATTGCAGGAGCTCTCCGGGCAGCAGCGGCCGGTGGTGCACGCCTGGTACAGCAGGCGCGCAGCCTCGCCGCGCCTGCCGCACCAGGCGCAGACCGCGGCCGAGCGGGCGGACTCCCGGGCCGCTGAACTGCGGGCCCGGCTCGACGAGGCGGCCGCCGAGCAGGCCGAGGCGGACAAGACGGTCCGCGCCAGGAGGTCCGAGGCGAGCCGGATCGAGAAGAAGGCCCGTGAGGCGGAGCGGCGGCTGCACGATGCGACGGAGCGTCGCCGCAGGCTTGCGGGCTGATCCGGGCCGCGGTCCGCTATCACCGGGTCAACGAGCGCACCGGCAAGGAGGTCCACGTCGCCGACATCGTCTCCGTCCGGGCGTAGCCAGGCGATGTCCTCCACGGTGCCCTTGCCGACCGGCCGGCCGCGGAAGAAGTGACGCCTGCGAAAGATCGGGTGAGCGGTACGCAGGCCGATGAGTTCGGCGGTGAACCGCGTCAGTTCGTGGTGCTCCGTGGGAACGCGACAACACGATGCCGGTGATGGCGATCGTCGGGCGGCGGGCGTCCACGGCGCGCGGCGTCGTCATCCGCCCGTCCGGTGGACGACGGCGAGCCCACCGAACGCCGGGCCGTCGCTGCGGTGATCACAGCGCCTGCCCGGCAGGCGGGCACCGCCGCGTCATCGCCGGTCGTTCGCGTCGCATGGCGCGCGTTGCGCACGGCGCGCCAGTGGCTGTGCCTATCGCATCCAGCGTTCGGGCAACAGCCGGGGCAGGACGCCCTTCACCGTGGGCCCGGTACGTACGACTGCGCCAAGTACGAACCGCAGATGATGTTGGCGCCGGCGAGCACGGGCACCGCGACCTGCGTCATGCGCTGACGGCCCTGCCACTTCGCGATTTCCGGTGGTGTATCGGCGGTTGGCACCGTGGCGTCCTGCACCTCGATCCGGTCGCCCCTGGCCGCGGCCTGCTCGGCCGCCCGGCCGATCCGCATGCCGCAATAGGCCGAGTACGCCGTGGCCGCCGCGCCGGCCACGGTGATACCGGCCTTTAACCCGCCCACCGTGCCGAAGCCCTTCTGCAGCGCTATTCGCCGGCGACCGGGCAAAAGCTGCACCGATCGCTGATCACGAGGCGCTGACCATCGCCGGCGGCGCTGATGACCGCCGGCGCCCGGGATAGGTGACGGCTCCTTCAGCTCGATGAAGACGGCGCGCGTCTCGGAGGTGCCGATGTTCTCTCCGGCGTGTTCCTGGGCGCCGACCCACCGGGCGCGCGCCGCCGGCAGCTCGATGTCGGCGTGCCAGCCGCCGCTGCAGACCCGGCGCTGGAAGCTGTTGAGGGTGACCATCACGCTGTCCGGGTGGCGGTGCGGATGCGTCCGCTGGTGCTGTTGCATTTGCCGATCGGAGGGCGCGTTGACAAGCGTGTGCCGAGCGGTCCTCAGATGGCGGTGGCGAGTTCGGTGAACGCCGCGACGACGCGGAGTCCGCGTGGGGCGTCGATGCTGAGTTCGTAGTGTCCGCAGCGGAGGTTCTGCATGAACGCGGTTACGCCACCGGGCCAGGCGGGAACCAGCGTGCAGTTCGCGCAGCACGCCTTCCAGCCGGTTGGCCTCATCGCGGGCGGTCAGGGCGTCCACCGCGACCCGGTCCGCGGCCTGCTGGGCGTCGGCGACCTGGCGCTGCAGCCCGGCGATGCCAGCCAGAGCGGTGCGGCTGTCGGCGGTCTGCGTCAACGCCGTCTGCGCCTCGGAGAGCCCGGCCTCCGACTGGCGTAGCGTCTGCCTGCGGGCGTCCCGTTGTTCGGCGGCGGTGTGGACCTGTTCGGCGAGCTGGGGAATCCGGTCGGTCGCCGCGATCAGGGCTCGGGCTCGGGTGTCGGCTTGTGGGTTGAACCCGGCGAGCGCTTCCTCTTCGGCGGCCAGCCGGTCACCGTCCTCCCGCAGCGTCACCAGCTGCCGGTTGAGCTCCTCGCGGCGATGGTCGACCTCCGCGAGCCGGCCGCGCACGAGGTGGGCCAGCGACACCTGCAGGTTGCTGGCGATCTCGGCCCAATGCGGGGTACCAACGCGTACCAGGTCACCCGGAGCGTGGCCGCGGTGGCGCAGCACCCCGGCAAGGGCGTTGTCGACGGCGATGTTCGTCGACGACACGAGCAGGACCCGTTTGCCGGCCTGAGCGAGAGCGTTGATGGCCTCGCTGAGGACACGGGTCTTGCCGGTCCCCGGCGGGCCCCACACCAGCCGTACTCCAGGGCTCAGGCACGAGGTGTACGCCTCGCATTGCGCGGGCGAGAACCCGTTCACCGCCCGGATCGTCCGCGGTGACTAGGTCAACCGCCCGGCGGCCAGTTCGTGGGCCAAGCCCGAGTCACCCACGGCGTGTAGCCCGTCGCGCAGCTGGGTGCCCGGAAGCCCTCCAGCCGGCGGTTCTGCCACAGGTACGCCTCGGGCAGGTCGACGAACTCTGCCACCCGTACCCGCAGCAGGCGGCCGTCCTGCACCACCTCCAGCGGCGTGAACCCGGCCCCGGGGCCTGGCTGCGAGGCGCCGGCCAGGCGCAGGTCGTCGATCTGGTCGGGGTCGATCCGCTGGTCGCGGACATCCACGGCATACCAGCCCGATGCAGACTCGCGACGGATCCGACCGATGAGCTTCAGCCTTGGCCGCCCGCCCCGCTCCGCGTTATCAGCGCCGCCGACAACCTCGATCCAGCGCTCGACCGCCGTACAGACCTCGTCACGCCAGTCCGGCACTACGCACACCCAGAGGAATGTCCGGCCGAATATCACGCACAGAATAACGTCGATCACTAACAGTGAGATAGCCCTATCGTCGAATAGACGCTGTGCGGCTAACCGTCGGGTAACGGCGGCGCCGCACGAACAGGAACGCGCCGCCCCTTGACGGTGCCGCACCGGCCCGCCGCTGACCTGCGGCGACGGGGCCGGTGGTCGCGGTGTGGTCGCAGGCCGGGCCAGGCTGGTGTTGAAGTCCACCGCACGTCCACGACCTACGCCACCTCGCCGCCACCCTCATGATCACATCCGGCGTCCCGCTCGCCGTGGTCTCCAAAACCCTGCGACACAGCACGCTCTCGGTGACCGTCAACATCTACGGCCATCTGACCCGACAGGCCGCCCACGACGCCGTCGAAGCCACCGCCGCCGCCGCAACCCCAACCCAACCCAGGGTAGGCAGCCGGGCCGGGCCCGCAGCGCCCTGGCAGCAATCCCGGACGGCGCGACCATCTAGCGACCACGCCCCGGACAGCTACAGCCCCGAACACCGCCGTCGCACCGAACGCACACACCAGCGTGCCGGATCAACCCGCAACGACCACGCAGTGCGCGACCACCCTGCGACCACCTCAGCCCGAAACGCCAACAGCGGACATGCCATGAAAGACATATCCGCTGGTCACAACCGTCGGGACAGCGGGATTTGAACCCACGACCCCTTGACCCCCAGTAGCCGGAGGCCCCAGCGACGTGCTCAGCAACGTTCTCCCAGGTCGCCTCAAGCATAAACCGGCCGAGTAAAGGGGTCTGTGTCAATCCCCTGGAATCGTGGAGGACACCGTTATGCGGCCTGAACCTCCAGCGCTCGAGCCGTTGATCGTTCGTAGTCGATCGGTGAGTGTCCGTCGCAGACGGAATGCCGGCGACGGGGGTTGTAGAAGTCGGTGATCCAGGTGGCGATCTTCAGCCGTGCCTCGGCGCGGGTGCGGAACTGGCGGCGGTGGACGTACTCGACCTTGATGGTGGAGAAGGTGGCCTCGGCCACGGCGTTGTCGAAGCATGAGCCGACCCGGCCCATCGATTGGCGCACCTTCCAGCGGGCGCAGGCCCGGGCGAAGTCGGCCGAGGTGTATTCGCCTTCGCTGCCGCGGTCGCTGTGGAAGATCACTCCGGCGACGTCGCCGCCGCGGGTGACCGCGGCCATGTTTAGTGCGGCGACGACCAGGCCGGCGTCGTGGTGGGCGCCCATGGCGTAGCCGAGGATGCGCCGGGAGTACAGGTCGATGACGGTGGCCAGGTAGAGCTTGCCTCGCCGGTGACGATCTCGGTCATGTCACCGCACCAGGCGACATCCGGCCCGGGCGCGGTGAACTTCCGCTTGACCAGGTCCGGTGCGGCCGGCCGCTTCCCCGGCCGGGTCAGCCCGCGCCGGCGGCGCTTGACCCGGGCGACCAGACCGAGCTCGGCCATCAGCTGCGCGATCGTGTTATCGGAGACCTGCCAGCCCTGCGCGCGCAGCTCGATGCCGACACGTGGGCTGCCGTAGGTGCCGCCGGAGTCGTCGAACACCCGGCGGACCGCGGCCGCCAGCCGGGCCCGGCGGTCCTGGCGAGGTGTGGGCGGCCGGTCCCGCCACTTGTAGAACCAGGACTCAGACACCCCGAGGGCCCGGCAGGCCACCGCGTGCGGCACCTCGTGCTCGGTCCGCTGGGCAGCGATGAAGGCGGCCACGCTCACCGACCCGTCGCCTCCTTGACCCACAGGACCACGGATCGCTTGAGGACATCACGCTCCATCGCCAGCTCGGCGTTCTCACGCCGCAGCCGGGCCAACTCCGCACGCTCGTCCTCCGACAACTGCCCAGCGGCGGCCTCGCCGCGGGCCTCCCGGTCCTGCTTCACCCAGTTGGCCAGAGTGCCGCTGTTGATCCCCAGGTCACGGGCAACCTGTGCGATCGACTTCCCCGTCTCACGCACGATCCGGACCGCTCCCTCGCGGAACTCCGGATCGAACCGACGTCTCGTCTCAGCCATGAACCTCTATCCCTCAAGTTCTGGCCTCCACGTTACGAGGGGAACCGCACTGTGGTCTGGTGGCGCGCTGGCATTGAGGTGGTTATGCCACCTGTAGTTCGGGTGCTGTGTCGACGCGCATCAGGGTCGCTGTTGGTGTGACGAGTTCGACGACGTCGCGGGCGGCTTGGCGGCGGCGTTGGGCGTTGATGCGGGTGTAGTAGCGCATGAGGGTTGCGGGGTCGTGGCCGAGGCGTTCGGCGACTTCGGGGATGCCGTAGCCGAGGTCGAGGAGGTTAGAGGCGAGGAGGTGCCGGATCTGGTGCGGGCCGAGGGGTCGGACGTTGGCGGCTCGCTGGACGCTCCGGCCTTAGCAGGGAGGGTCGAACGGGAGCCCTGGCACGTACTGGCTCCATTCGGCCGGGGTGATCGGGGTTCCGGCGGTGGTGCATACCCAGGCCGCCACACGTGCCGGTGATGTGTCCCAGAGCCGGGTCTGCGGATCGGCGCCTGCGGCGGCCAGGGTGTGGCCGTTGGGGCTGAAGGCGACCGTGTACGTCGAGTCGTTCGCGCGTGTCAGGACCGCGAACACGGCGGGACGGGATCGGTCGGTGATGTTCCACAGCCAGACGGTGCCGTCGATGGAGGCGGCGGCGAGGGTTTGGCCGTCGGGACTGAACGTAACCCAGAATACGTCGCTCATCGGCCCGGTCAGCGAGGTGCTGAGTGGCGCAGGGTGGCTCGGGTCGCTCACGTTCCAGAGCCGGACGGTGCGGTCCGCGCTGCCGACCGCGAGGGTCAGGCCGTCCGGGCTGAAGGCCGCGCCGTACGCGTAGCCGGCGAAGCCGCCGAGCGGTCCGCCGAGTTGATGCGGGTGGGTGGCATCGGTGAGGTCCCAGAGCCGGGCGGTGTTGTCGGACGTGGCGACCGCGAGGATCGTGCCGCCGGGCCGGAAGGCGAGGGCGAAGATCAGGCCGCCGGTGTCGTTGATGGTGCCGAGTGGCACTGGCTGGCTGGGGTCGCGGACGTTCCAGAGGTGCACCTGCGAGTCATCGCCACCGGTGGCCAGCATCGTGCCGTCGGGGCTGAACGCGGCTGTCTCCACGAGTTTGGTGGGGCCGGTGAGGACGGCGGCGAGGACGGGTTCGGCCGGGCGGCTGACGTTCCAGAGCTGAACCTCGCCGGTGCGGGTGCCGACGGCGAGCAGGCGGCCGTCGGGGCGGATCACCGCCGTGCCGGAGAAGGCGGGGTGCCCGGACGGGCTGGTGAGCGCAGGGCCGAGTGCCGCGGGCCGATGGCGATCGTGAACGTTCCACAGACGGACGGTCCGATCGCGGCTAGCGACGGCAAGTTCCCCGGAGTCGGCAGTGAAGGACATGCTGAAGACGTTGTCGGAAGGGCCGGTGAGCACCGGGCCGGGCAGCGACCACAGCCGGACCATCGCGTCGATGCCGCCGGTGGCCAGGGTGTGCCCGTCCGCGCCGAACGCCAGCGCGGTGACCGGTGCCGGGTGTGGAAGTGTGGCAGTGCGATCTCCGGTCGCGACGTTCCACATGATCACGTTCTTGTCGGAGGTGCCCGCGGCGATGGTGGTGCCGTCGGGGCTGAACGTCACCGCGTTGATCCAGCTGGTGGCGCCGGTGAGCGGGGTGCCGCGGGCGGTCGGGTGTGCCGGGTCGGAGAGGTCCCACAGGCGCACGGTGTCATCCGCACTACCACTGGCGAGAATGGTGCTGCCGGGGCTGAACGCGACGCTGTACACCTTCAGCGTGTGGCCGGCGAGCGGCGCGCCGACGGGCGTGACGTCGGTCGGGCCGGTGACTCGCCAGAGGTGGACCAGGGCGTCAGCGCTCCCGGCCGCGAGGATGTGCCCGTCGGGGCTGAATGCGACGGACTGCACGGCGTCGGTGGGCCCGGTGAGCGTCGGCAGCGGTTGCTGTTGCGCCATGTCCCAGCGCCAGATGGCGTGGTCGGCGCTGCCGGCGGCGAGGACCTGCCCGTCCGGGCTGAAGGCAAGCGAGTAGACCGTCGAGGCGGGACCGGTCAGCGGCGACCCGACCGGGACCGGACGGGCCGGATCGGTGATGTTCCACAGCCGGACCTGCTTGTCCGCCCCGCCGGCGGCGAGCAGGTGCCCGTCGGGGCTGATCGCGACTGCGAAGATCGTGAGGCCGTCGCCGGCCAATGGCGGCCCGAGGGGATCAGGCGTCGTGAGCCGCCAGAGCCGCACGGTGCCGTCGGCGCCGCCCACGGCGAGCAGTGTGTGGTCCGCACTGACGGCGACCGCCTGGACCGCGTTGGTGAATCCGCCCAGCCGGGTAACGGCGGGTCCGGCGGACGCGTCGAGGAGGCTCGAGCGCGCCTCGACGGTGGGCGAGATCCGATAGGCGGCGAGGCTCAGCTGCATCGCTAGCGAAGGGTCGCGGCTGCGGAGCCGGTCGGCGCGGCCGGCGACGAGCCGGGAGACCGCCTGGTTGCGCTGGTCGAGCGCGGCCCGCCGGGCGGCGTTGGCGGTGGCGCGCTGGTCGAGGCCGAAGACGGCGAGCGCCATGGTGACGAGCGCGAGGACGGTGAGCGCACCGATCAGTTGCCGGGCCTGCCGCACCCGGCGACGCGAGTGCCGCGTGCTGGCATCGAGGAACTCGCGAACGACGTCGGACAGCTCCTCGGGATGCTCGGCGGTCCACGCTCGGGCGGCAGCCAGCCGCGTACCCCGGTAGAGCAGTGCCGGATCAGCGTTCTCGCGCCGCCACGCGGCCGCGGCGACGGCGAGTTGCTGGCCCACGACCAAGGTGGCGCGGTCGGTGTCCAGCCACGCCCGGAGGGTGGGCCAGGCGCCGAGCAGCGCGTCGTGGCTGATCCGCAGGGTCTCGGTGTCCGCGGTGATCAGCCGCGCGGCGACGAACCGGTCCAGAATGTCCTCGAGGTCAACCGCGTCGTCGCTGAATTCGGCCATCAGGTCGGGCCAGGCGACCTGGCGGCGGGTATCGACGGTGTCCACACCGATGTGGATCAGTCGGAGGAACAGCCGGCGCGCCAGCCGCTGCTGGCGTTCGTCGAGCGTTCGGTAGACATCGGCGGCGGTCTCCGCGACGGCGCCGCGGATGCCGCCGATGGCCCGGTATCCGGCGCAGGTCAGTGGGCCGCCATCGGCCTGGCGCCAGGTCGCGTAGAGCGCGTGCGACAGCAGCGGCAGGACGCCGTCCTGCAGGTGGGACCGCTCGTCGAGCAGAAGCTCGACGAGCTCGTCCTCGATCTCCACACCCGCCTTGCGGGCCGGCTCGACGATCGCGGCCCGGACCTCGGCCGCGAGCATCGGCCCGACGGTGAACTGTCCCGCCTGCACCGCCGCGAGCAGTTCGGCGTACCGCAGCGCCGGCCCGTAGAAGTCGGCGCGGAGGCCCAGGACCACCACAGTGTTGGATGCCGCGAGCGCGGCGATGACCTCGCGCCGCGCCGGCTCCGGGACGCCGCCGGTGAGCAGTTCCTCGAACTGGTCGATCACCATCGTCGACGCGGTGTCGAGTAGTGTCACCAGTTCGCTGAGCGGCTGGGCGGCGGGTGTGGTCAGCACCACGTCCGGAAGGGCGGGGACGACACCGGCCCGCAGCAACGACGACTTACCGGCGCCGGAGGCACCGACGACCATCAGGATGCCGCCGCCCTGGGCGTGCAGCGCGAGCACCCGGTCCACCAACTGCGCGGTGAGGCGTTCCCGGCCGAAGAACCAGGCGGCGTCTTCAGGCTGATAGCTGGCCAGTCCCCGGTAGGGTTCGGCGCCCGTGGCACGGACCGCAGGACGGCGCCGTGCCCGGTGCCATGCCGAGAGCCACGGCGCCACCTCCACCTCGCCGCACACGGACAGCACCCGCACGAGGAGGTCCTGGGACGACAGTGACGGCAGCCCGCGGCCTGCGAACCAGTCCCCGATGGTGCTGTGGGCGCCGTCCGCGCCGGCTCTCGCGGCGACCTGCCGGACGGTGAGCGCCGCGCGTTCGCGTATCCGGGTCAGCTCACGGGCGAAATCAGTGCGGGTTTGGACGCCGTCGGGATCTGACACATCACCACGACCTCAAATGGGGGACATGGGCACCGTAAGCATAGCCATTGATCAATCGAAGGATTGCCGGTCGGCAAGTAGTGACGCATAGCGGACATTCGGCTGATGCCCCTTGACCTGACCCCGCTCCCGGTGATCGCGAGGGCGTCGACATGGTTTTCCGTACAGCTCCGTCCAAGGCCAGGAAATGGCTGTGACCTGCGCCGTTGGCCGCCTTGCCCGTACGGATCCGTCCGGGGTTGAACCGGGCCCCTTCCCGATGGGCCTGGAGTCATCGACGGTGTGAGGACTGGTGCGCAGCGCACCGAGTAAGGCCCGTCAACACTCTTCATTCTCGGAAAGGACCCGCAAGATGAGACGACGTCTCCTGGCTCTCGTAACCGCTGTCGCCATTGGCGTCGGGGTGCCGATCGCCCTGGCATCGCCCGCGCAGGCTTGGACCGGCGGGAACGTCTGGATCAATTTCGGTAGCTGGAACTGCCCGTCGGGCGGCTCGGTGGTGGGCGTCTACTGGGCCGTGGACAACTACTCCAGCGGCCCGGCCGAGGGCGACTGGGGCGACAACGTCATCTATCCCCCGGTGCGTGTCGGGTCCGGTGCCTACAACACCATCAGCTACCAGCTCTTCTGCAAGAAGTGGGGCTGGTACCAGTACCAAGGCGTCGTCAGCCAGCGGGACCTCACGCCGTACCAGTCCGGGCTGAGCTACACCTACTGATCGCGGCCGCCGTACGTCATGTGCGGCGCGCGAGAGAGGGCCGACTCCGAGGGGGAGTCGGCCCTTTTCGCGAGATACTGTGATCCGTTGCTCACGCCGGGGAGGTCAGCGCGAAGGTGGTTGTCCGGATTGCGGTAGGAGTCATCCCAAAGATTGGCAAGGCGGGTTGGAAAGTCCTGGTTCCGCTCGGAGTGGGTGCCGCCGCCGCGCTCGGGGCCGGCGTCAAGGGCGGTGTGGACGCCGTAAAGGGGCGCGCCATTCGAAACGAGGCCGGGAAGCGTTTCGAGGGGGCGGTCGCCGAATGTGAGGCCGCTCGAGTGGATGTGGAACGGGCGGCTCGGGAGTACGGCGCTCTGCAGATCTGTGTCCACAAGGAGACCGTCGGCCGGTTGGCCGACTGGCTCGAACGCAACGAACAGCTCGTCAAACGCCTCAATTTCCAGAAGGTCGATGGCGTGCGCATCCGGGTGCCGAGCATTCCGCAGTACGTTGCCGGCGTTGAGCATGTCACGGCGGGGGTCACCGGGCTGGCGAGTGCGGTCGGTGCCGCCGTTTCCGCGCAGGCGGGGGCCCTCTGGGGCGTTTCGGCGTTTGCGTCCGCGAGCACCGGCACCGCGATCTCGTCGCTGAGCGGCGTCGCCGCGCAGAACGCGACGCTGGCCTGGCTCGGAGGCGGTTCGCTGGCATCGGGAGGTGGCGGGGTTGCCGTCGGAGGGGCTGTTCTCGGCCTCGTGACGATCGTCCCTGCGCTGCTCGTCGGGGGCATGACCATGGGCGTCGTGGGCGCTCGCACGAAGACCAAGGCTCGGGGATTCGCTGCGACGGTGGACGTCGAAGTCGAGCGCATCGGCCTCGTCCGCGAAATGCTCGGCGCCACCGAGCGACGCATCGAGGAGCTACGGGTCCTGCTGGGCCGTATGACCGAGCGGGCGAGTCGCGCGCTCGACGTGCTCGAACTGCTGGCATTCGATCCGGACGTCCATGCCCGCGAGTTCCTGCGCGCTTACCAGTTAGTTACCGCGATCAAGGAAGTCCTGAACACCCCGGTCCTCGACCCAGAGTCGGGGGAGCTCGCTGAGGCGTCGGTCGAGATCCTGAGGAGATTCGCATGAGCACGCGCAGCACGGCCTCGGCGTTGATTCCCAAGCCGAGCCCGGCCATGGTCGTTGATGCCTTCCGGCTGGTGGTGGCCTCGGCGAGGGAGTGGTACACGGTCGTGGCGCAGGAAGCGACCAGGCGCGAGGAGATCAGAGCCTGGGAGAAGAGTCAGCTCGAGATCATCAAGGTCCAGCGGGACTTCCTGCTCACGGCGTTGGACAAGACCTTCGACGAGCGCCGGGAGAACTTTCGGCGGCTCTTCGACGACCTGGATGCGGTGCTGGTCTCGGATAGAGACGACGCGGCCGCCCGTGCGGCGGACCTGCTCGGTGCGATCACGGACCTCGCCAGGACGAGCCCGTTCAAGGATCTGAAGAGCCCCGCGCTTGTCGTCCAGGAGTTCCTGCAGAGCGGACGGGTGATCGAGCTCTAGGAACCGGCCGGGCCCGCCGGGGCGGTCACGAGGTGCGGCGCAGGCGGGTGCAGGCGTCCAGGGCTTGGTGCAGGGCGGTCTCCACAGTGGTGAGGTCGTTGCGGTCCAGTGTGGCGCGGACCCTCGTCAGGCACGCGACTCGGAGTCTGGCCTCGCCGCGCGGGGGCGGGTTGTGCCGCCGCGTATGCGGGTCAGGGCGCCATTTGGGGCCAGCCGCGCCAGGTCGCAGTGGGTGGTGGCCGTGGAGCCGCACTCGGTCAGGGACCGCTCCATCACTTGGCTAATCGGCCATCCACGGCGCCAACCCTGTGGGGTGCCAAGAACCCGGCCAAGCCCGTGATCTCGAACTCTGTCGTACTTCGGCAATGCAGCGCGGGGAAGTGCGGATGATAGAAGGTGCGTCACGGTAGGAACCGAATGAGGCTAGTCACCCAGCACGGCTCGTGGCGCCGAAGTCGCCGCCACGAAGCGCGACAATCTCCAGGCAACGGCCGCGCGAAATCTGCGGCATAGAAAGACGTTCTGCGTGTCGATGCAGGACGTGGGAACGTCCCCCTGATGCGCTTGTCGGGCTTGGTGTCCCATCGCAGGAGGAGGACGTTCATGGGTAACGGTAGCGGTGTGTCCCGTGGTGATCGCAACCGCAATGTGCGGCTGGCTCGGTTGCGGATGCTGGTCCCGCCGGTGAACGCGATCGTCGGCATCGGCTTGGCAGACAGGAAGCAGATGGTCGTGGTCACGGACCATGACTCGAAAGTGTCGGTACGCAGAACATTCCGCCGCCGCGCCTGGGATCTGGGTGTGGCGCTGGACTGGGCGGGGAAGCAGGCCGCGGTGAAGGGCTTCGCCGGCGTGACGGTGGCGTGTGAGCCGACCGGTCACCGGTGGCGGGTGCTGGGTCAGCTGGCCGGGGAACGGAGCATGCCGTTCGTGTGTGTCCAGCCGATGCTGTCGTCGTGGGCGCGGCGCAGTGAGGATCTGACGTTCGACAAGACCGATGAGAAAGATGCGGTGATCATTGCCCGGCTGACGGCTCAGCTGCGCTGCTATGTTCCCGAACCAGTCGATGAGACGTGGGGCCGGCTGCGGCATCTGGGCGCGCGTCGGGAGCAGCTGCTTGTCGAGGCCGGCAGTCAGGTCCAGCAGATCCGAGCTCTGTTGGAGTGTGTCTGGCCGGCGGTGTTGCAGAGCGCCCGGCAGCCGTTTCGTTCCCTGACGTGGACTGCCGCGTTGAGCGTCGTGGTGGACCGTGATGGCGGGGACCTGGCCCGGACCCGCCGGCTGGGGTTGGTGCGGTTCGAGACGGCGGTGCGGCGTGAGGTCGTCCGACGCGGTCGGCAGCGACCCTGTTTGCGGATCGTGCGGCTGTTGTTCGCGGCGTTGACCGACCCGGCCGGCGTGACCGCTCACCGGGCGGGTGCCTTGGAGCGGGTGGCGCTGCTGCTGAGCGACTGGCTCGAGACCCACCGTCGGCTGCTGGACACCGAGGGGCGGATGACAGCGGTCCTGGACGGGCTGCGGCTCACCGAACTGGCGGCCTCGATCCCTGGTCTGTCCGCGGTCGGCGCCGCGGCGATCCTGGCCGAGACCGGTGATCCGAAACGATTTGCCAGTGCCCGGGCGTTGGTCAAGCACGCCGGTTTGGCCCCGCGGGAGAAGCTATCGGGCACGTTCAAAGGCCGCACGAAACTGACCGGTCAAGGACGTCCCGGGTTGCGGCTGGCCGCCTGGCGAGCCGTGTGGGGCGCGCAACGCGCCAACCCGGTCTACGCCGCCCGGTTCACCCGCCTGACCACCCGGGAGCAGAACGCGCTGACGGTCACCCAGGCCCAGGCCGTGATCGCCGCTGCGATCCTGCGGCAACTGCATGCCGTCGTCACCACCGGCCGGGCCTGGGACCCGGTCATCGCCGCCCACGGCGCCGAACCCCGCACGGTGCTGCCCATCGCTGCCTGACAGCTGCAGGCGGCCCGTCAAGCCGGGGTCGGGGCGAGCCCCACGCGGCATTGAGGAACCACGGTTACCTCGACGCTCATCATGGGCAGCCCCGCCCGTCGTCTCACCAACCCGATTACACGCTGCCGGGACCAACCCCATTACCGCTATGCCGGGACAGACGACGGACGAGGCACCGACCAGGGGCTTGACGCAGAACGTCTTACGCTGATGAGCGTGCACCTGATCAAGCTGGCGCTCGTCTTGCAGCCTGTGGAGATACTCCTGGTATGGATCTGGCGACAGCGCTCGGCACAGGCTCGGCGGTCCTCGGCGCCGCTGTCACGGTGGTTGGCCTCGCAATTAACGCCTCGAGCAACAGGCGGGCCCAATACGATCGCATACTCGCCGAGACGGCGAAGCTAAGCCAGGGCGCGGTGGCCTCCGCCCGGCACAGCGTAGGGAAGCTTTTGGAGGGTGGACCTCAAGGCCGCGTACTGCCTGACGAGACGGTGGAGCAGATCTTCGACGTTCTTTGGGCATTCGAACGCCTGGACGGCCTTTATGAATCGCTGCGTCCACGTTGGATCCGTTCAAAGCGGCCCAACGGCCCTCAGCGCCTGCTGCTGATCTCCTGCCGGAGTGCGATCTCCACCTGGTACGACTACTCCACAAGAGCCTTCACAACAGCCTCCGGCGAACCTGCAATTTTGGAACCGAGCAGTCTCGGTGTCCAGCACCTCCAGACGGAGGTCCAAAGACTCGGATTGGGCACGTCCCGAACCCCGTCCGCTCGGTCTGCGGCATGACAGCATGCCCCATAGACGACGGACGAGACACCGACCAGGGCTTGACGCAGAACGTCCTACGCTGATGTGCGTGCACTGAGGCTGTTTGTATCGGGAAGGCTCGACAACTTCGGGAGCACGGATGCGGGACCTCAACGCCACGTTGACGCCGGCCGTGCGCCGTCAGGCGGCTGCGCTGGCCGGTGCGCGGTACGCGGCACTGACCGTCGGCGTGCCGCCCGTTCGCGGGCTCGGCCACATCGACGCCCACCTGCGCCGGTTTCTCGAAGCGCTTGCCGCCGAGGTGCTTCCGCTCGGTGACCCGGCTGTGGTGGGCGAGTTGAAGCGGCGCGCCGAGAGGTACCTCGACGCCTTCGACGAATATGAGGAAGTGCCGACCGGCGTCGGCTACTACCCGTACGAGTGCGTGATGCAGCTGCTCAGGGCAACGGAGGTGCTTGCCGGTCAGTCGCTCGCTGCGCGGTCGTTCGACAAGTTGTGGGAGTACGGCGAGCGGTTCGCGGGACACGTCGACTGGGAGATGGAGCGCAGTGGGGTCGCGCACGACCTGGGGCAGCCGTTCGAGTCGGCGGAGCGCGACATTTGGCTCGCGCACGTCCGACTGACGGGAGCGGACGACGACGCGTACTACGGGGTGCGCGGCCTCGGTGAGCGCTTCGTCCGGGTGGTGGTCGACAGCCTCGCCGTGGTCTATCGGGCGTAGGGCCGGCTCTGCGAAACCAGCCCGTCCAGGATTCCGTCAAGTTCCTCGGCATGAGGCCTGCTGATACATCCGGTCATCGGCTAGATCAGCGAACCGGCGTACGCCGGATGCCCGTTACGCAGCGTCACGGAGATGATCGACCATGCGCTCGCGGTCGGCGGCATGTGCGAGCATCTGATCAAGACAGCCGGTCTATGCCGAGCGAGTGGATGAGCTCCCGTTCGTCTGAACCCGAACGGCATGTGCGGACCGCCGAAGTCGTGGTCTGGTTGTGTGCGTGGTCGGCGTGCTGGTTGGGCGCGTGCCTGTCGGGCGGCGCGATGAGGGATCATGGTTGCATGGAATTTGGTCTGATTGTCCGTTCGTGTACCGGTCAACGACGATGAACGCTCGTGGGCGAGGGGTTGACTCGCCGGTCAGCTGGGTGCCGATTGCCGGGCTCACCGAGCTTGCCCGCGCGCTGTTGGGCGACCGGCGTGGTGATCGGGATGCGATTCCGGGGCATGTCCGCGACCGGATCACCGCGCTGGCCGAGCGATGGGCCGCGCACGGGTTCACCGCCGAGACGGTGCACGTCTGGAAGGATCTGGATCCGGCGGCGGCCGCGCGGCTGCATGCCCACGGCATCAGCGCGGCCGCTTTGCAGCAGCACACCGTCGTCACACCGATGGGCAGCACCAGCCTGTGGCAAGCCGTCATCTCCGGCACGCTGTCGGCAGCCGAAGCCGTCAACGAACTCCGGGCCGCAGGACCGCCCGAGCCGACGGCGCGGCTGTCTACACCCTCACCGGCCGTGTCGACGCCGCGGCCAGCTCCGGCGGTGTTCTCCCACCCCGTGGCTGACCTCGACCCCGACAGCGCTGACCGTCGCGGCAAATCGACGCCAACTCAGACGCCGTTTCGGGCCTGATGCCGGGGGCTGTCGGTGGGCACCAATCCAAGCCTGATACCGCCAAGACCGCCCGATTGGTATCGATGCTCGCCCGCGATGTCCATCAATGCGTCGATGGCGTTGGACAGCTGAAGCAGCCGGACGTGGTCGGCCGGCGCAGCTCGCCGACGCGTTCAGGTCGCACCTGAACACGCAGTCCGGGCAACGGCGCCGGTGCACTACGCCGCATATGAGCCCAGCCCGCTGGGAGCGGCAGATGCGCGCACGTGACCTTGGTCGTCGCCCGGCCGGAGTGTCCACTGAACAGGGCGGTCCGGCCTGACGCGGTATCAGGTCACGTTTCGGGCGCGATCTGGCGGCCGTCGGTCCGCTTCTGTGGACCGGAGCTGCCGGTTGCGTGTTGATTCTGTGGGAGCTGGGACGTGCACGGCCGCAAGGAGGCGGCGTACGGCCTCGGGATCACCGATGATGGCGGCGCCCGCGGCTACGAGGCCGGCCAGGTCGTCGTCGCCGAAGGCGGCGAGGAGGGCGTCCGTCGTGGTGATCAGGACGGCGTCCGGTTCTTCGGGCGGCTCGTGGGCGATCTCGGCGCCGGCTGGGGTGAAGCGGACGCCGAACACCCCGGCAGGACCGTGGTCGCGGAGTTCGATCCGCAGCGTCGCCCCGGGCCGCTGCGGAGTCGGCACGAAATAGGTCCGGATGGCGAGCATGGCGCTGTCTGCGCTCACGAAGAGCTGTTCCGCGGTCGGCGGAGCGGCCAGTGCCCACGTGCCGAGCGCGACCACGATCGGCTCGAGGCCGCGACCCCACGCGGTCAGCTCGTACACCCGCACATTGCCCGGCGGAGGCAGCTGCCGGCGGCGTACGACGCCCGCGTCGGCCAGCTCGCGCAGCCGGTCGGAAAGCGCGTTCGGGCTGGCGGTCGGAAGTGCCTGCTGCAGGTCGGTGAACCGTTTCGGCCCGAGCAGCAGCTCGCGCACCACGAGCAGCGACCACCGCTCACCCACGATGTCGAGGCCGCGCGCGATGCCGCAGGCCTGTCGATAGCCCCGCTGAGCCGGCATGGACAACCTCTCTCGTGTGCTTGCCCGATCATAGCATTCACTATTAGGGTCATAGCACTCGATGCGAGGAGGACCCATGTCCACGCCAGCTGCACCCCCGCTCACCGATCGCCAGACCTGGCAGCAGCAGCTCGACGAGCTCCGGCTCCGCGAGAAGGCGCACACCCGCGAGGGTGATGCCATCGCCGCGGCCCGCCGCCGGCTGCCGATGGTCGAGGTCGACCCGACGACCCGCTTGATCGGTGCCGACGGACCGGTGCCCCTGCTCGATGTCTTTGAGGGCAGGACCCAGTTGTTCGCGTCGTACCACATGTGGCACACGGGCAGGCCGGCCGCCGAGCAGTGCGAGGGCTGTACGTTCTTCACCGGCCAGGTGCTCGAGCTGTCCTACCTGCATTCGCGCGACGTCACGTTCGCGGTCTTCTGCCAGGGACCGGTCGAGGAGACGTCACGCTACCGAGACTTCATGGGCTGGCAGGCGCCCTGGTACTCGGTGCCTGCGGAGTCGCTCGACGCCCTCGTCGCCGGGCGCGCGTTCGGGATGAAGGCGTGCTACCTCCGGCAGGGCCGCCAGGTGTTCGAGACCTACTGGACCACCGGGCGGGGAGTCGAGGCGATGGCGCTGTCGTACGGGCTGCTCGACATGACCGTCTACGGTCGCCAGGAGGACTGGGAGGACTCACCGGAAGGCTGGCCGCAGGACTTCCGAACCGACGGCGACCAGTTCCGGCTCGACGGGCGACCCGCTTCGCAGTGGTCGCGCCTCGCCGCCGGCCGTGACGACGACCTGGGCGCTACCGGGCCCGCCGGTAGCGAGCACCACTGCCACTGAGGTTCGGCCCCCTGTCCATCTCATGAAGCCACCGGCCGAGTGCGCGGATCTAGGCCAAGATCGGACATCCGCTCTTCGGCAGATCCGGAAGCCATGATCAAGTGCGTGGGTTGACCTTCGATGTGGGCACCGGCGATCCCCATGAGTGACCGTAGATCTTGTACCGGTGCGCAGCCGGTGTGGTGTGGCCTGTCTGTTGATCACAGTACGGGTGTACGTGTCGGCGGTGTGTCGTGATCGTCCACAGTGGACCTCGATCGTGGCCGTTGTGGGACGGGGCGAGTTTGGGGTCGCTGAGCGGCGTGCGGGTCGTCGCGACCGTGAAAGTGCAGCTCAACGGCGGTTCGAGATGGGGCGAGCGCTGCGCGTCGGCGTGCCGGGCGTGGTGGTCGAGCCGCAGGTCGGGCCGTTCCGTGGTGACTAACAGTACGCCCGTACGGGCTAGAACTTGTGTCGCGGGGCGATCGGCACATCGAGCTTTGTCGACACGAAAGGCCAGCTGAGCTGGCCTTTCGTAATGTCGGGACAGCGGGATTTGAACCCACGACCCCTTGACCCCCAGGGGGGGTAGCCGGAGGCCCCAGCGACGTGCTCAGGCACATTCTCCCAGGTCGCTACAAGCATAAACCGGCCGAGTAAAGGAGTCGCTGGTTGCGCTGCGCAGCAGGCGCCCGGGCTGGGTCAAGTCCGATGGCGTCTGCAGGCGCTGCAAAACCGGCAGGTGCGGACGCTGGCCCCAGTCTGAGTCCGTTTTAGGCGAGGATCTCGATGTCCTTGGCCAGGTCGCTCGTCGGCAACAGCCGGAGCATCGCGAAGATGTTCGTCACCCCGAGATACGCCAATCGCAGCAGCACAATCGACCATCATCGCTCAGCGACCGCCGGCTGTCCCCACCGCCATGGCCGTCAAATCAAGGTCGTGGGCCTCTCGGCGAGGAGGCGCCTCACCAGGCCGGATCGCATTCTCGGCAAGCGCAATCACGAACGAGCGACCATCGCGTCCGTTGTCTCCGCCGATCACCGATCCGGCAGAGTTCCGCGACCTCGACATCCGACGACGCGACTGCCTCGGCGGCGTCCTGCACCAGTACTAACACGCCGCTTGAACTGGACGGACACGGTTTTCGGCAAGCGCAGGGCACAGGCTCGATCTGCCCGCCGGATCGGGGCGCATCTTCGTTCAATGGGGCCTGCCGGCGCTTGCCAGAGGCGGCAACGCCTATCTTGCCAGCCGTTCCAGCTCGCTCAACATCAGTTTGTACTGCGGCGAACTGCTGCGCGTCGACGTCAGGTGGCTGGCATCGACCGCCCCTTGCCAGGAACCGCAATTGAGCAGATGTCCGACCGCTCGGACGAACGTGCGGATCGATTTCGGGTAGCTGCCGACGGGTAGATCCTGAATGACGGCCTGGAAGCGGGCGAGTTGTGTGAGCTCCCGTTCGAGCTGCGGTGCCCCGGCGTCCCGGAGCATGCGCACACCGGTGGCGAGGTAGTGCTGGTAGTCGTCGAACAGCAGGCCACTCACGGAGTCGGGGATGCCGTACGGAGTGGGTGCGCTTTCGACGTCGTCGGAAGGTTTGCTCGGTCGCACGCCCGACAGATATGCCTGGCGCAGTATTTTTCGGCAGAGGTCCTGCACGCCCACGTCCTGGTCAGCGCCGGCCAGGGCGATGGTCCTGTCGACGATCGTCGGCCAGGGGCGAATCTCCGACAGCACGTGCAGCACATTCTCGGCACTGGGTCCGTCGCGGGACAGGAGGCTTTCCATCAGCTCGCGGATCCGCACGTTCCCGCGCTCGGCCATCTCCCTCATCAGCTCCCAGTAGTGCGCCCGCTGTCCTCCGATGTAGGGCGTCTGGGCCATTGCGGTGGCCAACCGATCGAGCGTCTCAGCGCGTGCCGGCCATCCGTCGCGTAGCGCCAAGCCGACCAGGTAGAAGTCGTGGTGAGACACAAGGATCTCGAGAAGATCTTGCTGGAGATTCTGGTCGTGATCCTCGGTGAGCCGGCCGATCAGTTTCTTGAGCGCCTCGTCCTGCGACTCGAACGTCCCGTTCTGGTGAGGCGGGAAGAGGTCCACGACGAGGCGGTGCCGCTCGTCGAGTGAGGCCGCACGCTTCAACGCCCAAATCGGGTCCTTGGCCGCGTTCCATCGTGCTAGTTCCAGGACACCGACGTGTTCTCGCCGGTCGGTTGATTCCAGGTAGCACAGGATGCCTGTGCTTGTGCTCTGCATCAGCCGATCTCGGAGAACGGCATCGATGGTCCGCCAAGCCTGCGGCGTCATCAACGAAACCAGAAGAAAGTCTGGCGAGCCGTAGCCGGAGCGCGTGCCTCCATCGGTGTGCACCAGCCCATCGCCCTTGTTGAAGATCCGGACGACTTCGGCGAGACGGACTGGAAACTCGTGCCGTCCGGTCAGAACGACGATCGCGCCGCTTTCCGCACCTCGCAGGACGGCCTGATGTACCTGGCGCCAATCCCGGTCATCGACCGGCAGCACGCTGACGGTGCGCTGTTGCGCCACACCTTCCAACGTTGCGATGAAGGTGGGCATCAGGTGCGGCGCCACCACGTACACCGCGCCCCATCCCATGCGGACCGACACCGCGAGCATTCGGTCCAAAGCGTCGTCGTTGCCCGTCAACTGACCTCGTTCCTCCAGTTCGCTCGGTCGCCCAGCGGTTTCAGCCGACGGTAGATGTCGGCCCGATCCGCATCCTTGTCGTATGCCAGCACTGTGGCGCATATGTGATCGGCGATGGCGGGATAGGGCAGGGCGGCCTCCAGGACGGCCGCGAGCTCGTCGGGCATCGGCAGTTGGCCGGCCCGGCGATACCCGCGGACGATCCGTTCCAGCGCGACCGGGCCGAGCCTCGGTGCCACCAACGACCATGGCCGACGCCCCACGCGGGCATCGGCGAGAAGCAGCGCTTCTTGCGCGAGGTCGACGGCATCGAGCTTCTGCTCCAGGCCCGGTCGCAGATCCATCGCGTCGTTGGCCCGATGTCGATGACACGCAGCCCACGCTTCGGCTAGATAGAACGCGGTGTTGTTGCGATCCGAGTGCGGTGCGACCGCCGCGATCGCGCTTGCCAGCAGCGACGTGGCGCTGTCGGCGATGCCGCAGCGGAAGAAGTTGATCGCGGCCTCTGCAAGTAGCCGGCTCTGGTCGGGCACATCCGTACCAGGCTGTCTGCCGGTGACGCCGCAGTGCAGCACGGCGTGGTTCACGACGGTGTCCTGTTGTCCGTCCATGGTCAGCTCCAGCTGGTGGCGCTGTCCGACGAGCGCGAACCAACTCCAGGCCAGGGTCTGGCAGGCGCCTCCCGGAGCATTGGCCGTGCCGAGGAACAGAGGCGGCACCGCCGTCTCCTCCAACTCGCCCGGCGGTAGCAGGCATGCAAGATGACAACTGCAGACCACGTTCATCGTTGCCCGGATCGGATCCCGGCCGCGGACGTTCAACAGCTCGTGGGTGACCTGGTCGAGCCAGTACCGAATCAGGAAGTCGGGCATGCCGGCGAGCGCGGTGGACTGCACGTCGAGCGCCGTTCGTGGATGCCGTCGGAAGGTCTCGAGGAGACGATGGCAGGCGCGGATCGCCTGGTCCTCGTCGCCGAGGGCGACGTGGATGCGAGTCCAGCCGGACCAGTAATGCATCGTCCCTTCGGGCGACAGCTGGGGCTCGGCGTCGCGCCAGGCCGCGGTCAACGCGGTCGGTTCCAGGCCTGCCACTCCAATGTTGTCCAGCAGCAGCGCGAGGCCTTCGACCGCCGACGGATCATGCGCGGCGTCGCCTGGTGTCGGGCCGAACAACCATCCGGCCTCCATGGGTACCTTCTCGGGATCGCGACCGCCCCGGCCCAGCAACCAGGTTTGCGGAGGCATTGACGACGGCGCGGGTTCGGGATCGGCCCAGCGGATCAGACTAGCTTCGTCGACAGGTGCGAGTGCCGACGCAATCGCGCGGACCGACTGTGCATCGACGACGTCAACCGCCGCGGTGAGCACGTCGAACCGCCCGGCGAGCAGGGCCGTCCGGGCCAGTATCGAAACCGCCGGCCATTGTGAACGCCGCACGAGGTCAGCAAGGGCATCGGGTAACACGGCCGCGACGACCTGCTCGGAAGCGGCGTACGGCGCTTCGGCGAGCTTCAGGATCGTCTCCGCTCGATCTACGGGGTCTGCCACTTCAGTGATCTCGCGAACGAGGTTGAGCCGATACCGCGGCGCCGCGACTGAGCGGAGGGCGAAAAGATTGATCCGCCAGCGCCTGTCGGCGACCGTCTTGATCAGCTCCCCGAACGCAGCGTCGAGTGTCTCGTCAAGGTCGGACGACGTCGGCTTGGCGAGGATGCCGGTGAGCTCCACGATGGCCTGGACAAGCACCCGGGTCGAGCCGGCGCCGATGGCTGACCTGGCCGCGGTTGCGACTGTGGCACGGGCGACATTTATGTCCCCTTCAGCCAGTTGCACGCCGGCCAACGCCATCATCAGCTCGGGACGAGGATCAGCGGTGACGAGTCGATCGATCAGCGGACGCATCGCCGGGCCTGCGTCGCGCGTGTCCGACACCAGCGTTGCGACAGTGCGGAGCCAGCTGGCAACGGCGGCGGTTCGATCGAATCCGGCAGGCATCAGCGACAGGGTGTGTGCCGCCTCGCCAAGTAGCGTCAAGGCCGTTGGTGCCTGTCCGATCGCGACGGTCGACTCCGCGGCAGCGGAGAGCGCCCGGCATCGGGCGCCGGATCTGACGCAACTGCGCGCCGCTCGGGTCAACCGCGCCGCGATCTCGTCGAGATGCCTGCCGCGGTAGGGCGGCGACGTCAGCATCCGCACACAGGTGTCGAGGGCATTCGCCATGGGAAGGTCCGACTGGACAGATTCCAAGAGGTCCATGGTCCTCAGCAGGGCGAGGTCGTCCAGTCCTCCGTGGACCGTCGCGAGCCATTGCAGCAACCGGGCTTTGTCGTCGTCTGACGGTGACTGCTGGGCGAGTGACAACGCGACCTGCAAACACTCGTCGCGGCGAACCGGCGTCAGCCGAATATCGCGTGCGGCCAGTACCCATGCGAGGATGCGATCGAAACCGGGCGGTAGACCAGCAGCCCTGTCGGACCTGATCACACCGCGTCGAGCGTCCGCGATGATGGATGCGACCACCCCGCCGAGATCGTGTTGAGTCAGGATGCCGTCGACATCATGCGAGAGGTGGTCCAGAGATTTGTCCGGGTAGAGCACGCCGAGGGCCAGATCCACTCTCAGCCGCTGGGTCCGGTCCGGAATCGTCTCTGGTGGCAGCGCCCGCAGGTCGCCGACCGACGCGGGGTGATGTGCAGCCGGTCGCGACAACCCGCCGAAGCGGGTCCATTGGGTCCAAATCGCAGGGGCGTCGGAGACGCTCAGATCCTGGCCGATCTGGCGCAGCAGCTGGCGGATGTCCAGCATCATGTCCGCCCCCTCGCCAGAGGCTTGTTTGATCTCGAAGAAGGTGGAGCGAACGAAGCTCCGCAGCTTGGCAGGGTTACGAGCACCGATGAGCCGCCGGGTCAGTGTCCGCAAGGCGATCGACACCTCGCCGGGTACTGCGTTCTCCGGCACGCTCGGACCATTCATGCGCTAGTCCAGGTCGATTCCGATGGCCCGCAGTTGCTGATTGGCGATCTGCTCGTTGATCTGCCCAAGCGTGATCCCTGCACTGCGCACCGTGTCGTCCCGGCGCAGGAACTCACGGAAGCTGGCGTGGTAGATGCGAAAGGTTGAGCCCCGCCCGACCGTTGACAGGTCGAGGAACGGTCGCCACAGTCCGAGCACTTCCTGCACCGCAAAGGGGCTCTCGCCGGCGTACTTGGCGATCCACTCGAGCGGGACCGCTTGTTCGGACTCGGACAGCACATAGATGATCTTCATGGATCGTTCCCACGCTGTCTCCCGTACCCTGGAGCGCATGCGTCGCCAGTGATCTTCGTAGTACTTCGTAAGCCCTTGGGGGAGTCGCTCAGTGTCGCTGTAGTAGGCGGGGTCTTCCGCAATCGCCGGGAGAATGTAGTGCAGATACATGAAGTTGCCCTCGCTGCGTTCGACGAGAGCGTCCAGCAAATCGTCCAGCCGTACTCCCAGGGCGGCGAGGTCGCGCCCGAGTCGCGTGCCGCTGATGCGCTCGCCGAGATAGGCCCTGGCATCGCGCCTGTTGTCGGCGGAGAGCGGGTCGATCGTGAACTTCGAGTACGCCGCGCTGGTCCTCAGGGCGAGCTCGTCGGGCCGGACCGTCAAGACGAAGTACACCGACTGCGGCAGGTCCGGCGGGAGGAACAGCACGTTCCGCCCGGCGCCCGGGTCGCCGACCTCGTCGATCGCGTCAACCGCGACCACCAGGCGTTCGCCCGCGGCGGCCGCCTTGGTGCCTGCTTCCCGCAACAGTTCGCTGAGTGCCGCGCCGTCCCGGCGGAAGTCGGAAACCGTCGCGGTCGTCCGTATGTCGTACCGAGCCACGAGTTGCGCGCAGACGTTCCCCAGAAACTGCTCGAAGCTGTTGACGCCCATGGCGGCGACGTTGAAGTGATGCACGTAGCTGCGGTGCCGTACGAGATTGGCGATCACGGCGGTCTTGCCGATTCCGGGTACGCCCTCAACGGCGAAGTAGCCACGGTCGTGCCGACCCAGGAACTCGTCGATCCTGTCAAACACGAACTTCCGTCCGATGAAGCCCTCGACATGATGGTCGATCAGCGTGCGAAACTCGATCGCGCGGCCGGTCGAGCCGGTCCGGCTCGCCTCCGCCGTCCCGTCCGCCGCGGCCGGCGGCGGAGACCCAAGGTCGTCGAGAAGGTGTTTTCGCAGTGTTGAAAACGTCAGGTTGCCGGGCGCGTCAGGGTCGAGGATCGAGAAGTGGTCGCCGGCGAGCGCCCCGACACTGGGAAAGGCACTCTGCGCCGAGGTCCGAGTGACCACGTTGTCGGTCCGGCCGGAATACACATGGAACGGAATTGGGCACTGTCGTTCGTCCACGCCCCTGGCGTTGACGACCTGCCTAAGGACGGTGCGGCGCGACTCGGCCGCCTCCTTGGTGAGTACCCCTAGCTCCCGCGCCTGCGGGTGGCGATGGAACCTCGCAGCGGCCCGGAACGAGCGTAGGTATTCCGACCCTTCGTTGGGACACGAAAGCATGACGACCATCTTGAGCCGGGTGAGCTCGCGGCCGCGACCCTCGTTGAGCATCCAGGCCAGGAATCGCTGCAGAATGAGTCCGCCCTGGCTGTGCGTGACAATGGCAACCCTCGGTTCACTCTGCAGCTGTACGCTGTACAGGGTGGCTAGCGTCTGCGCGATGTCGTTGTAGTCCGGAATCCGAGCCGGCGTGAGGGGCATGCGCAGCTTCGGCGACTCGTACCCGAAGGCATGTACCCGCAAACTGCGCAGCTCATCGTCGGCCTCGATCCGATCGATGAGCTTGGCCCACGTGTCAGGCGACGACCAGAAGCCGTGAATGAGAATGATGGCCCCATTGACCATACGTTGATCCATTCGTCATTGATCTGCGGACGGCCCTAGAAAACCCTGTACCGGGGTCCCGACCCGAGCGTGTCAGCGACCCACAACACGGTACCGGCACTGATCCTGCTTGAGCCACCCCAGGCGCGCCTGCCGATCCGGACCTGTTCAAGTGAGCAAATGACCGCTCAGGCGTCTGTCGAGGGACGGAGGTCCGCCGAGGCGATCGCGACGGCGGATGTTGAGGTGCATGATCGTGCTGGGATCGGTGATCGGGGCGGGTAGCGGGTGTAGGGGTCGAACGTTGTTGATGCCGCGGTGCGGGCAATGAGCGTTTGTAATGCCGGCTCGTACTGGCGCAGCGCGTGCAGCAGATGTGGCTGGTTCCAGATCGAGGTCCGGTCCAGCAGTTCGCGGCGGCAGGTCTGGATCCACTGCTCCATGACCGCGTTCATCCTGGGCACTTGCACGCCGGTGAGGACGACCGCGATGCCGGTGTCGGCGAGGATCGTGTCGAACAGCGCCGGGTACTTGCCGTCTCGGTCGCGAATGAGGAAGCGGACGCGGTAGCCAGCGTCCTGCAGGTCCATGGCGGGGTTGCGCACGGCTTGGGCGACCCAGGCGGCGGTGGGGTGTGCGGTGGCGCCGAGTATGCGTACCCGGCGGGTGGCGTGCTCGATGACCGCCCAGACGTACGTTCGGGAGCCGGTCAGGGTCATGGTTTGGAAGAAGTCGGCGGCGAGGAGGGCGTCGGCTTGGGAGCGCAGGAACACCGCCCAGCCATCTGATGTTCGTTCGGGTGCCGGGTCGATGCCGGAGTCGTTAAGGATCTCCCAGACCGTGGATGCGGCGACCTTGACACCGAGGACGAGTAGCTCACCGTGGATGCCGGTATCCCCACGAACTGTTCTCCCGCGCCAGGCGTAGCACCGGCACCCGGATGGACCGCACCGTGCGCGGTCGGCCGACACGCTTCGGGCAAGAGATGCGAGCATGACGTGCGGCGAGCAGGTCGCGATGCCAGCGCAGCACGGTCTCGGGGCGCACCAGCAACCGGATCTGGCGTAGCACGGCGCGGGGGAGTCGGCGCAGCAGCGCGGCGAGCAACGCCCGATCAGCAAGGGCGAACCGGATCTTCTAGCCGTGGATTCGCCGCTGGAGGACGGTGATCTGGTGCCGCAGGGCGAGGATCTCGGTGTCCTTTGCCCGGTCGCTCATCCCGAGCAGCCGCAGCATCGCCAGCGCGTTGGTTACGCCGAGGTAGGCCAGTCGAAGCAGCACAACCAGCCATCCTCTTCCAGTGGTCGTTAGCGATACGACCAGCCTCGGCGCGTTGATGAGACAAGATCTTGTCGCCATGGTCAAACCGGCCGTGACCAGGGTGGACGTCATTGCCGGCACCCGCAACGTCGGCCACTGGGCGTGGTAGAACGAACCGCGATGGGCATCCGTGCAGACTGGCTCATTCGCCCGGACACCAGCGAACGTAGGGAGTTAGCTGCCGAGAGTTCGTAGGGCGGCGTGCGTCAGATCGGTTCAGCGGCGCCGGCTTGCGGGCTGGCGAGCGTGCCGGCCAGTCGGGCCAGCTGGGCGGTTATTGCCGGGTCGGTCGGGGCGGCGACGCTGAGTTCGGCGAGGTACCGCGCGTTGAGCCGCTCGACATCGGCGGCGTCGAGCCCCCAGGACCGGGCGATCTCGATCAGGTGGACGCGTTCGTCGCCGGTCAGTACCCCGTCGCGGAGGGCTCGGTCGAGTACGTCGAGGTACGCGTCGCCGCGGTGGTCGCCTGTGGCTGCGGCCCCGACGCGGGCGGCGATCCCGGCGACGCTGCCGCTGGGCGGCGTGTGGACCGGATGTGGCCGTCTCGATCGCGGTATCGCGGGCCGCGCCGTAAGAGCGGTGAGCGCGCCGTGGTGGTCTCGGAGCCACGGTGCCGGGAACGTGGTCGGTCGGCACCCGAGCTCGGCCAGGTCGCCCGGCGCCAGGAGCCGCAGCGCGTGCCGGAACAGCGCGGCCGTCGCGGTTGCGTCGCCGAGAGCGGTGTGAGCATCGTCGAGTGGAATCTTCGCGGCCGCGCAGCAGTCGGCGAGCCGCCGCGACGTGCCGGCGCCCAGCCGGTCCGCGAGCTCGATCGTGCAGATTGCCGGACGGGGGCGAGGGTCGAGGCCGAGGCGGCGGTACTCAGCCTCGAGGAACCCGACGTCGAAGCGGGCATTGTGCGCTACCAAGACGTGCCCGTCGAGCCGATCGGCGAGGAACTGGGCGATCTGCGCGAAGTGCGGAGCGGACCGCAGGTCTTCGTCAGTCAGGCCGTGCGTGTGGGTCGGCCCGGCGTCGCGGCCCGGGTTGACCAACGTCGTCCACCGGTCCGCGACCTCGCCGGCCGGGTCGAGCCGGACGATCGCGATCTCGACGATGCGGTCGTGGTGCTGGGCGGCGAACCCGGTGGTCTCGAGGTCGACCACCGCGAACGGGGTCCGGCCGAGCACAGCGGTTGCACCGGCCGCCGGGCCGGGTTCCGGCAGGACGAGATCGGGCTCGGTCGGCGTGACGGTAGCAAGCTCGCGGATCGCGTCCCAGGCCGCCGGCACGTCGACGGCTCGGGCCGCATGGGCCAGGATTGCGAGGTCGTCGCTGAGGTACTCGTCGTACTTGTCGACGATGCGGTCGTCGGCGATCGCCGCTAGGTCGATCGCCGGCGGCGGGTTCGCTGCTGCCAAGGCGGCGAGGTGGGCCCGCAGTTCGGCGGGGTCCGTGCCGCGGACGGACAGGGCCGGTCCTTCCAGCCCGACGTTGAGCCCGCGGCTGGTCAAAGCCAGCGCCAGCGTGCCCATGACTTTGTCGCCGCGCCAAGGAAACAGCAGCGTGTCGCGGCCCATGCCGATGATCGGCTGCTCGTCGAGCAGGAACCGCCGGTACGCGTCGCGGCCCTCGTCGAACAGCGCGCGGGCGGCCGCGTCGAGGTAGCGCGGCGGGGTCCCGGTCCTGTACAGCTCCAGCATCCGCCGCCGTACCGCGTCCGCGACCGCGCCGCCGCCACCGGCGAACGGCGGCACTCGTCCACCGGCGGAGGGGCGCAGGTCGATGACCTTCTGCCGCCCGTCAACAGCGGTGACCTCCCAGCGCCGCCCGCCGAAGATCAGCAGCATCCCGGGTGCGATCGGGTGGTCGACCGGAAGCGTGCCGAGGGTCCGGCCGCCGGCGATCAGGCGGTACTCCTCGACGGTGCGGAACGCGGCGTAGAACGTGTAGTGGTTGATCAGCCGGTCGCCCGCGCCGCCGGCTAGCAGCAGCCCACCGCGGTCCTGAACGAGCAGGTCGGCCGCGCCCATTGCGCGCAGTAGCGCGGCGAACGTCGCCCGGTCGACCCGTGCGAACGGCCCGTGTCCGCACAGCGCCTCGAACAGCTCCGCTGGACGCGCGCCGCCGCGCTGCGCGACGACGGACAGAACCTGCTGGATAAGCGTCGACAGGTGCGGGTTGTCCCGGTCCGGCGGCTCGTACCAGCGGGCGAGGAGCAGGTCGACGACGGCGGCGGTCTGGAACAACGCCACCCGCAATGCGTCGATGGGCGAGGACTGCCCGTCCAGGGCGTGCTCGGCGACATACATCCGCAGCACCGCGGGCTGGTCGCCGCGCCGGCCCGAGCGGCCGAGGCGTTGGCGCAGCGCCGCCACGTGGTGCGGCGGCCCGATCTGCGCGATCGAATCGACCGAGCCGATGTCGATGCCCATTTCCAGCGTCGAGGTGCACACCGCCGTCACCGGCGTCGAGCGGTCCTTGAGCTGCGCCTCGACGTGCTCCCGGATGTCCTTGGCCAGGTTGCCGTGGTGCGGGCGGAACTCGTTCGGCACCCGCAGAAGCTCGGACATGCGGGTGAGCCGGTCGGTGTAGTGCTCGACCGCCGCCCGGCTGTTGGCGAAGACCAGGTTGTCACTACCTCGCAGCGTCTCGAACAGGTGCTGCGCGATCGCCGTCTCGTGCGGAGGGTCCTCACCCTCGTCCGGTCGTCGGGCCACGTATCCGCGCAGCTGGAGCCGGATCTCACCGCCGTCGTCGGCGCCCTCGACGATGGCGACGTCCGCGCCGCGGCCGGGCCGCAGGAAGTCGGCGGCGGCATTGAAATCACCGAGCGTGGCGGACAGCCCGATCCTGGGCACGGCCCGGCGCACGACGAGCTCGAGGCGATGCAGCAGCGACTGGAGCTGAGCGCCGCGCTCGGTACCGACGAACGAGTGCAGTTCGTCGACGACGACATGTTGCAGCCCGGCGAACAGGGTGGCGATCCGCCCGCCGTGCAGGACGAACAGCGCCTCCAGTGACTCCGGTGTGATCAGCAATACCCCGGATGGCGCCCGCAGGACTCGCTGTTTCTGCGACTGCGGAACATCCCCGTGCCAGCGGTGCACGGCGATGTGGTGGTCGCCGAACAAGGCCGTCAGCCGGTCGTGCTGGTCGTTGATCAACGCCTTCAACGGTCCGATGTAGACGGCCGCGATGCCGGCCCGGTCAGGGTCGGCGAGTAGCGCCGAGGCGATCGGCAGCCACGCGGCCTCCGTCTTGCCGCTGGCCGTCGCCGCGGCCAGGATGACGTCCCGGTCGCCGGCGAGGATCGGCGTCACCGCCCGCTCCTGCACGTCCCGCAGCCCACGCCAGCCCTGGTCGTACACCCACCGCTGCACGGCGGGGTGCAGCCGCCCGAACTGCGTCGAGAGCCGCTGCGACGCCGGACCGGTCACGGCTACAGCCGGAACGACGCAAGGTCGTCGTCGGCCGTCGGCTCTGCCCCGGGCAACGCCGCGAGGTCCGGGTCGCGGTCCTGCTCGATCTCGGCCGCGTCGACGAGGGTTCGCCAGTCGAGGTCGCGGTGCTGGTCGAGGACGGCGAGCAGGTCGAGGAAGCTGCGGATCGTCGTGCGTGGCGTGCGGAAGTACGCGTCGCCGATTCGGCCGGCACAGTGCGCCATGAACGCCTCGATCGCGGCGTCGGGCACGAGATACGCCGTCTCGTCGCCGCTGGCCCAGATGTGCCGCAGCTTCATCAGCAGGACGTAGAAGTCCTCCGGTGACAGGTTCGCCAGGCGGATCACCGGTCCAGAGTGGTCGACTCGGCCGTCGCCCGCGAACGCGTTCTCGACCAGCCGCGTCTGCAGTGCCGAGTACGAGTACAGGCCGCGCCTGGTGTCCATGAGGAAGTCTGGGGTACCGCCAAACACGAACCCCAGGTGCGCGGCGGTTCCCTGAAGGCTGTCGTTGACGATCCGCAGGATCTGCTCGTAGTTGGCGTTGCGGGCCTGCGAGTTGTGCAGCTTGTACAGGTTCACCATCTCGTCGAGGCAGACGAGCAGTCCGTCGAAACCGGCCATGCACACGAACCGGGCTAGCAGCTTGAGGTGGTCGTAGAACGTGGAGTCGTCGACGATCGTGCGGACTCCGAGCGCGTTGCGGGCGTCGGAGCGGGTTGTGAACTCCCCCCGCAGCCATCGCACGGCGTCCGCCTTGAGCTGGTCGTTCTCCTGGTCGTGACCCTCCCAGTACTTCGCGACGACCTCGGCGAAATCGTAGCCGCCGGTGAGTTCGGAGAGTTCGGTCAGGCGGCGCCGGATGACGACGTGCGGGCTCTCGCCGGCCTCGCGGGCGTTCGTCAGCACCTGCGACACGAACCGCTCGACGACGTTGGCGAGGGCGCCGCCGTCCGGCTTCGCGCGGGTCGCCATGTTGCGCATGAGCTCGGCGTACAAGGCCCGGGCCTGCCCGCCGGTGGCGTGCAGCCGGCGGTCGGGCGACAGGTCGGCGTGGACGGTGACGAGCCGCTTCTCCAGTGCGATCGAGCGGATGAGTTGGAGGAAGAAGGTCTTGCCGGAGCCGTAATCGCCGATGACGAACCGGCTTCCGGCACCGCCGTCGGCGATCCGGTCGATGTCGGCGACGAGTGCCTGAACCTCGGCGGCGCGGCCGACCTGGATGTGGTGCTGGCCGGTTCGCGGTACGACACCGGCCCGCAGCGACTGGAGAACAGCGTCGCGGTCCTTGGGACGAATCCGCGAGCCGTGCCCGGCGGCGTTGATCGTCATGCCAGCAGCCCTTCGAGGATCTCGGTGTTCACGTCGAGCGTTTCGTCGCCATCGACCACGGTGTCGCCGACCCGGTCGAGCGCGGCCTCGTTGAGCACGTCGAGCGCGCCCGCCGGCAGCAGTCCGCACTCGGCGGCAAGCCGGTCGAACTCGGGGCGGCTCCACGACGGCTTCGCCGCCAGCAGTCGGACCAGGCGACTGTGCGCTGCATCGAGCCCGTCGACCGGCGCCACCGCTGGCTGCGGCGCGGCCGGCGGGGCGGCGGGTTTATCCGGTGCCCCGTCCTGCGGATCGTCCTCGACAAAGATGGTCGCGAGCAGCGCGGAGACGCTCGCCGTGTCGGCCAGTTTGGCGGCGATCGTGGCGTCGTCGAGCGCGAACCCGGTCCGTGCGGCCGGGCTGGCCGGTCGCGGTGGCAGCAGATGCTCGTCGTCGACCGGCAGGCGCTCACGGACGACGACCGGCCCGCTCACCGCATCGTGGAGGCGGGCGAAGACGTCGCCTCCGTCGAGGTCCAGCAGCTTGTAGATCTTCGTGAGGGTGGTGACCTCGGCGGGGGAGACAACCCCGTCGACGGCGGCAACGGAGACCGCTAACTCGGCGATGTCACGCTTGGTCGCCGCGTCCAACCCGGCCAGCCGCCGCTTCAGCCCGGTCAACTTGACTCCGGTCGCCGTCAGCCAGCGGATGTGCGCCGCGAGCCGGTTAGTCTCGGCGGCGGTCAGCTGGAACGCCTGCCGGACATGGCCGACGAGGTGCTCGTGCTCGGCACCGCTGACCTCCCCGTCTGCCTGACTCACCGCGACGGCCAGATGCAGCAGCAGCGTCACCGCCAAGTACGGCGGCCGCGCGGACGCCGGCGCGTCCGGGCCGCACCGGAACAGCACGGCCGGACCCTCGGCGAGCGGTGGGCCGCCCATGCGAACGTCCGGCTCGACACCGAACCCGAGCCGCCCGAGCAACTGCACAAGTCCGACGGACTCCGCCTTCGTCGCCTTGCCCGGCGTGGCCGACTCCCAGAATCGCAGCAGGTCGGCGGCGTCGATGACGCCGCGCTCGACGTTCTCCTCACACCAGTGGCGCAGCGGCGCGACCTGACCCATCCGGCTGGCCAGCAGCTCCGCCGGCAGCAGCGCGGCCTCGGCAAACGACCCGCGCTTATCTGGGTTGCGCCCTACCCACCGGCTGTATGCGTCGAGGTCGTTGGTGACGGAGCCGACGAGGTCGCGGAGGCGAGCCGAAGCCGAGGGCTCCTCGAGGACGTCCGGAACCTGCAACTTCACGGTCACTTGGCCGATGCCGGCGCTTGCTGGGCTGTACTCGCTGGTCAGCTGCCGGCCGTCGGCGCCGAGCGTAATTCCGGCACCGAACCGTTCGACATAGCGGATCGTGAATAGCTCCCGGAACTCGTCGGGGCAGCGCTCCTGCGGCGTGCGGGCGTAGATCGACGGATGGAACCAGGCCCACGCGTGGGCCCACTGCGCCGGGACGGGTTCACCGTCACGGGCGTACACGCCGAGGCCAAGGCGCAGTGTGATCGGCGGCGACCAGCGGTCCCCGGTTGTCGCCGGCGGATCGTCGGGGACGGAGATGGCGCCGCTGCCGTCGCCGACGAGGTCGAGTACGGCGAGGAAGTCGGTGGCGTACGAGCGGAACGACCGGCTCTCGCCGTAGATGCCGAGCAGCCGTCGCACCTCGGTCGCGATCGTGGCGAGCTCGTAGCGGACGGTCCCGTCGTGCTTGAGGTCGCTCAGGACCCGGCGCTCGAGGCCGTAGAAGTAGAGGAAGACATACCCGATCGGGGCCCGCGGGTACCGGCGCCCGTCAGCCAGCCACGCAAGGTACGCCGCCCGCGCGCCCGGCAGGATCTGGGCGTAGGACGGCCAGTACGGCAGATTGCCTCCGTCCCAGTCGGGCCGCGTCGGGTCGATGGGAAGACTGGGGTCGATCAGCGCCGGCTCGGTCCCGCCGCGCGCGTCGCGCAGCCCACGGCCGGTGTAGAACATCCCGTCCGGGATTCGGTAGCCTGCGACGTCGAGGACCTGTCCGGGCGGCACCCACACCGCCTGCGGCCCGACCGCGTGCAGCAACGGCCGCGGCGCGGCGGGTGTCGCGGTAGACCGGCGCGCCATGCTCGCACCGTCCCACGCCCCGCCATGTTGCCCCATGTCGCGACAAGTTAGCGGCAATCCCGCGGCGGTGCCTCGTGCCGCGCGGGTTTGTGCGCGTTCGGTCCGCGCTGATCAGACGTTCGGGCATCGGACCGCGCCGTGCGGCCCACGCGCTCCGGGAACCGCACCAAGGCGCCGACGGCGGCCGCGCATTTGATGCGCCGCGCCCAGCGTCAGGCAAAAGAGATCGGCAGGGCTTGGTTCGCCACGTCCGTGCCGGTCGTGGCCGTCGCTGTGTCGCCGCTGCCGCCCGCCAAGGCGCGGCGGTGCGGGGTGATGGTGCTGTCGTCGCCGGGCCCATCGGGGCGTGCCGGACGGACACTCTCGCGCTCGGGCTCGCGGTGCAGCGGCGCGGGATCGCCGGGTGCCTACGACAACCTCGGCCGGTAGACGACGACCGGCTTTGGGCAGAGACCTTGCCTGAAGTGGCAGACCGGCACCACTTGCCGCGGCGGCCCGACCGTAGTCAGCCCGACGCGGCACCGCGCCGACGTCAGTCAAGGCGGACGCGCGACGTCGTTGCGGTTGGTGGTGGTTCGGTGAGGAGGTGTGCGAGGTGTTGGGTGGCTTGGTGGCGACGGTTGGCGTTGATGCGGGTGTAGTACCGCATGAGGGTGGCAGGGTCGTGGCCGAGTCGTTCGGCGGTTTCGTGGATGCCGTAGCCGGTGTCGAGCATGGTGGATGCGATGAGGTGGCGGATTTGGTGTGGTCCGATGGGGCGGCAGCCGGCGGCGGTGGCGAGTTGGTTGAAGCGGCTGGTGATGTTGTCCGGCCGGAGCGGTTGCCCGGTCCGCCCGATGAACATGTACGCGGAGCGGGTCGCTGTCGTGGTGAGGCAAGTGAGGGTTGCTGGGTCGAGGACGATGGTGCGGGTGCCGTTGTGGGACTTGGGGGGCTTCTCGGCGACGCAGCTGGTCGGGTCTTCCACGACGCGTTGGCGGGTGATGTGCAAAGCGGCGAGGTCGGGTTCGAGGTCGGTCCATTTCAAGGCGCAGAGTTCGCCACGGCGCAGTCCGGTGGTGAGCAGAAGTCGCCAGAGCGGGTAGCGGTGGTCGTGTTGGACGTGATCGTGGAAGCGACGGGCTTCGGCGAGGGTCCAGACCGGGCGCACGTGATCGGTGTGGCGCGGTTTGTGGGTGCCGAGGGTTCGACCGATTTGTTCGCCGATGGCTTTGGTGAGGATGAGGTCAAGGGTGCGCAAGGTAGTGCGGGAGTAGCCGGCTGCCTCGAGGTCGCGGTAGGCGCGTTCGGCCAGTCGCGCACTGAGCCGGTTGGCTCGGACGGTGCCGAGGTGCGGGTCGATCAGGCCGAGGAGCCATGAGTAGTTGTAGAGGGTGTTGGGCTGCAGTTCCTGGGCGCGGGAATGTAGCCACTGCTCGCAGATGGTGTGGACGGTGTCGCTCTGGCGTGGCCTGGCGAGGTTGATGTCGCGCTGGCGGGCGAGGCGCCGATATTCGGTGAGGGCAGCTTTCTCGGTGGGGAAGCCGGTCCGGCGGGCCTGCATGCGGGCGCCGGTCCGGTCGCGGCCGAGTTCGATGCGGAATCCGAACAGGCCGGTTTTGGAGTCCTGGACGATCATGTCGGTTGCCGTCACGGTGACCTCCTGAAGATGTGAGGAGAACTCCCGACTGGGTCTCAACTCAGGACAGCGCGGTTACCCGCAGGTGTGACGGACCGGTTGGGCGACTGTCGAGGGGCACGGTCGGTGAAAGATCGCAGTACGGCCGTACGTGTCACCCGCGTGTCGTGATCATCCACAAGGGAGGCGTGCGAGCACTGCGGGGCTAGCCGCGGTAGAGAAGAGATTCCGGCGGCGTTAGCCCAGGTCAACGCCGTGTGGAGAGGGGGACGCCGGATCTGGCCCTCGATACGACGATCGCCGCGGCGGCAGCCAACGCGTAAACCGTACGTTTGTACGGGTAGAATTATGTGTCGCGAAGATCGTCAGGCATTCGCTGACATCAACAAAAAAGGCCAGCTGAGCTGGCCTTTTGCACTGTCGGGACAGCGGGATTTGAACCCACGACCCCTTGACCCCCAGGGGGGGGGTAGCCGGAGGCCCCAGCGACGTGCTCGGCAACGTTCTCCCAGGTCGCCCAAAGTGTAAACCGGCCGAGTAAAGGAGTCTGTGCCCGCGCCGCAGGACGGCGTAGCTGGCCAGAAGGCGCCTTCGGGGAGCCTCGACGACGACGACGAGGTGCGTGCGGTCGGCGGGTTCGGTTCATGCCGGATCAGTCGTCGGTCACGCAGCCTTCATCTGCGCCCATGTCAGCTGTCCGTGAAGACGTCCTGCGCGAGATTTGCTGCTCCTGTCGCGTGCAGGATCGACGCGGCTGCTTCCGCAGCAGCCGAGACGAAACGCTGGATAGGCCAACCGTCGGGCAATTCCGCACCGGCCGTCATCGCCGTGACCAGTGTCTGGGCGTCCGCGCTACGGTCCGGGTTGTCTTCTTCGGAGAGTCGCTGGCCTCGCTCGTGAGCCACCTGCAGAGCGCTCTCGATCCAGCCCAGTGCTCGCGTCCGGGCGGCCGGCTCAAGACGGGGGTCATCGCCCTCGAGTTCAGGGAGTTCGGCGGCCAGGTCGCCTGCGGCGATGGGCGCCACCTGCGCGGCCAGGGAGAGGATGTGTGTCCGGAGGACTGCATTTTCGTTGATGTCTTGATGCAGGATCAGCGTTGCGTGCATTGCGGGATCCAGCAGCATGTAGTGGGTGAGCATCTGCGGCGTCGAGACATGGCCCTCGATGGTGCGACGGGGGTTCGCGTCGGTTTCGGTAAGTCTTGCCGTCAGACCGGTGACGGCGAGGAGGTACCGGATGCGTTTGGCGAGGCCCGTACCGCGCGCCAGGATGCGCTCGAGCGCAAGGTTCATGTCGTCGTAGGCGTCTGCTGCCTCGTCCGTGTCGGCGTGTTCTGTTGTTGCCAGCGCGGCGACGAAGGCGTTGATACCCAGGCGCAGCCGAGCGGGTGCTGGTTGCTCGGCCAGGGCGGCGGTCAGCGGTCCGGATCCGGCCATCAGGAGCGCGTCGTGGATGACGTGGTGGAAGGAGGAGTTGTTTTGGGCGGCCCGTTGTACGAGGGCGTTGCCGGCCGGGGTGTCGAGTAGCCCCGGGTGTCGGATCGTCAGCCACACCAGGACATGTGCTGCGGCAGCGGACTCCAACTCTGCTGCGTCTTCTTCGGCGTCCTCTTCGTTTTGCTCCTCCTCTGCCTGGGCCAGAATCGAGATGATCGTGTCGTCGCCGAATGTGTCCAGCACCTGCCAGGGCCCGGTCAGGTGCGCAAGCGGTGCAGCCATCGTCGCCAGCGCCCGCAGGCCAGCCCAGAGCAGTGCTCTGAGTTGTCGGTCGCTGCGCTCCTCGGTCGCTTCTGGCGGCTCATCGTCCACGACCCGGTTCCAGAGGAGCTGATGTTCCTCCATGAACCGCTCTATCAGGACGTGCCCGAGCATCTCGTCGTCGGTCCAACCGGTTTCCGGCTCGGAGGCCGATAGCCGAGCCCGGCGAAGGAGATCTGCCGCAAGGTCCGGTGAACCCTCGCCCTGGACGACAAGTTTGGTCTGGGACCCCGACTGGTGCTCGAAGCGTGCCGCGCGGACAAGCAGTACGCCGAGTGCGTGTGACAGTTGGCCGCCCCAGGGCGGCTCCACCGCGCCGGCGACAACATCCCACGCTCGCTGCTGGTGAGGCGGAGCGCCCGGGTTCCACAACGATCGGATGGCGTGGGCAATGAGATATTGCGCCGCGATCTCCTGGAGTTGGTCTTCGAGCAATTCCGCCAAGTGCCAGCTCGGGCGCTTCGTGGCATCATCGTCGAGCGGCGGCAGCCAATTCTCGTCGTCGTAAGGTTTGTCGATCTTTGAGATCTTGACCTCGTCGGGCGCGTACTGCAGTAAGCCTGGGCTCCACGTTGTCAGATGCTGCGCCAGTCCGGTTGCTGCCAGCGATGTCTGCATCAAACCGGCGCCGTCCAGCACCACGAGGATGATTGCGCCTCCCGGGCGGCCAAGAATGCGGTAATCGAGAATGGCGTCGTCCGGGGAATCATCATCGTCAGGTGCGTCGGCGTCCTCGTCATCGGCGGAGAGAATTCGTGGAGCTTCCCAACCGGCCTGGATGGCATCTGATACGGCATCCAACATCTGGGAGACACCATCCGCGTCGGGCTCAGGACCAGAGATACTCACTCGACACAGGTATGGCATCGCTCTCCCTCGAATGACGACCGCGCTGCCCCAGCCGGACGAGGCAGAAAGGCGAGACCAGTATCACTGCGGTGGCGATTTGTACCGTTTGTTCGCCGCGGGCACGCGACGCAACACGCCGCATGGGTCGACCACACCTTATGTCGGTAGGCGCGCCAGTAGCGTCGGGACCGCTGGGTGATGACATTGCCAGCACAGAGCCGAACGTGGTGTCCGGCGGTTGATGAGTCTTCGAGCCTCGTTGATGCAGACGTCAGCACCCGGAAGTCGACAGCAAGCGGTGAGACATCTTCCGAGGCGTTGAACCACGCGACGACCTCGTCCTTGGACATCCGCTCGAAGTCAGGACCACTCACAGAACCCGCCTCCCCCACTCATCCAGCTCCGCGCCGACGAGCGCCTTCACACTTAAGGTTCGATATTTGGCGGTCCGGTGCAACTGCTCGCAGATCACCGCGACGACCCGCGCGCTGCCCGCCATTCCCATCACGACGAGCCACAGATCCCCGATTCGCCGTTCGAACCGTAAGCCCGGCGGTGCGTGCAGCGCCTGTTCTGCCTCCTCGAGGGCAACCTTGCGCTGCCGGGCTGTGGCCGCCCGCAGCGCCGCCGTGCCGCTTTCGACTCGTCCACGACTCCGGCAGGAACTACCGTCAGCCCAGCGGACACGACGCAGCGTCGGTGACCGTGTGGACGCCCACCCCGATCTGGCAGTTGCCGACCTTACCGACGGTGCCGGAGTACTGCCGGGTCACACCCGGCGAACCGACGCCGTCGTTCGGGAAGCCGGTGTCGTCGACCACCCACGCCACCGGCTCCACCAGATCCACAGCTCGGCGAGCCAACCGCATCCGCACCGCCGCGGTGTCCCAGGTCGAGGTGGTCACGAACTGCTGCAACCCCTGATGATCCACCCCGAGCCGCGCCGCCATGGGCCGCATTGACTTGCGCCGCCCGTCCAGCAACAACCCCCGCAGATACGTCACGCCTGTGGCCCGCTGATCCGACCGGGCCAAGGGCGCGAACACATCCGCCGTGAACGCCTCAAGGCGTTGCCGCACAACGGAAAGCTCATCAGGGGTCACTGAGGCAAGAAACTACCCGCACCGCCCCAGCGACCCCACGACATGCAGGACCTAACAAAGCACTACTGGACGACCGCGATGAATCCGCCGAAGGGGGCGGTATCGACTGTGAGCGAGCGGCCGCGCGGGTTCGTCAATCGCAGGGTTGGATCTGTGGCGGAGGTATCGGCGAACAGTCGGAGGGTGGACCGGGGCTGGATGCCCAGGTCGCGAAGGTCGACGGTCAGTTGCTGGGCGTGGCCGGTGGGTGGTGTGTAGTTGGGGGCCGAGGGGTCGAGGCCAGGGGCGATGGTGACGGTTTTGCCGTTGACGCCGGCGATGTACCAGGTGCGGCCCTTGCGGCGGGCGACGATGACGTGGCTGGCGGGGTCTGCGGCCAGGAATCGGGTTTCGTCCCAGGCGACCGGTACGGTGCTGAGGAGGTGGCGTACCTCGGGTGACTGGGTGAGGTAGGCCTCGGGGGTGTCGGCGAAGCCGTTGAAGCCGGATTGGTAGACAACGGTGAGGGCCAACTCGTGTGCGTCGGTGGTGCGGCGCGGGCTCTGTGGGAGGGCGTACGGGGACAGCAGGGTGGTGCCGTAGTCGAAGGCGCCGACGACGTTGCGGGTGATGGCCGCGATGGTGGTCTGCTCGGGGATCTGGTCGGCCAGCGGCTTGGTGTTGGAGTAGTGCTCGCTGGCGATGCCCGCCTCGACGCCGAGCAGGTGCGGGTAGGTGCGGTCCCAGCCGCGCGGGATCGTGGTGTTGTGCAGCACGACGTGCAGCCGGTAGCGGGCGGCGTCCTCGATCACCTCCCGCTGCCAGGCGATGAGTTGCTGCTTGTCGGCCTCCCACATGTCGACCTTGACGCCCGCGACGCCGAGATCGCGTAGCCGCTGGAAGGTGGCGCGGCGGGTGGCCGCGTCGACGAGAAGATTGCGCGGGGTGCCGGAGCCGGTGTTGTTCGTGCCGCCGGAGTTGAACCACAGGAAGAGTTTGAGAGCGCGCTGGTCGGCCTCGGCGACGATGCGCTCGAGGGGGACTGGGGTGCCGGCCGCGTCGGTCATCTGATCCCACCGGGCGTCGACGAGCGCGTACGGCCAGCCCATCTGTTGACCCAGATCGAACCAGCGGATGGTCTGCTCCAGGCTCTTGGGGCTGTTGTGGTCCATCATCCAGCTGAACGTTGCGGCCCCGGGGCGGATCCACGAGGTGTCGTCCAGTGCGCAGGGCACGCCGAGGTCGGTGGCGAGAGTCGTCTCGGCGACCTGTGCGGCGGTCCGTGCGACCGCGACGAACCGCCACGACGTCTGCCATGCGCCGCCGACCTGGGGGGTGCCGGGGCCGAGGGTGCCCAGCGCCTCGTCGTCGAACGGGAACGCGATGGTGTACGTGACCCGTCCGGCGGCCGGATCGACCACCGGCTGCGTGAGGTGGCAGGCGGGGTACGTACCGTCCATGCCGGACTCGCTCGCCAGGACCCACCACTCCTTGCCGTCGTGCGCCGCGGTGCGGGCCAGCAGCGGGAAGGACGCGCCGCGGGGCGAGATGGTGGGCTTACCCAGCACGGGGACGGTGTGGTCCTCGCGAGGGACGTACCACTCCTGGTACTTCGGCTTCTGGACGGTATAGGGCAGGGTGAACTGCTCGCCGCCGTCGGCCGGGATGTTCAGCGTCAGGCCGGTGGCCTCGCCGACCACGGTGTGCGTTGCGCCGTCACCCCGGTCAGGGAAGCGGTATCGGAAGGCGACGCCCTCGCGGTCGGCGCGCAGCACGATGTCCATAGCGAAGCCTTGGGCGTTGCGCAGCGAGACGACACGTTCGGTCATCGTCTTGCGGACCCGGGAGACCTTGCCCTGCAGCAGCTCGTAGTCGACCGGCACCGTCCTCGGACGACCGCGGTCGGTCAGAATCAGGCCCGACGTGAAGTCCGCGTCGTCAAGAGTGAGTCCGAGCCGGCTGGGCGGAACGACCTCGGCGCCATCCACGGCAACGGTATACGTCGCGACCCCGGACTCCACCTGTACTGTCACCCGCACCCGCCCACACGGGGAGGAGACAGTGACCGGGTCCACGCCGGTAGTCGGGGCGGCCTGCGCCGCCCCTGCCGACAGTGGAATCGTCAGCGTCGCGAACGCCCCGACGGCCCCAACCATCAGGGTTCGTCGCGATACTTCTCCCGAGCCGTTGGAACTCATCCTGTAGTGATTCATGCGAATGCGAGTCCTTTCCGAAGACTGGGCCCAGGGGCCACGGTTCGCAGGGCTGCTCGACGGAGCGCCGTTCCCGCCTGGCAGCCACAACGATTGGGAAGGCGGTGCCGACCCCCCACCATCGGCACCGCAGATCGTTACTTGCTGGCCGCCTGCCGCAAGGCCGGGCTGAGGGCAGCACCCACTGTCCAGGCGAGCATGGCGACGCGCGGTGCTGAGGTGGTCCCGTCCTGAGGCTTAGCGGCCGCACGTCGATCCAGGCCGTGGGATCCTCCACGGTCCCGGCGTTCCCGGCGTCGTGCCAGCCGCATGCGTTGTCCTTGCGCCAAGGTCTGATGGTGTTTGTGCCTCGTGGTTCAGCACGATCTCGTCAGCACGCGCGGTTCCTCACAGTTCATCGGTAGTCTCGTTCGCAACTGAGGCAAGCAAGAAACGCGCGGACTCTTCGCCCCCCGGGCGCCCATCAGCTCACACGGGCGGCGCAACTACGAGTGGCGCCTAAGCCATGGGGTAGATGTTTAGGCGGCGGAGGTGGCCAGGCGGTACACGACGCCCGACATCACGATGGACAGTAAGCCGCGAGATACTCCACATTGGACACGCAAGCCTGCCGTTGCCCAGCCTGCCTAAAGGTTTACACGACCTGATGAGTTTTCGCCATGTGCGAACCTTCCTCGGCCGTGCCGGCCGGCGTTGCTCGCATCGCAACAGCTATTGAACTGCGTCCGTGTCAGTCTGTGGGAGGCGTTCGTGTCGGACCCGAGAATGCGTCGACCAGAAGGACACCAGCCGAGCTACCCGGTGTCCCCGCATCCAGCAGGCGGTGGCCGACAACCGCATCCACGTAACGCCGGCGTCAGCGAGCGCGACGCAGGAAGCCTCTACATCGGACAGATGTTCACCGACAACACCGTTGGAGCGGTGGAAGCTGCACAGCGCCCCGCAGGTGATCGTGGTGAAGGTGAACGGAACAGGGCGCCGGCGAAGACCGGGCCGTTGCCGGTGAGATCGAACTTGGTGAGGGCTTCGTTTGCAGGGTCCGTTGGTCAGCCGCATGCCGGGCGTCTGCCCGGATGAGTTCTCCGACGGCCGGTCAGTGGCGTCGGTGCGGCGCAGCAGCCGATAGCTGACCGCCATAAGTGCTGCACCGAGGAAGATCCAGGCGAACTGGAACCAGTAGAAGAAGGGCATCCCACCGGGGCCCCGTCTACGCGTACAGCGGTACCGAGAGGGCCACGAGCAGCACCGCCATGCTGGCGTAGGCGTTGATCCTGATCGTCTTTCGCGATCTCGTCATCCCGGCCTCCGAGCAGTCGTCGACGATGCCGGTGTGTTGCGTACTCGAAATCGCACGGTTTGTTGCCGGTTGTTTCGTGTCAACCATTCCGGGAGTCTGCGCAATACATAGAGGACTGGGAGGTGACGCCGCGCCGTGCTGCCGGCGAATCATTCTGCGCCGTTCTCCGGCACCGACTGCCCGCTGCCACCGCCCACTCGGCGACGAGCCACCCCGGCGTCGTTCGACGCCGCTGCCACGCTGCAACTGCAGGAGTGTCCATGAGTTCCATCAGCCGCAGGCCCGCCGACAGGGGCGCCGACGCGTCGCACAGCACCGTAGCTGACCCGTGGCTCAACCGGGCCGACTCCGGCGTCGTGATGCCGGCGGCATCACGACGCGCATCATCGGTGCTGCTTCGTGACCGGTCGGCCGCATACTTTTCGGCTCTGAACTTGCAGTGCCGCGGTCCGCAGTGCTGCCTGCCCGCCGTCCGCGAGCCGGACGGATGGCGACACCTCGGCACCCTGGTCCGATGCCACCGTGAGGAGGGACCCGCGATACAGCCGTGGCACCGCCCGATGGCGAACCCTTGACCGCAAGCATCTTTCGAGGAGTGCGGCTGCCGCAGCACAGAACCGATCCGTGACGGAGCCTGGGGCGTCGCGTAAGCACGCCGGCCTCCCTGCTGCTCCAGGCGTGTTGGTAAGTCGGCGCAGAACCATCCGTTGATTGCTGTGAGGTCGCCGTGCACCCAGCCGGCCTCTTGCATGCAGGCGAGGCCGGCGCACACCTCGGCAGTCCTCCGGCAGCCCGCCGCCGGTCGCGACGAGCGCCGCGGCGGCGGAGCTCTCCGCGAGCTCCGCCGCGATCACGTTCGCGCCGTCGAGGTCTCGCTCCGCTGGATCGTCGACGATCAAATTGTCCAGGACGCTGATGAGGTTCGGACGGCTGAGTCGACGGTGCACAGCCAGTTCACGGCCGATGTCCGCGAGGTGGGACAGCTGGCGCGAGGTGAGCGTGCCGGTCGGGATGAACTTGAGCGCCGCCCTCCTCGCCGGTGTCGCGCACGGCGGCGTACATCGTGCTCCAGTTGCGGCTGGGCGGCTGCGGTGGTCGTTGCGTCATGCTGCCTCCACCAGGAGCACTCGACCGGGTTGAGATTGCGGCCGGCATAGTCAGCGGCGAGAGCGATCTCCCGCAGGGCACCAGGCCGTCAGCGATCCACATCGGACACTCGGCAGGTGAACATCACACCCGAACCGATCGTCAGCCTGCAGATGAGGCACGTGAGCGGCGATTGGTCGACTCTCCGTCGTCGGTCTGTTGGCCCTGGGTTTCGCACCGGTCGTTGTAGCGGTGATGTAAACCTCTAGGGTCTCCGGAACAAGGATGGATGACCGAGGCGGGAGGACGGTGCGCGTGCCGTCTGGCTTCCGCGTCGGCCCGTGGCGGGCGACGCTCGGGATGGCCAGCGGCAACGCGGAGAATGCATTGCGGGACGCGAACTACAGAGATCACGCGAGCACGTCCTCGACCGCGACAGCGATGGCCAGCAGCCGCCGGTCGCCGCGCGGAGTGGCTTCCAACGACAGGCCAACTGGCACACCCGCCTCCGTGGCGCCATTGGGCACGGTGATCGATGGCATCCCGGCGACCGAACCGGGATCAGTATTCTGAATCGAGGTGAGGAACACGTCGACGTCGCGTCCATTGTGGCTGGTGGTTGTCGTGTCGCTGATCGGCGGGGCCAGTAACGGCACCGTAGGGTAGACCAGTGCGGCGATGCCGCTGTCGCCAAATGCCCGCAAGTATGCGGTGCGGAGCCGATCCCGCGCCTGCAGGCATCTCCGGTAGGTGGCCTCGGTAATCGGCCACGCGAGGACGGCGTCCAGGATGGCCTTGACGTCCGGTGTGCTGACCTGGTCGACGACATCGGCCAAGGTCAGCATGCTGAACGGTGCTGGCAGCGCGGCCAGATAGCCCGGCAGAGCCCTGTGAACCTCGTGGAGCACCATGGGCAGGCCGCACTGTACGTCCAACTCGTGCGCGCCGGCGACGCTCACCTCAACCAGGGCTGCGCCGGCGTCGGCGAGGCGGACGAGGGCCGCCTCGGTGTGCGCGGCGACCAGGGGGTGCAGGTCAGCATAGAAACCGTCGCGCGGTACGCCGAGGCGAAGCCCCTTCAGATCGGTGGCTGGCAATGGTGGCTGCCCGGTGACGACGGTGTCGATGAGCGACACGTCGGCGACGGTGTTGGCGATCACGCCCACGGTGTCCCGGGTCGTGGACAGCGGGATTGTCCCGTCATTGCCCCACCTGCCAGTTGTGGGCCGGAAGCCGACCACGCCGCAGTATGCCGCCGGAATGCGCGCGGAGCCGGCGGTGTCGGTGGCCAGTGCCACCGGAGCCAGACCGGCGGCGACCGCGGCCGCGCTGCCGCCGCTCGAGCCACCGGCCGACCGACCCGGCGCCCGTGGATTGGCGACCACGCCAAAGCCGGTGTTGTGGCTGGTCGTGCCGAACGCGAGCTCGTCGAGGTTGGTCTTGCCCAAAACGAGCGCGCCGGCCCGCCGCGCCGCCGCCACTGTCGGGGCGTCGGCAGCCGGTCGGCAGCCACGCAGCGCCGGCGTACCACCCGACGTCGGTAGGTCGACGGTGTCAATATTGTCCTTGACCGCCAACGGGAGGCCGGCCAGCGGCCCCCTGAACCCGGCACCGTCGGGTATATCGTTGACGACAGCGATGAACGCGTGCAGGTCTTGTCGGGCGTCGATGCGCTCGAGTAGCGTCGCGACGATCTCGCGGGATGTCGCGATTCGGTGGCGTACCAGTTCGCGCATCACCGAAGTGGTGAGTTTCGCCGGCAACATGACTTCCTCCTACGACATCACGGAGCGAGTCGGCCGGCATCTAGGCACCGACCTACGAGCGGAAGCGGTCGCGCGTACGCGGCCGCGACAAAGGCTCTCTACGACGGCGACCTGGGCGGCGGCGTGAGGACGATAGCCGGTACGGCGTCGATGTCGGGCGTCACGAGGCGCGGTTCCGTGCGCGGCGATTGCGATAGTGGGCGGGAAGAGAGTGACCGCGACGGCGCCTGCCTAAAGGAGGCAGAGGAAGGCGACGATGGAGTCGGCGCCGTGCGGACGCATCAGCAGGGCTCGCTCACCAGGGCGCGTCGCAGTGCCTAGGGCAGCGGCGACGTGAGATGCGCGTGTTCCGAGTGGCCCGTAGGTAGGGGTGGTGGGCGGGCGGGGCGCGGCACAGCGTCCGACAACCTCAACCAGATCTTGCGGGTCCGACACGGACGCCTCCCACGGGTGGACATGGACGCAGCTATGGAGTTGTTGAGCGGCGAGCAACGCTGGCCGACGGGGTCGACGAAAAATCGCTCATGGCGAGAAACCGCGGTGCCGCGGTAAACCGGCAGGCGGGCTTGGCAACTTGCCGGACCGCCCGCGACTGCTCGTTTGACGCTGAGACCGTGTCTCATTTGGGAGCTGACGATCGGTTCGGGCGTGATGTTCAACCGGAGCGTCCGATGTGGACCGTGGCCGTGCTGGTGCCTCATGGGGGATCGCTGTGCCGGTGACCCGCCGCGCCGGCGCCGGTGCGGCTGCACGGTGGTGCCCGGCGCTGGGCGATGAGGCGATGTTCGATGAGGAGTACGGCCAAGCAGTGGGCGGGTCGCCAGTGATTTGAGCCGGTCGGTGATGGCGGTGACGAGGTTGGGCTGGATGCCTTCGGATGGTTCGGCGAGGATCAGCACGGCTGGCCGGCCGACGAGGGCACGGACGATCGCGAATTGTTGTTGCTCGCCTCCGGAGAGTGTTCCGGCGGGTTGTTTGCGGCGTTGGTGCAGGACGGGAAGTAGCTGCATATCTCGTCGGGGATTGTTGTGGTTTTGGGCGGGTGCCGTGTAGGCCGATGCGGAGGTTTTCCTCGACGGTGAGGCGGGGAAGAGTCCTCGGCCTTGTGGTACGTATCCGATCCCGGCCCAGCTTCGGCGATACGCGGGCAGTGTGGTGATGTTCGTTCTGTCGAGATGCATCGAACCGGAGGCGGTGGGCAGCAGGCCGACGATCGCTTGGCCAGGACGATGACCAGCGGCCCAGGCCCCACCGACTGGCTGCGCGAAGCCCTCGACGCCGATTGGATGCCAAACGGAACATGTCGTCGGCACAGCGCGCAGCGGTGGACACCGCGGAGCCGCAGATCGTGGACGTTCATGGGTCCTGTCGGATTTGTGGTGTAAACGATTCGCCGGACACGGCAACAGAAGGAGGTGACATTACCTAACGTGCCATCCAAAGGGCTGAGCAGACGCCGCCTTATGAGTGGCGCTGCGGCGACCGCGATGGCGCTCGCCTCCGGCTGCGCCCATGAAGACGACGACGGCTCCAGTACCGGCGTGCTCGTCGGCGCACCTCAGGAGGAGTTCACACCGCCGACGGGCAAGCTGTCCGGATCGCTGCGGATCCTCGCCTGGAGCCATTTCGTGCCGACGTACGACCGTTGGTTCGACGACTTCGCCCGCCGGTGGGCGGGGCGGGTCGGCGTCGACGTCAGCATCGACCATATCGATCTGAGTCAGATCACGACCCGGGTAGCGGCCGAAATATACGCCGCTCAGGGCCACGACCTCATCCAGCACGTTGCGCCGTTGCCGCAGTTCGAGCCCGCGGTGCTGGATCTGAGCGATCTCGTCCGGGAAGCCAACCGGCGGTGGGGGCCTCAGGCGGAGCTGTGCCGGCAGTCGAGCTTCAATCCGACGACGAACCGGTACTTCGCCTACGCACCGGGTTGGGTCCCGGATCCCGGCAACTTTCGGCGCTCGATGTGGTCGGCGATCGGCCTGACCAATGGACCGGCAAGCTGGGACGAGTTGTTACGCGGCGGAACCGAGATCCGCCGGGCCAGCGGCAACCGGCTCGGCCTGGGGATGTCCCAGGAGCTCGATTCCAACATGGTCGGGTGGTCCCTGTTGTGCTCGTTCGGATCCTCCGTACAGAACGCTGAGGGACGGGTCACGCTCAACGGGCCCGAGGCCGTCGCGGCGGTGGAGTTCATGACGCGGCTGTACCGCCAGGCCATGACCAACGAGGTGTTCTCGTGGGTTCCCAGCTCGAACAACCAGGGGATGGTCGCCGGTCGGCTGTCGTATATCACCAACTCGATCTCCGCCTGGCGCACGGCGCAGCGGAACACTCCCGCGGTCGCGCGCGACATAGAGTTCGTGCCCGCGCTGGGCGGGCCGGCGGGTGCGTTGGCTGCGCACCACCTCGTGCACAACTGGGTCATCCCGAAGTACGCCGCTGGAGCGGCCGCTGGTCAGGAGTTCCTGTTGCACTACACCGCCAATTTCGCGGCCGCCACGTACTCGTCCATGCTGTATGACTTGTGCGCTTGGCCAGGCCGCACGCCAGAGCTGGCAAACTGGCTCCGGCGCGACCCGTTCGGCGCCAATCCGCCGGACAAGCTGGCGCTGCTCGCGGACGCCGCCAAGTGGAGCATCGGCCTCGGCTACCCGGGCACGGCGAACGCCGCCACCGGTGAAATAGTCAGCAGCTACGTCGTTCCCAACATGTTCGCCCGGGCGGCGCGAGGCGAGGTCAGCGCCGCAACCGCGGTCGCCGATGCGGCGGCTCAGGCCCGATCCATCTATGCCAAGTGGCAGACCCGCGGCTTGGTGGCCTGATGGGAAATCACACGCTCGCGCAACGTCGCCGCCGCATCCGCGAGCGCGACACCGCGCTCGCGATGCTATTCGTCGTGCCGACGGCCGGCTACGTCCTTGCCTTCATCCTCGGTCCGGTCGTCCTGGCCGTCGCCTACGCACTCTCCGATGTGACCGTTGCCGACCCGAGTTTCGATTGGGTTGGCCTGGGCAACATCGACCTCGTCCTGGCTGACTCTGTGTTCTGGCGGTCGCTGCTGAACACGTTCGTCATCACCGTAGGGACGACGTCGCTAGCCGTGGCCGGCGGCAATGTGGTGGCTCGACTCATGCTGGCTCGCGTGTACGGGCGCTCACTGGTCCGCCTCTGCGTGCTAATGCCGTGGGTCACTCCGGTCACCCTTTCGGCGGTATCGTGGCTGTGGCTGCTCAACTCGGTCTACTCGCCCTTGGACTGGGCCGGACGGCAGCTGGGCCTGCTCGGCGCGGCTGAGAGCGCCAACTGGCTGGGTCGGCCTTCGACGGCCATGGCGGCGGTCGTTGCGGTGCAGGCGTGGCGGCTCACCCCGCTCACCGCCGTGATCATTATGGCCGGGCTCGTAGCGATCCCGCGCAACATCCATGAAGCGGCACGTATCGACGGCGCGGGTCGCTGGATGCGGACCCGCTTCATGACGGTACCGCTGACCGCCCCGATCGTCGCGGTCGCGGCGTTGTTCTGCGCGGTCTTCACGTTTGGCGACATGGCGGTGGTGCGGATACTGACCGATGGCGGCCCGAACCGCTCCACTGAAATGCTTGCCACACTTGCGTTCGGCAAAGTCATCGCCGGCGGCGACGTGGGTCAGGGCGCCGCGGTGGCACTGTTCCTGCTGCCGATGCTGCTCGCGGCCACGCTAGCTATCCTCGGCCTGGTACGTCGGATGGTGGCCCGGTGATCCCCACGGTGCGCACCGCACGAGCGCGGGGGCGGCAACGGCTCGGCACCGTAGTCGTGCACGTGGCGGCATACACCGCAGCGCTGCTGGGCGCAGGGCCGTTCTTGTGGAGCACCCTCACCGCTGTAAAGCTCAACCGGGACTTGTACGACCCGGCGCACAGCCCTCTGTGGTTCAACGCTCCACCGACCGCAGACCACCTTGTCTATCTGTTGCGGCACACTGCTTTCGCGACGTTCGCGTGGAACACGCTGTGGATCAGCACTCTCGTAGCGGTGGGCACCCTCGTGCTCGCCACGCCCGCCGGTTATGCGCTGGCGCGGCTGCGGCGGCCTTGGGCCGGGCGTCTCGGCATGGCTATCTTCCTGACCTACCTGGTCCCGCCGAGCGTGCTGTTTCTGCCGCTGTCGCGGCTCGTCGCCGCCGCTGGGCTGCAGGACTCGGACTGGGCGTTGGTGCTGATCTATCCGACCGTGACCATTCCGGTATCCGTCTGGCTGCTGATGGGATTTTTCAGCGCGATTCCAGCGCGAATGGAGGAGCAGGCGATGGCGGACGGCTGCACCCGCTTCGCCGCATTTCGCTGGGTCGCGCTGCCGCTGGTGGCACCGGGGCTGGTGGCCGTCGTGGTGCTCAGTTTCGTGCTGTGCATGAGCGAGTACCTCTACGCGACGGCGTTCGTTGCCCGCACCGCCGGGAAGGTGGTCTCGACCGGAGTCCCCACGGAGCTGATCGGTGGGGATCTCTTCTACTGGCAGTCCCTGCAGAGCGCCGTCGTGCTGGTCGCGGTGCCCGTCGCCGTCGTATTCAATCTGCTGCTCAAGCGGTTCATTGCGGGATTCACCGCAGGTGCGGTGTCCGTGGGATGAGGGTGGGGCGCCGGCTACGGCGGCGGCCCGATGCCGCTCCTCGGCGCCTCGGTGCTGTGGCCCGGCCGGTCATCGAAGATGATGTGGATGTTGACGTTAGCGCGGCCGAGGGCCCATAGGCCGATGATGTCGGCCAGCGCGAAGATCACTGCGGCGAGGATCGCCAGCACGATCCGCCGCCGGCGTTCCCGGCGCCTCCAGTCGGCCAGGGCGGCCGGGTAGCGATTCGACGCGCCGTGCACCGAAGTGGCGAGCGCGTCGAACACATCGCGGAGCTGCTCCTCGGCGATCCCCCCGCCCGCGGCCGAACCGGTTGCGGGCGCCTGACCCGGCGCCTGATCGGATGGAACGCCACTCATCTTCGCTCCTCGAGTAAGCGCGTGAGCGTGGCCATACCCCGCGACGTGTGTGACTTGACCGCGCCGGCCGAGATGCCCATAGCCGCGGCTATCTCCGATTCTCGCAGATCCAGCCAGTACCGCAGCACCAGCGCCTCCCGCTGCCGGGCCGGCAGTCCCTTGATCGCCTCCACCAGGGCTCGCTGGTCGTCGCGCAGCAGGACCTCGGCCTCGGCCGACCCGACCGATTCGATCACCTGCTCCGCGTGCCTGCGTGCCACCTGTAGCCGGCGCACCCGCATCCGCACGAGGTTGCAAACGACGGCGCGCAGGTAGCTCAGCGCGGCGTCGTGACTGCGCAATCGGTGCCATCGCCGGTACAACTCGTAGAACGCCTCCGAGACGATGTCCTCGGCCTCGCCCTCCGCACCGAGCAGCACCGCCAGGCGCAGCAGCGGGGTGTGGTTGGCGTCGAAGAGCCTGGCCAACGCAGCCTCGCGCTCCGTGTCGGCGAGGTTCCCCCCGGCGGGGCCGAGCCCGGCTGCGGCCGGGTCGGCGGCCGGTGCAAACGGGCGTGACGAGACCTGCTGCGTCACGGGACCACCGCCCCGATGGCGGTACCGTTGCCGAGTTCCCGGGCCACGCCGAGCCGGTCCAGCACCGGGGTCAGCGCGGCAGCGACCGTGAGGTTGAGCACCAGCGCGGCGAGCGCGACGTACACGTGCACGCCGGCGAAGGAGACGACGGGAGAGAAGCCGCCGGAGGCTACCAGTGCGGTCCCCGCGACCATGCCGCCGAGCCAGCCGGCGAGCAGCGCGCCGCGGTGCGGCCAGCGGGTGAACAGCCCGAGGGCGACAGTGGGGAACGTCTGCAGGATCCACACCCCGCCGAGCAGTTGCAGGTTGATCGCGTCCTGGTCCGGTAGGCCGAAGACGAACGCCAGCGCCCCGAACTTCGCCACCAGCGACACCGCGCGGGCGACCTGCGCCTGGTGTTTCGGCGTCGCCAACGGGTGGAAGTACTCGACGTAGACATTGCGCACGAACAGCGTCGCCGTGCCGACCGACATCACCGCGGCGGGCACCAGCGCCCCCACCGCGAGCGCACCGAACACGAGCCCAGCGGCGACCGGTGAGGTCAGCTCCCGCACCATCAGCGGCACGGCCGCCTCGGCGTTGCCGGGCCGGGCCTGTACGCCCGCGGCGAGCGCTGCGACGCCGAGCAGCGCGAAGAGGCCCAGCACCGCGGTCCACGCCGGTAACCCGATGATTGCCTTGCGGAGCCGGTCGCTGCTGGACGCGGCGAAGGACGCGGTCAGTACGTGCGGGTACATGAGCAGCGCGAGCGCGGAGCCGAGCGCCAGCGTGGCGTAGGCGGTATAGAGCGAGGGGGTGAGGGTCAAGGAGGTCTCCGGTACGCCGCGCGCGGTGATGGTGTCCTCGGCGGCGCGGAACACCGCCTGCGGCCCGCCGAGCCGGTCGAGGACGAGCACGACGATGCCGACGACCGTCGTGCCGACCAGGACCCCCTTGGCCATGGAAATGACGGTCGGCGCGCGCAGCCCGCTGCGGTAGGTGGCGCCGGCCAGCACCGCGAACACCGCGACCAGCGTGAAGTCGCCCGCGATCCCGTCGGGGTAGAGGCCGCCGGCGACCAGGACCGCGCGGATGCCGAGTAGCTGCAGGGCGATGTACGGCATGGTGGCGAGGATCCCGGTGAGCGCCACCACGAGCGCGAGGAGCGGTGAGTCGTAGCGAGCTCGCACGTAGTCGGCCACCGTCGTGTGGCCGTTGTCCTTCGCCACCTGCCACAGCCTCGGCAGGAGCACGAAGGCCAGCGGGTAGACGATCACCGTGTACGCGAGCGCGAAGAACCCCAACGCCCCGACGCCGTACACCAGACCCGGTACCGCGGCGTACGTGTAGGCCGTGTAGATCGTGCCGCCGAGCAGGAACCAGGTGAGCACGGCCCCGAACTGCCGCCCGGCCAGAGCCCAGCCGTCGAGTGTGGGCAGCTCGTCGCGAACCCGGAAGCGCCGCGCGGCGATCGCAAGCAGCGACGTGCCGGCGACGACCAGCGTGAAGGCGGTGGTGCTGGCGGGATCGACCATGGGCACCTCTCAGTCCTTCGTATGTTGCGCAGGCTTCCGGATCGGTTGACACGAAACAAGAGGCAATCGGGCGGTAAACCGTGCGACATGGGTGCGCAACATTCATGCATCGTCGACGACTGCTCGGGAGGCCGGTATGGCGAGATTCCGGAAGGCATTCAGGTTCGCCGCCTATACCGGCCTGGCACTGCCGCTCGTGGCCATCCTCGGGGTGCCGTGGTACGCGCGCACCACGCCCCGGCTGGCCGGGCTGCCTTTCTTCTACTGGTTCCAGCTCGCCTGGATCTTCCTCAGCGTGGCGCTGATGGCGCTCAGCCATCTGCTGCTGAAGCGCGCGAACCCTGGGGTCCGCGCGCCTGGGACGCATCCGGGCGGACACCCCCATCCTGGAGAACATGCATGAGCATCTTTATGCCGAAGACCCGGCCACGTCCGGGCTTGCGGTCCATCGCGATCTGGACGGCGGTCGCGGTCGTTGGTGCGGTGGCCTGGGCGATGATCGCGCTGGCCCGCGGCGAGCGCATCTCGGCGATCTGGCTGGTCGTTGCGGCGCTGTGCTCGTACGCGATCGCCTACCGGTTCTACGCGCGGTTCATCGCCCGGCGCGTGCTCAAGGTCGATGACCGACGCGCCACGCCCGCGGAGCGGCTGGACAACGGCATCGACTACCACGTGACCGACCGACGGGTACTGCTGGGTCACCATTTCGCCGCGATCGCGGGTGCCGGGCCGCTGGTCGGGCCGGTCTTGGCGGCGCAGATGGGTTACCTGCCCGGGACCATCTGGATCATCGTCGGCGTCGTCTTCGCCGGCGCCGTGCAGGATATGGTGGTCATGTTCCTGTCGATGCGCCGCGACGGGAAGAGCCTCGGCCAGATGGCCCGGGACGAGATCGGCCGCGTCGGTGGCGTCGCGGCCCTCGTCGCGGTCTTCTCGATCATGATCATCCTGCTCGGTGTCCTCGCACTCGTCGTGGTCAACGCGCTGGCGAAGTCGCCTTGGGGCACCTTCTCCATCGCCATGACCATCCCGATCGCCCTGTTCATGGGCTTCTACCTGCGGGTAATGCGGCCGGGCCGCGTCGTGGAGACCAGCGTGATCGGGGTCGGCCTGCTGGTGCTCGCCATCGTCGCGGGTGGCTGGGTGCAGAACTCGAGCTGGGCGGGCGTGTTCACCCTCAAGCCGGAAACGCTGGTCTTCTGCCTGATCGGCTACGGCTTCGTCGCCTCGATCCTGCCCGTGTGGATGCTCCTGGCGCCGCGCGACTACCTGTCCACGTTCATGAAGATCGGCACGATCTCGTTGCTGGCGGTCGGCGTCCTCGTGACCAACCCGGCCCTGCAGAACGAAGCGATCACCAAATTCGCCTCGACCGGCAACGGCCCGGTCTTCGCCGGCGCGCTCTTCCCGTTCACCTTCATCACCATCGCCTGCGGAGCGCTGTCCGGCTTCCACGCGCTGATCTCCTCGGGCACCACACCGAAGATGATCCAGAAAGAGTCCCAAGTCCGGCTCGTCGGCTACGGCGCCATGCTCATGGAGTCCTTCGTCGCGGTCATGGCCATCATCGCCGCGTCGCTGCTGGATCCAGGGCTGTACTACGCGATGAACTCGCCCGGCGGCGTGGTCGGCACGACGTTCCAGACCGCTGCGACCGCGGTGACCAACCTCGGCTTCACCGTCACGCCCGAAAGCCTCCATGCCGCGTCCGCCGCCGTCGGTGAACCGACACTGGTGTCACGCACCGGCGGCGCACCCACCCTCGCGGTGGGGATTTCCGAGATCTTCTCCGGATTCCTCGGCGGTACGGCAGTGAAGGCGTTCTGGTACCACTTCGCGATCATGTTCGAAGCACTCTTCATCCTGACCACGGTCGACGCCGGAACCCGGGTAGGCCGGTTCATGCTCCAGGACATGCTGGGCAACATTTGGAAGCCGATCGGCCGGATCAGCTGGCGACCCGGCGTTTGGCTGACCAGCGCGGCCGTCGTCGGCGCATGGGGCTACTTCCTCTACACCGGCGTCACCAACCCACTCGGCGGCATCAACCAACTCTTCCCCCTGTTCGGCATCGCCAACCAGCTGCTCGCCGCCGTGGCGCTGACCGTTGTGACAGTCATCCTGGTCAAGAGCGGCCGGCTCAAATGGGCCTGGGTCACCGCCATCCCGCTGGCCTGGGACGCGGCGGTGACGCTGACCGCCAGCTACCAGAAGATCTTCTCCGCCGACCCGAAGATGGGCTTCTTCGCCCAGCGCCAGCGCTACGCCGACGCGATCGAACACGGCAAGGTCCTCGCACCCGCCAAGAACCTCGACCAGATGCACCAGGTCGTCACCAACTCCACCGTGCAGGGCATCCTGTCGGTGCTCTTCGCGGTCCTGATCATCATTGTGATCGTCGACGGAGCCCGAGTATGCCTCCAGGCGATCATCCGGGGCCGGGAACTCCCGACAACGGAGGCGCCATTCGTGGAATCGGCGATCGTCGCACCGCCCGGCCTCTTCACCACGGCTGGCGAGCAGCGGGAACTCGTCATTGCGGCGGCCGTCGACGGGAACAGCGACCGATGAACCTACAGCACCTACCGACGCGGCTCTGGTGGTACCTACGCGAACTGGCCGGCGAGACCGGCTACGACCACTACGTCGCGCACTACCGGAAACACCGCACCGCGGGAGCCCCACTGACCCGCCGGGAGTTCGAACGGCTGAAGAGCGGCACGGCCGTGCGCTGCTGCTGAAGCACAGGACCGCCTCGCGGCCGGACCGGGCTCACACCAACCCGGCCGGCCGCGACGGCGGCGTTGTATCAGGTAGCACTGTTCTGCTCGTCGAACACGGTGCCGCGGCCCGTGTGGCATTGTCGCCGGAACGTCTCGCGTTCGGCGACTTCGCGAGCGAGATGCTCACCCCCTATGTCGCCGCCGCGCAATGCCGGGCGACGCCAACCCTGAGGCGTTGTCCAGCCCTACGGCTGTGACTACTTGGAGAAGTCTCCTTGTGTCAAGGAACAGGCCTGTGACTGGGAAAGCCCGTATGTCCTCTGGCTATGCCAATCATCCCGTGGAGTCTTGCCTGGCATCACCATCCTTCCCGGACGTGACGCTTTCTGTGCGCTCGTGTGGTGGTGGCTATGCGTGACGTCGTTGAGACTTCTCCGCCGGGAGACGCAAGCAGCGACCACGCGCGCGGGCCGGGTGCCAGGATCGCGGCAGCGGCCCGCCGTGCGCTCGGCGCTGCCTACAACGGTGAGACCGCGGACTCGGCGGCGAACGCCACTGACGCCGCTACCTGGCTGGACGCCATGCGCGACGAGGACCTGACCGATCTCCTGGACCCCATCGGGCAACTGGGCTGGGCCGAACTGCTCGGAGAACGCTACGACGACGCGATCCGGCACTTCGGCCGGGGCATCCGCCTGGCACGGCACACCGGTCGGAGCTATCTGATGCCGTACCTGTTACTGGGCCAGGCGTACGGCTGTCGCGTGGTCGGCCAGCTCACCGAGGCGATGCGGTCGGCGGAGTCGGCCGAGGACATGGCGCACCTGCTGAACCGGTCGGATCTTCTCGGGTACGCCCTCAGCCTGCAGGCGTCGACGGTGGCCGTGCGTGATGCTCCGGAGCTGGCGGCGCCGATCGTGGAACGGGCGCTGCGCCCGATCGGCACGGCCGGCCGGCTGCGCGGGCTGATGATCGCGATGCTCGCCTCGATCCGGCTGGAGCAGGGGCGTCCGGCCGAGTGTGTCGAGCTGATCCGGGCGCTCACCGATAAGCCGCAGCACTGCGGGCCGGCTCATTCGTTCAGGGCGGGCTGGTACTACACGGCGGCGCGGGCTGAGGTCGATCGTGGCCGGACGGCTGAGGCCCGCGACTGGACCCGGCGTGCGGTCGAGGCAGCGGG
>NZ_BAABAT010000041.1:0-101514 GCF_039537565.1 Dactylosporangium darangshiense
CGCCGGTCGGGGCGGGCGCGGTGCCGCCGGTCTTCGACGGGATCGGGATGATGCCGTACTCGAAGCCGGCCTTCTTGGCGTTGCCCAGCTGCCAGGTGCCGTTCTCGGCGAACGCGAACTGGCCGGTCGCGAACTCCTGCCAGCTGGTGGTCTGGGTGTTGTTGATGACCGAGTTCGGCGCGTAGCCGTTCTTCAGCCAGTCGTTCCACAGGCTCAGTGCCGACACCGCTTCGGGCGAGTCGAGCTTGCGCAGGCCGGCGCCGGAGCCCCAGTACCACGGCAGGAACTGGAAGCTGCCCTCCTCGGTGCCGATGGCCGAGAAGGTGATGCCCTTCTTGCCGGCCGCCTTGACCTTGCCCAGGGCCGCGGTCAGCGACGCCCAGTCCTTGACGGCGGCCGGGTCGACGCCGGCGGCGGTCAGGACGGCCTTGTTGTAGTACAGCGCGAGGGTGTTGGCTCCGATCGGGATGCCGTAGGTCTTGCCGCCGGTCTGGCCGGCCGCGACGAGGTTCGGGGCGATGGCCGAGATGTCGAGCTTGTTGTCGTCGGTCGTGGTCAGCACGCCCGCCTCGGCCAGCGTCGAGACGACCGGGTTGTCGACGATGAGCACGTCCGGCGAGTTGCCCTGCTGCGCGGCCAGCAGGGCCTTGTTCGTCAGGTCGCTGGTGTCGTAGCCGGTGCGCTTGACGGCCACGCCGGCGTCGGTGCCGCATTTGCCGAGCAGCTGGACCCAGGCCGACGCGTCGTCGTACTGCGGGTACGGGTCCCAGATCGTGTAGGTGCCACCGGCGGCGGAGCCGGACCCGGTGTCGCCGCCGGAGGTCGAGCAGGCGGCCAGCCCACCGAGCAGGGTGAGCGCTAACAGGGAAGCACGCAGCTTGGTACGCACGAGAAGCCCCTTTTGGCAGTCGGGGTGAACGGGGGTGTGTCGCGAATCGGTTCGCGAATCGGTTCGCAGGGACGATAGGCACGGCGACACCGCCGGGTCAAGCCCTCGTTGACAGCTCGTCCGCAAGCGGCCTAGGCTCGGCGCGAACCGATTCGCTGGAGGGTCATGAACATCGGCGAGATCGCCAAGCGCGCAGGCGTGGCCCGCAGCACGGTGTCCTACGTCATCAGCGGCAAGCGGACCGTGTCCGACGAGATCCGCCGGCGCGTGCTCGCGGTCATCGAGGAGCTCGACTACCGCCCCAACGCCGCGGCGCGCGCACTGAAGGAGGGCCGCACCCGCACGCTCGGCCTGGTCATCCCGCCGGCGAGCCAGCGACTGACCGACATGCAGCTCGGCTTCGTCGCCAGCGTCGTGGAGGCCGCCGCGCACGCCGACCTGGACGTGCTGCTCTCCCCCTCCGGCGGCGACCACGAGCGGTCCTTCGAACGCGTCATCACCGGCCGGCGGGTCGACGGCGTCATCCTCATGGAGATCCGTCTCGAGGACGACCGCGTCACCCGGCTCCGGCAGGCCGGCCTGCCGTTCGTCACGATCGGCCACACCGCCGACGCCGGCGACGTGTGGTGGATCGACGTCGACTACGCCACGCTCATCGCCCGGTGCGTGCACCACCTGGCCGACCTCGGCCACCGGCACCTGGCGTTCGTCAACCGCTCCGCCGAGCTCGTCGCCGCCGGATACGGCCCCGGCCACCGCGCCCTAGCCGGGTTCGGCGCCGCGGTCGCCGAGCGCGGCCTGACCGGCGTGGACATCTGCTGCCCCGACGAAGCGGCGGGCGGCGAGGCGTGCGTCGAGCGCCTGCTCGACGCCCACGCCGACGTCACCGGGATCGTGACCATCAACGAGGCCGCACTGCCCGGCATCCAGCGCGCGCTGCAACACGCCGGCCTCGCCGTGCCCCGCGACTTCTCCATCGCCGGCGTCGCGGGGCGCCACTGGGCCGAGGACTTCCGCCCGCCGCTGACCGCGGCCGACGTGCCGGCGCTCGAGATGGGCGACCAGGCCGTACGGCTCCTCCTGGAGCGCATCGCCACTCCCGAGGCGCCGCCGCGCCACGTCCTGCACGCCCCGCCGATCTCGCTGCGGGCCAGCACCGGCCCGGCCCCGTTCCGCTAGTTCAGGCAGGGACAGTTGTTCATCAACGCCTCGACGTTGTCGACGTAGTTCCAGTTCGGGATGCCGGCCCGGCCCTTCGTCGGGTCGATCGCGCCGGGCCCGTAGTTGTAGGCCGCCACGATGCTGTCCAGCAGCGACACGCCGCCGGCCGGCGCCGGGACGCTCAGGTCGTAGCTGGCCTGGTAGTAGGCGTCGCCGAAGTACTTGACGAGCCAGGCCAGGTACTCCCCGCCGATCATGACGTTGCCGGTCAGGGTGTTCAGGTCGTACGAGCTGCCGAACCTGTTGTTCATCCAGGTCGCCGTGGCCGGCATGATCTGCATGGTCCCGACCCCGCCGTCACACGCGACGATCGTCGACTGCCAGCCGCTCTCCTGCCACGCCACCCCGTACAGCAGCCTCGACGGCACCCTGATCGACGGCGCGCTCGTCGGCCAGAACTGCTTGGCAGCGGCCGCGTCCAGGGCGGCGCGCACGTCGGCCGCGGGCGCCTTCGGGCCGGTGTAGGTCGGGCACTTCGCGCCCGGCGCCGGCGAGCTCGGCGGCGCGGCGGGCGGATGCGGCGCCGGGGGCAGCGACTGGGACACCTTGGCCGGATCGCGCGACGGCACGACCGGCGACTTGGTCGTGGTCGGGCGGTGCGACGGCGCTGCGCTGCGGCTGGCCGAGGGCCCGGGCTCGGCCTGCGCGAGCGCGGCCACCGGCTCCGGCGCCACGCTGGTGGATTCGGCAGGCCCCGCCTGACCGGCACTGTCGTTGTTGCCGCCCCCGCAGGCCGCCACGGCCAGCAGAGCCGCCGCGATCACGGCGCACACCGCTGTTGTCCGTCCGACACCCGGCACGTTCGTACCTCCGTTTACATCAAGGCGCGCTGATCACGATTCGATCGAGAGACGGCGCGCGACCGTCCGGGTTGCCGAACGTCACGCTGTTCGGACCCTTCTTGAGATTGATCGCCACCGCGGTCCGGACGCAGCAGTCGGCGCCCCCGGTCGCCGTGACGCTGACCGATCCGCCGCCGGCCACGGTGACCACGGCCGTGCCCGAGCCGCCGGTGCCGCTGTTCACCAGGTACAGCGTGAGCGTGTACGTCCCGTCGCTGGGCACGGCGACATCCGCGAAGGTGAGGGTGCCGTTGCGCTTGGCACCCGGCCCCTGGCGGCCGAGATTCTGCACGATCCGTCCGCCCGACGCACCGGCGTAGGCGACGATCTCGGCCGGCCCGCCCAGCTCGGCCGAGGCGGTCTCCGCCTCCAGGCCGATCGGCTGGAACGCCGGTCGGGTGGACGCGCGCGACGGCGTCGGGGACGCACGCCGGTCGAGGTGGGCCTCGCCGCCGTCGGCGGACTCCTCGACGGTGGCCGGCTCGCTACCGGGAGCGATGACCGCCTCCTGGCCCGCGATGCCGCGGTTGCCGGACGGCGCCGAGCACGTGGCGACCGTCGCCGCAATCGCCGCGCACAGCACCAGCCCGCCCGCGGCCACCCAGAGCCGACGATGACCGCCGCCGCCCTCGCGCCGGTGGTCCGGCGGCGCGGGCGTCGCATTCCCGTCGTCGTCCTCGACCTCGACGTCGACCGGGTCAGGCGCGGCCGGTGGCGCGACGGTGACGCTGCGCGCAGGACGGATGGCGGGCTCAGGGAGCCAGCTGCCTATGCGCAGCCGACTGCCACCCCCGCCGTCACTGGTCACGAAGGGTGAATCTAGCCCCTTCCGGCCGGCCGTGCCGACCCGGACCACCTGCGACGATGAGGAGTAGCGCGGCGAGCGCGCGCCCCGCTTGTTAGCCGGACAATGTCGCCGCGACCGTCCGAACACGATGGCGCAACGCCGCGCGAGCCTCAACCGGCCCGCGCCGGCCGCCGGTTCCACCTCGCGGACCGCGGTGACGTCACCGGCGCGGGTGCGCTTCAGGCGGACCGTCGCGGCCGACACGACCAGCGACACATCCAACGGTGCACCGCGCAGGGGGCATACCCAATCATGGCGGACGGCATGCGGAGATGCTTATATTGCAATGCTTTCAGTCGCGGCCGGGCGGTGTGAGCACCTAACCTGTGCGCGATGGAAGACACCCGGACGCGAGGCCGCGGGCTCGAGCTGCTCGCCGTGCTGCTGGTCGCGGCGGTCGTCGCCCGCGGGTGGGTCGGTGGCGCGTTCGGATCGCCGCGGGCCCAGGAGTGGGTGACCGTGTTCGTCGCGATCGTCGTGCAGGCGATGCCGTTCGTGGTGCTCGGCACGCTGCTGTCCGCGGCGATCGCAACGCTGGTGCCGGAGCGGTTCTTCGCCCGCGCGCTGCCGTCCCGGCCGGCCCTCGCCGTGCCGGTGGCCGGGGTCGCCGGGCTCGCGCTGCCGGGCTGCGAGTGCGCGTCCGTGCCGGTCGCGGGCGCACTCATGCGCCGCGGCGTCACACCGGCCGCGGCCCTCGCCTTCCTGCTCGCCGCGCCGGCGATCAACCCGGTGGTGCTGGCGGCGACCGCGGTCGCGTTCCCGGGCCGGCCGGCGATGGTGCTCGCCCGGCTGGTCGCGAGCCTGGCCACCAGCCTCGCGATGGGGTGGCTCTGGCTGCGGCTGGGGCGCGACGAATGGCTGCGCACGCCGAGGCGCGCCGCGGTCGACGGGAGCCGGGCTTCGGCATATTTCGCGGCGGTACGCCAGGACGCCGCCGATGCCGCCGGCTTCCTCGTCATCGGCGCCGCCGCGGCCGCGTGCCTCAACGTGCTGGTACCCCAGCGCTGGCTGCACACGGTCGCCGAGCATCCCGCCGTCGCCGTCGTCGCCCTCGCGGGCCTGGCGGTGCTGCTGTCGATCTGCTCCGAGGCCGACGCGTTCGTCGCCGCGTCGTTGTCGCAGTTCTCACTCACCGCGCGGCTGGCGTTCCTCGTCGTCGGGCCGATGGTCGACCTGAAGCTGTTCGCCATGCAGGCGGGCACGTTCGGCCGCCGCTTCGCCGTCCGCTTCGCCCCGGCGACGTTCGCGGTCGGCGTCGCCCTGGCCGTGCTGACCGGCGGCGTGCTGCTGTGACGGGCCGGGGCGGGGTCCAGTCCGTGGTGCTGCTGCTGATCGGCGGCGCGCTCATCCGCACCGCGTGGACCGGCACCTACGTGCGCTACGTCAAGCCGGGCCTGCAGTGGTACCTCATCGTCGCGGGCGCCGTCCTCGTCCTCGTCGCCGCGGTCAACCTCGCCCGCCTGTTCGGCACCGCGGCGCGCACGGGCCACGAGGAGCACGGGCACGAGCACGGCCGGTTCGAGCCGTCCTGGCTGGTCGTCGCGCCGGCCCTGGTGCTGCTGCTGGTCGCGCCGCCCGCGCTGGGCTCCTACGCCGCCTCGCACGGCGGGACCGCCCTGGCCGCCGCGGGCACGTCCGACTTCCCGCCCCTGCCCGACGGGGACCCGGTCCGGGTGTCGCTGCTCGAGTACGCCGCCCGGTCCGTCTTCGACGAGGGCCGCACCCTGCAGGGGCGCAACGTCACGATGTCCGGGTTCATCGTCATCGACGGCGACCGGCGGTACCTCACCAGAATGATCATCACGTGCTGCGCCGCCGACGCCCGTCCGGTCAAGGTCGGCCTCGCCGGCGACGTCCCGCCCGGGACCGCCGCGGACACGTGGCTGGAGGTCACCGGCACGTACACGCCCCGGACCGACCCCGACCCGATCGACGGCGAGCCGATCCCCTACGTCGCCGTCGGCTCCGCGCACGCGATCCCGGCGCCGAAGCAGCCGTACGAGACATGAGGGCGCCGGCACGCATCCGCCTCGCCGCCGCGGCCGCCACCGCGGCGGTCGCCGTGCTGCTGGCGCTGCCGACGCCGGGCGCCCCGCCGGCGGTGCGGGCCCCCGCGGCCGACACGCTCGCGAGCGCCTGGCCGGGCGCGCGCACCGTCGACGTACCGGCGACGCTGCCCGACGGCACCACCTTCACACCGGCGGCCGTGCTCGACCCGCACACCGTCGTGATCCAGATCGCCGACGCGAACCCCGACACCGCGACGCTAGCCCTGCTCGACCCGGCCGATCCGGCGAACCCGAAGCGCCTGGAGACGATCCCGATCGCCGGCGGCGGCTCGGTCGACGCCGTCGCCGTCGACGCCGGGCAGGTGTACTGGATGTCGAGCGTCGCCGACGACCAGGGCAGCAGCCGCGGCACGCTGCACCGCGCCGACGCCGCCGGGCGCGCCGCCGTCCTCACCACCGACACCGGGCACGCCACCTTCACCGGCGGCATGCACGACCTGCAGGTCGCGAACGGCCGCATCTGGTGGACCGCCACCCGCGGCACCACGGTGCCGACCACCGACGTGCGGTCGGTCGCGCTGACCGGGGGTACCGTCGACGTGCGCCCCTTGGAGGGCACCTATCACCTCGCGGGCTGGCCGTGGGCCACCGACGACGGCATCGGCGGCCAGCCTGTTGCCCAGCTCGACCTCGTGACCGGGCAGCGCAGGACGTTCACGGAGCCGCCCGGCCAGGACGTGTACTGCGGCGCGACCTGGTGCCGGACCGTGATCTCGACCCAGCAGGGCTCGGTCGTGACACTGCGCCGCACCGACGGCACCGGCCAGACGCCGCGGATCAACGCCGACGGCGAGGTGCCGCTGTTCGTCGACGTCGCGGCGCTGGACCGCTTCGAGTTCCTCAGCGCGCCGATCTCCACGCAGGCGGCCACGACCAGCGAGCGGCTGAGCGTCTACGACCTGGCCGCCGGCCGGCGGGTCGGCATCGCCGTGGCCACCGCCGAGGGCCTGGCCGGGACCTGGTTGTGGTGGGCCACCGGCGACAACGAGACGATGACCTGGCACCTGCTCGACCTTGCCACCCTCACCTAATGCGCTGACCACGAACGTTCACGGTGTTGGACGACACGCCCGCTTCTGTGGATATGGCGCACCGCGCGACCTGCGGCATGCGCGGAAGTCGGCCCGTGCCGCAACCGGCCGCCGACTGTCACGACTAACGAGGCCCAGCGCGCTCGATCGGCGGCCTGAGCGTGCACCTCGGTCGAAAGGACGCGACGTGTCCATGTCGATGAGCTCAAGGCACCCGGTGCATGCACCGGGTGCCTTGAGCAGCAGCGCGGCGACCCGTGGTCGAAACGGGGACGGGGTGGAAGGTCGTGAGCCACCCGCTCTGCCTGGCCGGAGCCTCCTCCGGCTCTCTGAGCTACCGCCGCGTCAGGCCCACCTTCTCCGATCTCGGCGCAGTCCGCAACCTCATTCAGGCCTGACCGGAGAAGACACCGGCGTCCCGCATCACGGCGGCGAGCAACGGCGACGCGACGACCACGCCGTGGACCAGATCGGGTGCGGGCTCAGGCAGCTCGGTGCGGTCCTGCCGGTACGGCTGCGTCCATCCGGACCGCTCAGGATCTACGCCATGCCGCTCACAGGCCCGCCGCACCAGCCCGGCGGGGCAGTCGTCATCGCCAAGGACCACGTCCCACGGTAGCGGCAGGTCCGCCCACACGCGGACATCGATGTGCTGGTCGTTGCCCTCCCGAGCGTGCCAGGCCGCAACGTCCGCAGCGACGAGCGCGGGAACCTTGCCCGGGCAAGAGGCCTCCACGAGGTCGTCGTAGCCGAGTCCGCGGGTCAGGTTCAACCACCCGGTCCGTGCCTGGTTGAACGCACGCGACGCGGCGTTCCACGTCAACGACGACCTCCTCGCCGTCCCGCGCGCCCGCGCGAGCTGATCGCTAGGCCGATCAAGGCCACCAGGGCACTGGCTACCGCGCCGGCGGCACGCCGTTGGCCCGTTCAGGGCGCCAGGGTGGACAGGTCCAGGCTGTGCCACGCCGCGGCCGGGCGGGCGCCGGTCGACCACCACAGCGTGTGGTCGCGGGCCATGACCTGGTCGACGCCGTCGGCCACGGTGACGAGGCGGCCCGTCGTGAGGTCGACCAGCGCCAGCCGCCGGGACGCGTCGAACGCGTCGCGGGTGCCCGCCTGGGTCACCGCCTCGAACCGGTCCAGCAGGGCGACCTCGGGCACGGCCGGGAAGGTGCCCACTCCCCCGACGCGGCGGCGGCCGGTGCCGTCCGGTCGCAGCACGTCGTAGCCGGTGTCCCCGCCGGTGCCGGCGCTCACGATCGAGCGGCACCAGGCCGGCCCGCAGTCGACGGTCTCGGCCGGGGAGCGCACGATCGTGATGCGTTGCCCGGTGTCGAGGTTGCGCAGCTCCTGGCGGCCGCCGCCCTGCCGGACGTTGGTCGCGGTCTGCAGCCACGGCCACGCCGAGAGCTCGTACGCGCCGTCGACCGGCGTGACGGTCACCGGGCCGCCGGACACCGCGACCGAGCGCACCTGCGTGTCGGTGCCGTCCGGGGCGGTCGCCGCCCAGTACACCCGGCCGTCGTGGACGACCAGGTCGTGCTCGGCGCCGAGCAGCTCGGCGTCGCCGGTGTCGGCGGTGAGGGGTACCGCTGCCGCATCCCCGGCCCGCGAGGCGCGCCACAGCCGATGGGTGAGGGGCTGGGTCGCGGTGGCCGTCGACTCGGCCCAGACGAGGTCGTCGCCGGCGCGGGTGAAGCCGGCGAAGCGCGGGAAGCGGGCCTGTTCGACCCGCTGCAGCTCCCGGACGCGGTCCCCGGCGCGCAGGACGACCCGCTGCGCGGTGCCGTCCGGGGTCGGCGCGACGCCGACGGAGGTGGTCGCGTCGAGGTAGAGCGCGGGCACGAACGGCGCGCCGTCGGGCAGCGACCCCGGCGTGTCCGAGACGGCGGCGCCCGGCCACGCTTGACGCAGGACGAGCTGAGCCGGCGCCGAGCGGCCGGGCCGGGGCGGGCCGCTCACCACGAGCCAGCCGCCGACCAGCAGCGCGACGACCATGGCGATCGTGCGGATGGCGGTCGCGCGACGCTCACCGGGCACGCGGCCGACGATAGCAGCGGGCCGGCTTCCTCGACCTGCTCGAGGACTACAGGGAGACGAGGTGGGCGATCGCGTCGGCCACGGTCGTCGGGTCGACGGTCTGGTGGAAATGGCCGCCGTCGAGGCGCACGGTGTACCAGCCGCGCTCGGCGGCGTCGGCGGCGACCCGCTCGTACGCCGGGCTGAACTGGATGTAGCCGCGCGTCAACGGCTCCCAGCCGGGCGGGTTGGGCACCGGGTGCTCGTAGTAGCTCAGCGGCAGGCGCGGCTGCTCGTCCGTCACGGCCCGCTGGGTCGCCTCGTCGGGGAACAGGCGTGCGACGCCGTCCGCGTCGTTCCACCAGTCCGTCCAGCGCGGCAGCAGCCCGGCCTCGGCCGTGCCGCGCAGCTGCGCGAGCCGCTCCGGCGTCGCCTGGCTGGTCGGGCCGTCTCGGGCCGGCAGTGCCGCCTCCACGAACACGACCCCGACCACGTCGCGCGTGCGTTCGAGCAGGTCCCGCACGATCACCGGCACGAAGCGGCCGGCGCTGCTGTGCACGACGACCGCGAACGGCTGCTCGGGCGGCAGCTCGCCGACGGCGGCGGCGACGGCCTCGGTGACGCGCGGCCAGAACGGGGGTCCGCCGTCGCCGATGCCCGTGAGCGACGGCACCGCGACCGTCGCGCCGGTGGCCCGCAGCTCCCCGGCGACCGCGGCCCAGGATGCCGGGCCGACGAGAGGGCTGTGCACGAGCAGGTACGCGATCCGCATGTGCCCTACGCCGCCCCGTTCGCTCGTCGGGCCAGGAGCTGGGCGCGCTGGGCCGGGGTGAGCGCGGCCAGGCGCATCCGGGCGGCCCGGGTGCCGGTGACCACGGTACCCGCGAGCCCGGCGACGAGGGCTGCCGCGACGCGCTCGGCGGGCTCGGCCGACGGGTCGCGGACCTCGGCGTATCGGGTCGCGTGCCCCGTGTCGGCCAGGGCGGCCTCGAGGAGGGCGGCGAGGCGCTCGGGCGTGCAGTCGGCGGCGTCGGCCCAGCGGGCCAGGCCGTGCGCGGCGAGCCGGGCGGCGTTGTCCGGGCGGTCGGACCCGTCGGCGAGCACCACCTGCGGCGCGCCCGCGGCCAGGGCGGTCGCCGCGGTGCCGATGCCGCCGTGGTGCAGCACCACGCCGGCCCGCGGGAAGGCGGCCGGGAACGGCAGGCGGGGCACCCAGTGCGCGCCGGGCGGGAGCGGGCCGGGCAGCATCGCGCGGTCCGGCGCCACGACGAGCGTCGGCCGGTCGAGCCGCGCCGCCGCCTCGACGGCGAGGGCGTAGAAGCGGTCGTGCATGCGCCCCGTCCCGCCGGTCACGAGGATCGGTCGCGGCGCACCGGGCGCGAACGCCGGCAGGTCCGCAACGTCCGGCACATCGGCGTCGGAGCGGATGAAGCCGGTCAGGCGGACCCGCGCCGGCGAGCGCTCGCCGGCCTCGTCGAACCAGCGCGGCCACGCCCCGACGATCAGGTCCGGCAGCTCGAACCAGCCCGCCCAGTGCGCCATCGGGGCCAGCCCGGCCGCGGCGCGGATCCCGTCGAGCTCGCCGCCCAGGCCGTTTCGGACATTGACCAAGGCGGCTTTCGTCGTGCGTATCTGCGTCGGCGACAGGGCGACCCAGGCGCACGGCGCTCCGGTCGATTCGGCGGCGATCAGGGTCGACAGCGCCGACGTGTGCCGGCCGACCAGGACCGTTTCGCCGGGGCGATGAAACTTACGCAGCAGGTCGACCTCGCGGCGAATTTGATCAATGAGCCCGCCCTGCCGGTAGAAGTCGCCGAGCGCCGCAGGTCCGCGCGCCTGCAGCAGCTGCGGGGTGCGAAGTTCGTGCCGCTCATGTGATTCACCGGTGTCGATCGGCTCGAATCGCAGACCTGCGTCGCGGGCGGCCGCCGCGTACGGTGCGTGGGTCAGGAGCACGACGTCGTGCCCCTGTCGGCGCAGTTCTCGGCCGATCGCGACGAAGGGGTTCACGTCACCGCCGGTGCCGTGGGTCAGCAGGATCGCCGTGGTCATGACGGATCACTATCGCCGCCGTGACGGCCGGTGGTCAAAGTACGACCGGACGGTTGACACCCGAACGGAGCGCTGACTACCGTCGTCGGTAGTCGAGAGAGCGCTCTCAGCTGGGTGCTGCCCACTTCTGGAATTCCCAAGCGGCGATGGGGCCGATTGGCGTCCGTGGATCGTGTACGCCCATTTCGCGGGGGGCTTGACGATGACCGACGTTTCGACGCTCACGGCTGCGCTGCCGGCGCAGCGGCGGGCGGCGCTTGCCGTCTTATTGGCGCGCCGTTCGGCGTCCGCGTTTCCCGTCAACGAGCAGCCGTTCAACGGCTGCTCGTTCGAGCAGGAGCGGCTGTGGCTGCTGCGCCAGCTCGACGCCGGCGACGCGGTCATGCCGAACGCGACCTTCGGCCTGCGGCTGTGGGGCACCCTGGACGCGGGCGCGATGGGCGCCGCGTTCGCCGCCGTCGTCGCGCACCACGAGGCGCTGCGCACGGTCATCGACGCCGGGCCGAGCCAGAGGGTGCTTCCGACCACCGGCCTCGCGCCACTACGCGTCCTGGATGCGGCCGGGAACCCGGAGCGGGCCGCCGCGCTGACCGCCGAGGCCGCCGCCGAGCGCTTCGACCTCGCGACCGGGCCGCTGTGCGCGCTGACCCTGATCCGCCTCGACGAGGACGACCACGCGCTGCTCTTCGCCGGCGACCACGTTGCCCTCGACGAGCAGTCCGTTGCCATCGTGCGTCGCGACCTCGCCGCCGCCTACGCCGCCGCGCTCGCCGGCCGGGCCTGGGACCCGCCCGCGCCGGCCGTCCGCTACCGCGACTACGCAGCCTGGTCGACCGCCCGGATGAGCGGCGAAGCACTGCACCGGCGGCTCGAGTACTGGGAACGGATCCTCGCCGAGCCCCGCCCCCTCGTCGGACCATCCATGACGCACGGGACCGCCGGCACCGCCAGCGTCCGCACCACCCTGCCGGCGGGCGGGCTCGACCGGCTCCGCGCCGCCGGCGGGCCCGGGACCACGCCGTTCGTCGCGCTGCTCACCGCCCTCGACGTCGTACTGGCCCGGCTCGCCGGCGAGCCCGACGTCACCGTCGGCACCGTCTACTCCGCTCGCGAGCGCGCCGAGCTCGAACCGCTCGTCGGCTGCTTCCTCAACCCCCTCGCGCTGCGCACCGACCTCGCCGGCGCGGACGCCTTCGCCGAGGCCGCCGGCCGCGTGCGGCGCGCCGTCACCGGCGCGATCGCCAACGGCGCACCGTTCCAGCACGTCGTGGCCCGGCTGCGGGACCGGACGGCAGTTGTGCGCCCGTTCTTCCGCGTCACGCTCGCCGTGCACCGCCACGCCGAGGACCTCGGCGCCTGGCCGGGGATCGACGCCGAGGTGTGGCACCACGAGGTCGGCACGGACACCCTCGACCTCGCGGTGGAGGCGGTCCCGACCCCCGACGGCGGCGCCGCGCTGACCTTCCGCGGCCCGGCCGGCGAGCACAACACCGAGGCCCTCGAAGACCTGGCGGAACGGTTCCGGGCCCTCGCCGCCGCCGTCGGGGCCGACCCGTCGGCGCCGCTGTTCCCGGCCGAGCCCGTCCGCCCCTGCGACCTGCCGACCGGGCCCGGCCCGGCCGGTGCCACGGTCCTCGAGATGTTCGCCGATCGCGTGGCCGCCGACCCGGACGCCGTGGCGGTCGACGCCGGCGACGCGACGCTGACCTATGCCGAGCTGGACCGCGCCTCCGCCGGGCTCGCCGCGGTGCTGCGCGAGCGCGGCGTCGCCCGCGGCGACGTCGTCGCCGTGTGCCTCGGCCGCGGCGCCGGGCTCGTCACCGCGCTGCTCGGCGTGTGGCGGGCCGGCGCCGCCTACCTGCCCCTGAACCCGGCCGACCCGGCGGCCCGCCGGGACGAGGTGTGCCAAGCGGCCGGGGTCCGCCACGTCGTCACCGACGCGGACGTGACCCCGGACGGCATCGAGGCGGTCCCGCCGGCCGACCTCGAGCCGGGCGACCTCGCCTACGTCATCTTCACGTCCGGCTCGACCGGCACACCCAAGGGTGTCGCCGTGCCGCACGCCGCGCTCGCCGCGCGGGTGCGATGGATGACCGGCGCCTACGGGCTCTCGCCCGCCGACCGGGTGCTGCAGTTCGCCGCCGCCACCTTCGACACCCACGCCGAGGAGGTGTACCCGGCCCTGGCCGCCGGCGCGACCCTCGTCATGGCGCCCGGCGACAGCGCTGCCCTGCCCGACTTCCTCGCCACCCCCGCCGGCGCCGCGCTGACCGTCCTCGACCTGCCGACGCCCTACTGGCACGAGCTCGTCGCGCTCGGCACCGCACTGCCGTGGCCGGACCGGCTGCGCCTCGTCATCATCGGCGCCGACCAGGCGCAGCCGCACGCGGTCGCGGCGTGGCGGGCGCGGTTCGGCGACCGGGTGACGCTGCTCAACACCTACGGCCCGACCGAGGCGACCGTCATCGCCACCGCAGCGCGCCTCGGCGCCGCCGACGCCCGCCGCCGCCCGCCGATCGGGCGCCCGATCGCCGAGACCGCCGCCTACGTGCTCGACGAACGCCTCCGGCCCGTCCCCGGCGGCATGCCCGGCGAGCTGTACCTGGCCGGCGCCGGGCTCGCCCGCGGCTACCTCGGCCGCCCGGGGGCGACGGCGCAGCGGTTCCTGCCGGACCCGTTCGGCCCGCCCGGCACCCGGATGTACCGGACCGGCGACCGGGTGCGGCTCGGCCCGGACGGCGAGCTGGAGTTCCTCGGGCGGACCGACAACCAGCTCAAGATCCGCGGCTTCCGCGTGGAGCCGGGCGAGGCCGAGGCCCGCCTGCAGGCCCACCCGCTGGTCCGCTGGGCGGTCGTGGTGCCCCGCGCCGTCGACGGCGAGCCCCGGCTCGTCGCCTATCTGATCCCCGCCGAGGACGGGGCGAAGGACACAGCCGCGGTGGTACGCCGTGATCTCGCCGCGGCACTGCCCACGTACCTGGTGCCGGAGGCGTTCGTCGTGCTCGACGCGCCGCCCCTGACCGCCAACGGCAAGGTCGACGTCGCGGCGCTGCCGGACCCCGGTGCGCCCGACATCGCCACGCAGTACACGCCGCCCCGCACTGACGGCGAGGAGCTGGTCGCCGGCGTCTTCGCCGAGGTGCTCGGCCGCGACCGGATCGGCGTCCACGACGACTTCTTCGCCGCCGGCGGCCACTCCCTGCACGCGATCCGCGTCGTCGGCCGGATTCGCGCCGCCACCGACCTCGACGTGCCGGTCGCCGCCCTGTTCGAGCGGCCGACCGTGGCCGCGCTGACCGAGCACCTCGAGGCGATGATTGCTGAGGACGCGGCGTCGTGAGCGGTACGGAGCGAAGCGGAGCGGCCGCTCACCATCGATACAGCTTTCGCTCACGTCGGCACCGCAGCGAAGCGGAGGTGTCGTCGTGAGCCCGACCGGCTCCGCGCTGGCGAAGCGCTGGAAACGCACCGCCGACGACACCCCGGCCGCGATCGAGCGCCGCCCCGACGGCGCGCCCGTCCCGCTGTCCTTCGCACAGGAACGCCTGTGGTTCCTCGACCGGTACTCCCCCGGCACCACCGCCTACACCGTCTGGCTGGCCGTGCACGCCGAGACCGTCCTCGAGCCGGTGCCGCTGCGCGCCGCGCTCGCCGGCCTCGTCGCCCGCCACGAGAGCCTGCGGATGCGCTTCCCGGCCGGCCGCGACGGCGCGCCTGAGGTCCTCATCGACGCACACGGAGACGCCCGCCTCGCCCTGGCCGACGCCGACGACCTGGCCGCGGCCCGGGCCCGGGTCGAGGAGCTCGTCGCCGTGCCGTTCGACCTCGCCGCCGGCCCGGTGTGGCGGGCGCTGCTGGTCCGGGTCGGCGGGCCCGAGCCGTCGTCGGTGTTCTGCCTGGCCGCGCACCACATCGCCGTCGACGGCTGGTCGACCGAGATCGTCCGGCGGGAGCTGCTGGAGCTGTACGCCGCCGCCCGCGACGGCGCGCCGCCGCCCGTCGCCGGGTCGCCGATCGACTTCGGCGACGTCGCCCACTGGCAGCGCGAGCGGCACGCCGGCGCCGCGTCCGAGGAGCTGCGGTACTGGCGGGAGCGGCTGCGCGACGTGCCCGCCGTGGACCTGCCGACCGACCGGCCCTACCCGCCGGTGCAGTCCAGCGCCGGCGCCACGCACGAGTTCCGGCTCGACGCCGCCCTCACCGCCGCCGTGCAGCGCACCGCCGCGGCCGCCGGCGCCACCCCCTTCATGGTGCTGCTCGCCGCGTTCCAGGCGACCCTCGGCTGGTACGGCGGCCAGTCCGGCTTCGCCGTCGGCTGCCCGATCGCCGGGCGGGACCGGCCGGAGACCGAGGGCGTCGTCGGCATGTTCGTCAACACTCTCGCCATGCGCGCCGACCTGTCCGGCGACCCGACCTTCGCCGAGCTGCTCGCCCGGGTCCGCGGCACCGCCCTGGAGGCCTACGCGCACCAGGACGTGCCGTTCGAGCGGATCGTCACCGAGCTGCAGGTCGACCGGGACGTGCGGCGCCCGCCGGTGTTCCAGGCCGGGTTCGCGATGCAGAATTTCGCCGGCGAGGTCCCCGAGCTCGATGGCCGTCCCGTGCGGATCCTCCCGGTGCCGGCCGCGACCACCCGTCACGAGCTGGCCCTCTACGTCGGCCCCGACGGCGGCGAGCTCGCCGGCCGGTTCACCTACGCCACCGCGCTGTTCGACGCCGCGACGGTCGCGGGGATCGCCGAGCGGTTCGCCCGCCTGCTGCGCCTGGCCACCACCGACCCGGGCGCGCGGCTGTCCACCCTGGACCTGCTCGACGACGGCGAGCGCGAGCGCCTGGCCGAGTGGAGCGGCGCCGCAGCGGCCCGCGCGCCGTTCAGCCCGATGTGGACGCTGCTGTCCGACCCGCTCGACGCGTGGGCCGAGCGCACGCCCGATGCCCCCGCGGTCGTCTGCGGCGCGGACACACTCACCTACGCCGAGCTGCGCGCCCGCGCAGACGGGCTGGCGCGGCGGCTGCGCGCCCTCGGCGTCGGCCCGGACGCGCGCGTCGCCGTCTGCCTCGAACCCTCGACGGACCTGCTGGTCGCCCTGCTCGGCGTCCTGCGCGCCGGCGGCGCCTACGTGCCCCTCGACCCGGCCACGCCGCCGGCCCGGCTGCTGCATCTGCTCGGCGACGCCGGCGCCGGCACACTCGTCACCGGGCCCGCGATCGCGGCGAGCGTGCCGGGTTACACCGGACATCTGCTGACCGGCACACAGGGTGCGGACGGGCCGCAACCCGTGCGGGCGTGCCCGGACGACCTCGCCTACGTCATCTACACCTCCGGGTCGACCGGCGCGCCCAAGGGCGTGGCGGTCGCGCACCGGCAGGTGGTGCGCTACCTGCACGGCATGCTCGAGCGGCTGCCGATCGAGCCCGGCTCGACGTTCGGGCTGCTGCAGTCCCTCGCCTTCGACTTCGGCGTGACGATGGTCTACCTCGCCCTCGCCACCGGCGGCGCCCTGCACCTGCTGCCCCGCCGGGCCAGCGGTGCCGAGCTGGCCGGGCTGATCCGCCGCCACCGCATCGACTACCTCAAGCTGACCCCGTCGCACTTCGCCGCCCTCGCCACCGACGCCGGCGCGGCGGCGCTGCTGCCCCGCCGGGCGCTGCTCTTCGGCGGCGAGGCCTCCGCCGCCGCGTGGACGCGGGAGCTGGCCGGGCTGTCGGACACGATCGTCATGAACCACTACGGCCCGACCGAGACGACCGTCGGCGTCACCACGCACCTCGTACATCCCGAGGCCGCGCCCGACGGCGAGACCACGCCGATCGGCCGGCCGCTGCCCGGCGCAACCGTCCACGTCCTCGACCGATGGATGCGCCCGCGGCCGCCCGGCGCGATCGGCGAGCTCTACCTCGGCGGCGACCGGCTCGCCCGCGGCTACCTGGGCCGCCCCGCCCAGACCGCCCGCGCCTTCGTCCCCGACCCGTTCGGCCCGCCGGGCAGCCGCCTCTACCGCACCGGCGACCTCGCCCGCCTGCTGCCCGACGGCAGCGTGCAGTTCCTCGGCCGCCGCGACGACCAGGTCAAGGTCCGCGGCTACCGGGTCGAGCCCGGCGAGATCGAGGCGGCGCTGGGCGGGTGCCCCGGCGTGGCCCGCGCGGTCGTGCTGCTGCGCACCGGGCGCCTGGTGGCCTACCTGGAGGGCGCCGGGGACACCGCGCAGGTGAAGCGGCGGCTCGCGGAGACGCTGCCGGACTACATGGTGCCGGCGCGGTTCGTGTGGCTGGACCGGCTGCCGCTGCAGGCGCACGGGAAGGTCGACCGCGCGGCGCTGCCGGAACCCGAGGAGGGGCCGGCCGAAGGCGGGTTCGAGGCGCCGGACGGGCCGGTGGAGGAGGCGATCGCCGCCGTCTGGGCCGAGGTCCTCGGCGCCGAGCACGTCGGCGCCGGCGGCGACTTCTTCGGCCTCGGCGGGCACTCGCTGCTCGCGCTCACCGCCGTCAGCCGGCTGCGCCGCCGCCTGCCGGACGGCGTGCGCGCCGCCACCGTCCTCGAGCTGTTCCAGCACCCGACCGTGCGCGGGCTCGCCGAGGCGCTCGGGCGGGCCGACGAGCCCCGCGGGCTGCTGCACGAGCTCACCGCCGTCGAACCGGGGCGCCGCCGCTCGTCGCTGGTCTGCGTGCCGTACGGCGGGGCGAGCCCGGTCGTGTACCGCCCCCTCGCCGACGCCCTGCCCGAGGGCCACGCGCTCTACGCCGTCGCCGTCCCTGGGCACGACGTCGGCGAGGTCGGCGCCGAGCCGCAGGAGCCTCTGGCCCTCGAAGCCCTCGCCGAGGCGTGTGCCGAGGAGATCCGGCGGCGCGTCGACGGGCCGATCGTCGTCTACGGCCACTGCGGCCCCGGCGGCGCCCTCGCCGTCGAGATCGCGTTGCGGCTCGAGGCGGCCGGGCGGCCGGTCACCGCGCTGTACCTCGGCGGGATCTTCCCCTACGGCCGCCCCGGCGGGCCGCTCGGCCGGCTCGCCCGCCGGCTGCGCCTCGAACGGGCCCGCAGCGACAACGTCTACGCCACGTGGCTGCAGGCGATGGGCGGCGGGGTGGGCGAGCTCGACGAGGCCGAGCGGCGCTTCGTCATCCGGGCCATGCGCCGCGACGGCGAGCTCGCCGAAGCCTACTTCTCCGAGCTCATCGAGCGGCGCGACCGCACCACCACCCTGTCGGCGCCCGTCATCTCCGTCGTCGGCGAGCGCGACCCGGGCACCGAGTACTACCAGGAGCGCTACCGCGAGTGGGGGTTCCTGAGCCCCCGCACATCGCTGGTCGTGCTGGACGAGGCCGGGCATTACTTCCTGCGGTACCGCGCGGAGGAGCTCGCCCAGATCGTCACCCGGGTGCATCCGGCGCTCGTCACGAAGGACACCTCGCAGCTGCCGGCCCCGGGCGACGAGGGCGCCACGTGGTGGCTGCAGGCCGGGCCCGCCGCCGAGCCGGAGAACCCCGCGCCGAAGCCCAGCATGCGGCGGTTCCTCGCCGTGGCGGCCGGGCAGCTCGTGACGCAGACCGGCACCGCGCTCACCGAGTTCGCCATCCCGATCTGGGCCTACGTCGGCACCGGCTCCCTGCTGCGCTTCGCGCTCTTCGCCGTCGTCGCGGTCCTGCCCGGCATCCTCGTCGCGCCCCTCGCCGGCGCGGTCGTCGACCGCGGCGACCGGCGGCGCATCCTCATCGCCGCCAGCGGCGCGGCCGGCGGGGTCCAGGCCGTGCTCGCGGTCCTCGCGCTCACCGACCGGATGTACGCGCCGGCGCTGTACGGGCTGCTGTGCGCCCTGTCCGTGGCGCTGACGTTCCAGCGGCTCAGCTACGCCTCCGCCGTGCCGCAGCTGGTGCCGAAGCACTACCTCGGCCACGCCAACGGCGTGGTGCAGGCCGCCGCCGGCGTCGCGCAGTTCCTGGTGCCCCTCGCCGCCGTCGGCCTGCTCGCGCTCGTCGGCATCGCCGGCATCCTCGAGATCGACGTGGCCAGCTACGCCGTCGCCATCGCCGTCCTGCTCGCCGTGAAGTTCCCGGCCACGATGGCGTGGCGGCGCCGCGAGCCGCTCGGCGCCGAGATCCGCAACGGGTTCCGCTACTTCTGGCGCCGCCCCGGCCTGCGGGCCATGCTGCTGTTCTACGTCAGCATCAACGGCTTCCTCGCCGCCGCCCTCGTGCTCGTCTCCCCGCTGGTGCTCACGATCGGCTCGGTCGCCGACGCCGGCCGGATCGCGATGGTCTCCGGCGCCGGCGCGATCGCCGGCGGCGTGCTCATGTCGCTGTGGGGCGGCCCGTCCCGGCACCGGATGCGGGGCATGCTGCTCAGCGTCGTCGGCTTCGCCGGCGCGGCCGCCGTTGTCGGCGCCCGGCCCGACCTGCTCACCATCGCCGTCGGCGTGTTCGGCCTGTCGTTCGCGCTCGTGCTCATGAACGGCATCTGGATGACGATCGTGCACACCAAGACGCCGCAGCGCTACCACGCCCGGGTCATCGCCCTCAACCAGATGGTCGCGCTCACCGTGCTGTCGGCCGGGTTCTTGCTCGCGCCGCTCGCCGGCGGGGCCCTCGAGCCGCTGCTGCGGCCCGGCGGCGCCCTCGCCGGGACCGCCGGCGCGATCATCGGCGTCGGGCCCGGCCGCGGTATCGCGCTGCTGTACCTCGTGTGCGCCGTCCTGCTGGCCGCGTTCGCCGGCGTCGCCCTGCGCGCCACCCGGCTGTCCACGTTCGACCGCGACGAACCCGACGCCGAGCCCGACGACGTCGTCGGCCTCGCCGCGCTCGCCGGCCGCGCGCCCGCCGCCGACCAGGAGGCCTCCCGATGAGCGACCCCGCCGACCGGTACGACGTCGTCGTCAACGACGAGGAGCAGTACTCGATCTGGCGCAGCGGCGCCGACCTGCCCGCGGGCTGGCGCCGCGACGGCACCACCGGCACCGAGCAGGCCTGCCTGGAGCACATCGACCGGGTCTGGACCGACCTTCGCCCCCGCAGCGCGCGCACGAACGAGAGGTGACACCGATGACCGCCCAGCCCGACGACCTCGAGGCCACCGTCGCACACATGTGGACCGAGCTCGGCTTACGCCCGAGCGACCCCGCCGACGACTTCTTCGTCCTCGGTGGACAGTCGCTCACCCTGGTCAAGTTCCTCACCATGGTCCAGCGCGACCTCGGCGTCGAGGTGCCGATCGAGGCCCTCTTCTCCACCGACCTGACCGTCGCCGCGGCCGCCGGGGCGATCCGCCAAGGCCAGGCGCCGGCCGCCGACGAGGACGTCGCCGCGGCCCTGGCGGAGCTGGACAAGCTCAGCGACGAGGAGATCGCCGCGCTGCTCGCCGAGCCGGTCGACTGACGATGCGCGTCCTGCTCGCCCAGAACATGCGGTACCTGCCGAGCCACGGCGGCGCCAACAAGGCCAACCGCGTGTGGCTCGAGGGGCTCGCCGCCGCCGGGCACGAGTGCCACGCCGTCGTGCCGCTGCACGCCACCGAGCACCGGCTCTCGCGCGCCGAGATGCGCGACTACCTGCTCGGCCGCGGCGACGTGACCGAGCTCGCCGACACCGGCGCCGCCCTCGTGCTCACCGCCGCCGGCGTCCACGTCCACATGGTCGACGACCCCGCGGGCCTGGCCCGCTACGCCCGGGACCTCATCGAGGCGACCGCGCCCGACCGCGTGCTCGTGCCGTCCGACGACCCGGGGCTGCTCATGCTCGGCACCGCCCTGCGCGCGGCGCCCGACCGGGTCGTGTACATCGCGGCGACCCTGCAGCAGATCCCGTTCGGGCCGCGCACGTTCTACCCGAACGTGCCGGGCCTCGGGCTGGTGCGCAAGGCGGCGTGCATCGTCGCGGCGAGCGAGTCGGCCGCGGAGTACCTGCGCCGCTGGGGCGGGCTCGACTCCGTCGTGCTGCACGCGCCGGTCTTCGGCACCGGGCCGTTCCCGCGCCTCGCCGCCGGCGAGCCCACCGTCACGATAATCAACCCGTGCGGGTTCAAGGGGCTGCCGGTCCTGCTCGCGCTCGCCGACCGCTGCCCGGACGTGCGGTTCCTGGCGGTGCCGACCTGGGGTACCACGGCGGAAGAACGACGGCAGCTGGAGGCGCATCCGCGGATCGAGGTCGCGCCGCCCGCCGACGACGTCACCGAGATCCTCGCCCGCACCCGGGTGCTGCTCATGCCGTCGCTGTGGGACGAGACCTTCGGGTTCACCGCGATCGACGCGATGCTGCACGGCATCCCCGTCCTCGCCAGCGATGTCGGCGGGCTGCGCGAGGCGACCCTCGGCGCGGTCGAGCTGCTGCCGGTGTCGCCGATCACCGAGTACCGGGCGCAGACGGAGGCCGAGGCGTACCCGCAGCCGGTCATCCCGCCGCAGGACGTCACACCGTGGCTGGCGGCGCTGCGGCGGCTGCTGGACGACCCGGCACACCACCGGGCGGTCGCCGACCGGTGCGCGCGGGCGGCGGCGGGCTTCGTCGCCGGCCTCGACGCCGGCCGCCTCGCCGACGTGCTCGCCAAGCCGATGGCGGCCGGGGACCCGGTCATCGATCCCGCGCCCGAGGGCGACGCCGACGCGCTGAGCCCGCAGCGGCGGGCCGCCCTGGCGGTGCTGCTGGCCCGGCGGCGGACGGCGGCACCGGCCGGCACGCAGGATGCCTCGGACGACGACCTGCGGCGGATGCTCGAGATCCGGCACTTCGAGACGGCGCTGCTGGACCTGTTCGGGCGGGGCGAGATCCACGGTACGACCCACACGTGCCTCGGCCAGGAGTACATCCCGGTCGCCCTGCGCACCCTGCTGCGCGACGGCGACCACGTGTTCAGCAACCACCGCGGCCACGGCCACTACCTGGCCCGCTTCGACGACCCCGAGGGCCTCCTGGCCGAGATCATGGGCCGGTCCGGCGCCGTCTGCTCCGGTGTCGGCGGCAGCCAGCACATCCTGCGCGACCGGTACCTGTCCACCGGCGTGCAGGGCGAGAGCCTGCCGGTGGCCGCCGGCGTCGCGCTGCACCTGGCCCGCCGCGAGCCCGGCGCGCTCGCCTGCGTGCACGTCGGCGACGGCACGTTCGGCGAGGGCGCGGTCTACGAGGCGATGAACCTCGCCGTCCTGTGGCGCCTGCCGCTGCTCATCGTCGTGGAGCACAACGGCGTCGCCCAGTCGACACCGACCGAGGCGCAGCTGGCCGGCACGATCGCCGGCCGGGCCGCCGCGTTCGGGATGCGCTACGCCGCCGTCGACGGGTTCGAGCCCGGCGCGATCCGGGCGGCGCTCGGCACCGAGATCGAGCGGGTCCGGGCCGGCGAGGGGCCGCTGCTGGTCGAGTTCGCCACCCGGCGGCTCGGGCCGCACAGCAAGGGCGACGACACCCGCCCGGCCGAGGAGGTGGCGCGGCTGCGGGCCGAGGACTGGCACCCGTGGTACGCCGCCCGGCTCGGCGAGCGCTTCACAGCCCTCGAAGGGCGGGCCCGCGAGCGGATCGCGGCAGTCGTCGCCGACGTCACCGCCCGGCCGCCGGTGGAGCCGGCGTGACCGCGCGGCCGGAGCGGGTGGTGGAGAACCTCAACGCCGCCCTGCACGCGGCCCTCGCGGCCGACCCCGACCTGTACCTGCTCGGCGAGGACATCGCCGACCCCTACGGCGGCGCGTTCAAGGCGACCCGGGGCCTGTCGACGGCGTACCCACGGCAGGTCGTCACCACGCCGATCAGCGAGGCCGGGATCGCCGGCGTGGCCGCCGGGCTCGCCCTGGCCGGCAACCGCGCGATCGTCGAGATGATGTTCGGCGACTTCGTGACGCTCGCCTTCGACCAGATCGTGAACTTCGCCGCGAAGTCGGTCACGATGTACGGCCGGGAGGTCCCCGTCCGCGTCGTCGTGCGCTGCCCGACCGGCGGCCGGCGCGGCTACGGCCCCACGCACAGCCAGAGCCTGCAGAAGCACTTCATCGGGGTGCCCGGCCTCGACGTGCACGAGATGTCGCCGTTCCACGACAACGCCGCAACGTTCGCCGCGATGCTGGCCACAGGCCGGCCGTGCGTCCACTTCGAGGACAAGGTGCTCTACGGCGAGCGGATGTACCGCGACGGCATCGTCGACGACGTGTTCCGCTTCGACCTCGCACACGAGCACGCGCGGGTCTTCGCCGAGGAGCCCGACACCCCCGCCGAGCACGTCGTCATCGCCACCGGCGGCACCGCGAACCGGGCCCTGCGCGCCATGCGGGACCTGCTGCTGCTCGACGAGCTCGACGTGCGCCTGCTGGTGCCGTCGCGGCTGTACCCGCTCGCCGTCGAGGGCATGCTGCCGGCGCTGCGGCGCGCCCGGCGGGTCTTCGTCGTCGAGGAGAGCACCGCCGGCGGCACCTGGGGCGCCGAGGTCGCCGCCGTGCTCAACCGCGAGCTGTGGGGCACCCTCGAGGCGCCCGTCACGCTCGTGCACTCGGCGGGCGGCGTCGTGCCGGCCGCCGTCCACCTGGAGCGCCGGGCGCTGGTCTCGGCCGAGTCGATCCGCACCGCGGTGCGAGGAGCCTGACGTGAACGACATCGTGATCCCGCGGCTCAACACCAACGACGCCACCTACATCCTCGTGGAGTGGCTGGTGGCGGAGCGGGCCGAGGTGCGCGCCGGCGACCCCGTCGTGGTGGTCGAGACCTCCAAGGCCACCGAGGAGCTCTCGGCGTCGGCGGACGGTTTCGTGTACCACCTCGTCGGCCCCGGCACCGAGTGCGGCGTCGGCGCCGTCGTCGGGCAGATCCGGCCCCAGGCGGCGGCCGTCCCGGTCCCGGCGCCGGTCGCGGTGGCCTCGGGGGCCGCCGCGACGGACCTCGTGATCACCGAGCCGGCGCGGGCCCTCATGGCCGAGCACGGCATCAGCGAGGAGCGGGTGCGCGCGCTCGGCCGCCGCGTGGTGCGGACCGACGCCGTCGCCGAGCTCGTCGGCAGCGCGACCGGCACCGTGGCCCTGGGCAAGGCGCAGCGCGCCGTCGCCGATGTGGTCACCGCCTCGCACCGCAGCGTCCCCGACGCGTTCGTGGCGATGAAGGTGCGCGTCGACGGCGCGCTCGCCCTCGGCCGGGAGCTGACCCGCCGCGAGCGCTGCCTCGTCGGCCTGCCCGAGCTGCTCGTCAAGGCGGTCGCGAGCCTGGAGCCGCGGTTCCGGCACTGCTACGCCGCGCTCGTGGGCGAGGACCGGCTGCGCCTCGCCGACGCCGCCCACGTGGGCATCACCATCGACGTCGGCACCGGCCTGCGGGTCCCCGTCGTGCGCGACGCGGCCGCCCGGCCCTGGCGCGACCTGGCCACCGCGGTCATGCGCTACCGCCTGGGCGCGATGAAGGGCGAGGCCGACGCCCGGGACCTGCGCGGCGCGAACATCGTGGTGGCCCTGCACACCGACGACGCGGTCACGTTCGCCGTGCCGATCGTGTTCCCCGGCCAGGTCTGCGCTGTGTCGCTCGGCGCGACCCAGCGGGAGCTGGACCTGGCCGATGACGGCACGGTGACCGCCCGCACGGTGGTCCAGCTCGGCCTGGCGTTCGACCACCGCGTCATCAACGGCCGCGAGGCCGTGCAGTTCCTGTCGGCGATCCGCGAGCTGCTGGAGTCGCCGGCGGGCCTCGAGCCGCTCGGCTGAGCGGCCGGCCGTCAGGCGCCGGCACGGGGCTCGCGCAGGCCGGCGTCGACGGCCTCGCGGACCATGCGGTTCGCGGCGTCGGGCTCGCCGCGCATCACCCGTCCGGCAGCCAGATCCAGACCCGGTCGAGGCGGCAGGCCAGCAGCCCCGGTGCGGCCAGACAGGTCGGCGGCTCGTGCCAGGGTCCGGCCTCGCCGAGCACCGTCACCGCGCCCGTGGACAGGTCGAGGCGGGCGACCAGCGAGCCGGCCGCGGTGTTGCGGGTGGCCACCAGGACGTCCGAGTGAGACAGGGAGCCGACCACGTCCCAGCCGGGGATGCGGCGCACGACCCGGCCGGTGGTCGCGTCGAGGACGATGATGCCCGCCGACCGGTCGGGGTTGTCCCGCGTCGGGTCGCTCGCCCACATGTGCCCGTCGTCGAGCTGGGCAACGCGGGCCCAGCCGGCCAGGCGCCACCGCTCGCGGCCGGTGTCGGGGTCGAGGATCGTGAAGTCGCCCTGGGTGCCGAGGCACAGCAGCCGCCCGCACCAGCGCAGGGCGATGCCATCGGGCTCGTCGGTGCGCCGCCACAGCTGCCGCCCGGTGCGCAGGTCGAACACGGCGCTGTCCAGGAACAGGCCCCGGCCCGCGTTGAAGGCGAGCAGCCGGTCGCCGGCGACGAAGAAGCCGGTGAAGGAGCCGGTCCCGGCGATCCGGGCCGTCCGCACGACCTCGCCCGTCTCGCCGCTGCGCACCGACAGAACGCCGTCGGGGTCCACGTCGGCGATCTCGGTTCCGGCGCCGTCGAACACCAGCTCCCGCCAGCCGGCGGGCGGGCCCAGCGACCAGCGCAGGTCGCCGGTGCGGATGTCCACGCCGGCCAGGCGCCGGTCGGGGTTCGGGTCGCCCGGGGTCGGGTCCGGGTTGGCGACCACGACACCGGCGGCACCCGCGACGCCGTAGATCGACGGCACGTAGCCGGCCCGGCGCCAGAGCGCGGCGCCGGTGGCGGCGTCGAGCCCGGCCAGGGACGCGGTGCCGCTCGCCGCGTCCTGGACGGCTAGCACGACTCGGTCGCCTTCCACGGTCACGATCTGGGTGCCGGTGCCGGCCGGGACCGTCCAGCGCCGGGCGCCGTCCGGCATCCGGTACGCCGCGACGGCGGTCCTCGTCAGCAGGTAGAGCGCGCGGCCGTCGCCGCGCACGTCGATGACGTCGTCGCCGGCGAGCACCAGCGCCGGCGACAGCGGCGCGCCGGGCGCGGCGCCGGCAACCAGCACGAGGACCGCCACCAGCAGCAGTCCCAGCGGCCACCGGCGGGCCGGGCGGCCGCCAGCGGCCGGGACGGCCCCGGCGTCGAGGTCGATCGCGCCGTCCATGCCTCTCAGGGTGCCACTGATCGGCCTCAGTAAACGTCTCGGAGGTAGCGCTTCTCGGCGGAGAGCTGCTTGACGTAGGCGGCCGCGGCGCCCTCGTCGAGGTGGCCGTGCGTGGCGACGATCTCGCGCAGGGCCAGGTCGACGTCCTTGGCCATGCGGGTCGCGTCGCCGCAGACGTAGAAGTACGCGCCGTCCTGCAGCCAGGACCACAGCTGGGCGCCGTGCTCGCGCATGCGGTCCTGCACGTACACCTTGGCCCGCTGGTCGCGCGAGAACGCCAGGTCGAGGCGGGTCAGTGTGCCCTGCTCCCGCAGCGCGGCCAGCTCCTCGGCGTAGTAGAAGTCCGTGGCGCGGCGCTGCTCGCCGAAGAACAGCCAGTTGCCGCCGCGGGCGCCGCGGGCCTGGCGCTCCTGCAGGAAGGCGACGAACGGGGCGACGCCGGTGCCGGGGCCGACCATGATGACCGGGACGGCGTCGTCGGCCGGGAGGCGGAAGTTCGGGGAGCGCTGCAGGAACACCGGGACGGGCGCGTCGGGCTCGGCGTCGGCCAGGAACGTCGAGCAGACGCCCTTGCGGACGCGGCCGAGCTCGCTGTCGAAGCGGACGACCGACACCGTCAGCGACACCTGGGTGGGCGCCAGCAGCGGCGAGGACGAGATGGAGTACTGCCGCGGCTGGAGGCGCTTGAGCACCTGCACCCACTCGCCGGCGCCGGCCTTCACCGCGTGCTCGGCGATGACGTCGACGGCCTGCCGGCCCCAGGTGTACTTCGCGAGCTCACCCTGATTGTCCGGGCGCAGCAACGCGCGCAGCGGCGAGTCGTGGCCGCGGTCGGCGACGAAGCGCAGCAGGTCGGGGGTGATCCGCGTGATGTCCAGGCGGCGCAGCAGGGCTTCGCGCAGCTCGACCTCGCCGCCGACGTCCACTGTGGACAGCGGGTCGAGTCCGGTCACCTCGAGCCACTCCTGCACCAGGTCCGGGCAGTTGACCGGCCACACGCCGAGCGCGTCGCCGGCCGCGTAGCCGAAGTCCTCGGACACGTCGAAGGTGAACTGGCGCACCTCCTTCGCCGAGCCGGGCAGGCTCAGCAGGCGGTTGCCGCGCAGCGTGCCGGTGACCGTCTCACCGCGGCCGGAGCGGGGCCGGGCGGGCGCGGCGGCCGGGGCGCGCAGGGCGGCGAGGACGGCGTCGAGCCAGCCGTGTGCGGCGTCGCTGAAGTCGGGCTCGCAGTCCACCCGCGGTGCCAGCGGCACGCCGCCGAGCTCGGTGAGGCGGGCGTCGAGGCGCCGGCCGTGCCCGCAGAAGTCGGCGTAGCTGGAGTCGCCGAAGGCGAGCACGGCGTAGCGGCGCCCGTCCAGGCGTGGCGCGTCGCCCTGCAGCGAGTCCCAGAAGGTCGTGCCGTTGTCGGGCGCGTCGCCGTCGCCGAAGGTGCTGGTGATGACGAGCAGGTCGTTGCCGCCGCGCAGCAGCTCGCCGGCGGCGGCCGTCATGGCGCGCACGTTGGCCTGCCAGCCCTCGTCGGACAGGCGGCGGCCGACGTGCGCGGCGAACTCCTCGGCGTTGCCGGTCTGCGATGCCCAGAGGATCTCGATGGTACGAACTGAGCCGGCCGCCACCGCGGGCGCGAGCGGCCGGTGGTAGGTGCCGGCGAGGAAGCCGTCGACCCAGGCGGCGCGCCCGGCGTCGAAGGGCGCGCCCGGCGGCAGCTTCGGCACGACGCCCGGCGCCGGCGGGTTGGCGGTGAGCGCGTTGATGAAGCCGGACAGGTACTGCCGCTCGCCCTCGGTGAGCGGCGGCGGGGCGAGGTCGAGCCCGAGCGCGTCCATCGCCGCCGGCGCGGTGCTCGTCGCGGGCGTCACGGCCGCGGCGGAGACCCGCGTGAGGCTCACCGCGCACACCTTGAGCTCGGGCTGGAACGAGATCGGGTCGACGGCGTCGGAGGTGACGGCGTTGATGCTGCGGTACTCGCCGAACAGGTCGTTCCAGTGAAACGGCGCGAACAGGGCGCCCGGCTGCACGCGGTCGGTGACGGCGGCGGGCAGCACCGCCCGGCCGCGGCGCGAGGCGAGCTCGACCTCGTCGCCGTCGGCGATGCCGAGCCGCTCGGCGTCGCCCGGGTGGATCTCGACGAACGGGCCGGGGTTGAGCTTGTTGAGCTTCGCGACCTTGCCCGTCTTCGTCAGCGTGTGCCACTGGTGCTGCACGCGGCCGGTGTTGAGCAGGAACGGGTAGTCGTCGTCGGGCAGCTCGGCCGGGTCCAGGTGCGGGCGCGGGAAGAACACGGCCCGGCCGCTGGGGGTGGCGAAGTTGAGCCGTGGCCGGGTGCCGTCGGGCGCGGTGCGGACGGGCTGGCTGGCGCCGTCGTTGCGGTACCGGATGGGATTGCGGCTCTTCGCCTCGGGCGGCACGGGCCACTGCAGCGGGCCCTCGCGCAGCCGGTCGTAGCTCACCCCGCGCAGGTCGTAGCCGGTCTGCGGGTTGTGGAAGCCGCGGATCTCGGCGAAGACGTCCTCGGCGGACGCGTAGGCGAACGCGTCGCCGTAGCCCATGGCGACCGCGACGCGGGCGATGAGCTCCCAGTCCGCCAGCGCCTCGCCGGGCGGGTCGGCGACCTGCCGGACCAGGGTCAGGTTCCGCTCCGAGTTGATCATGATGCCGTCGATCTCGGACCACATGGCGGCGGGCAGGACGACGTCGGCGTAGGCGTTGGTCTCGGTCTCGGCGTACGCGTCCTGGGTGATGACGAGCTCGGCGCGCTCGAGGCCCTCGATGACGGTGCGGCGGTTGCCGACGGAGGCGACGGGGTTGGTGCAGATGATCCAGCACGCCTTGACCTCGCCGGCGGCCATGCGCTCGAACAGCTCGACGGTGCCCTTGCCGACGTCGGTGCGCAGCGTGCCGCCGGGCACGCCCCACGCCGCTTCGACGAAGACGCGGTCGGCCTCGACGAGCACCGAGCGCTGGCCGGGCAGGCCGGGGCCCATGTACCCCATCTCGCGGCCGCCCATCGCGTTGGGCTGCCCGGTGAGCGAGAACGGCCCGGAGCCCGGCCGGCAGATCGCCCCGGTGGCCAGGTGCAGGTTGACCAGGGCGTTGGTGTTCCAGGTGCCGTGGGTGCTCTGGTTGAGCCCCATGGTCCAGCAGCTCATCCACTCCCCGGCGGCGCCGATCATCGCCGCGGCCCGCTCGAGGTCGGCCGCCGGGATGCCGGAGATCTCGGACACCCGCTCGGGGGTGTAGTCGGCCAGGAACGCCGGCATCGCCTCCCAGCCCTCGGTGTGCTCGGCGACGAAGGCCTCGTCGACGTGGCCGCCCTCGACCAGCAGGTGCAGCAGGCCGTTGAGCAGCGCCAGGTCGGTGCCGGGGCGCACCGGCAGGAACAGGTCCGCCTTGTCGGCGGTGGCGGTGCGGCGCGGGTCGGCGACGATGAGCTTCGCGCCCGCCTTGACCCGGTCCATCATGCGCAGGAACAGAATCGGGTGGCAGTCGGCCATGTTGGAGCCGATGACGAGGAACAGGTCGGCGCGGTCGAAGTCGTCGTAGGAGCCGGGCGGCCCGTCGGCGCCGAGCGACAGCTTGTAGCCGCTGCCGGCGCTGGCCATGCACAGCCGCGAGTTCGACTCGATCTGGTTGGTGCGCACGAAGCCCTTGGCGAGCTTGTTGGCCAGGTACTGCGCCTCGAGCGTCATCTGCCCGGACACGTAGAAGGCGACCGCGTCCGGCCCGTGCTCGTCGATGATCGCCCGCAGCCGCGCAGCGGTGTGCTCGATCGCCGCGTCGACGCCGGTCGGCGCCGCCGGCCCGGCACGCTCGGCCCGGACCAGGGCGGTGCCGAGCCGCCCGGGCCCGGCGAGCATCTCCGCGCTCGTCGCGCCCTTGGTGCACAGGCGGCCCGCGTTGGCCGGGTGGTCCTTGTCGCCGTGCACCTTGAGCACGCGGCGGCGGCCGTCGGGGTCCGTCGCCACGTCGAGGACCATGCCGCAGCCGACCCCGCAGTACGAACAGACCGAGCGGGTCTGCATCACGGCGCCGACGTTACAAACGGTCAGTTACACACGTGTCACGCAGAACTTTCGCCGGTGGTTTCGCCGACCCCACAACATCACAGTCGTCGCTGTGAGCGGCCCGGATCGGTCAGGCGCCGGCGGCGTCCAGCTCGGCCAGCATGTCCGGGGTGAGCTCGACGCCCAGCGACGCGGCGGCGGAGTCGTACTGCCCGAGCGTGCGCGGTCCGACGAGCGTGACGCGGCGCGGGTCGTCCTGCTGCCGCAGCCAGGCCAGGGCCACCTGGCTCGCGGTCACGCCCAGCTCCGCGGCGAGCTTGCCGGCCGCGGCCAGCCGGGCGTCGGAGTCGGCGCCGGCGTAGGCGCGGAACACGTCGTGGGCGCGGCGCTTCTCCGGGTCGTCGTAGGCGCCCTTGAGCATCGGGGAGTACGCCACCAGGGTCAGGTCGTCGTGCGCGCGCAGGTACCGCAGCTGCTCGCCGTCGACGATCGCGTACTTGTCGGAGCGCGGGTGCCGGCGCAGGTAGGAGTGCTCCTGCTGCAGCGCGACCGGCGCCGGCCAGCCGTGGCGGGCGCACAGCTGCCGGATGCGCTCCAGTCGCCAGGTCGGCACGTTGGACCAGCCGATGTGGCGCGTCTTGCCCGCCGCGACCAGGCCGGCGAGCGCCTCGAGGGTCTCCTCCAGTGGCGTGCGCAGGTCGTCGACGTGCACGTAGTACAGGTCGACGTGCTCGACGCCGAGCCGGCGGAGGCTGCCGTCCAGGGCGTGGCGCAGCGTCGCGGCGCCGGCGCCCGCGTACTGCTCGGCCGCTGCTGCCCGGCCGGCGCGCACGGCGGCCGGGTCGGCGACCCAGGCGCCGCCCTTGGTGGCGAGGAACACATCGTCGCGCCGGCCGGTGCGGGCCATCCAGCGCCCCAGCAGCGCCTCGCTCTCCCCGCCGGTGTCGCCGTCGCGGACCCACCAGGCGTAGCAGTCGGCGGTGTCGAGGAACCGGCCGCCGTCGGCGTGGTAGCGCTCGAGGATCTCGAACGACTCGGCCTCGCCCGTCGCGGTGCCCATGAGCATGCAGCCGAGCGCCAGCGAGCTGACCCGCTCGCCGGTGCGCCCCAGCGGGATCGTGTCAATCATTCACCCGACGCTAGGGGCTGGAGCGCGCTCCAGGTCAACGCCGTCCTCGGGGGCGTTGTCGCGGTACCAGCGGATCTTCTCCCGGATCCGGCCCTGCTCGTCCCGCAGGGCGGCGATCTTCGCCTCGAGCTCCCGGTCGTGCTCCTCGAGCAGCTCGGCGCGCTCGGCGAACGTGTCGTCGCCGCCGCGGGCCAGCTCGGCGTAGCGCAGCATGCGCTGGATCGGCATCCCGGTGTCGCGCAGGCAGCGCAGGATGCCCAGCCACGCGAGGTCGTCGTCGGTGAAGACCCGCTGCCCGCCGGCGTTACGATCGACGCTGTCGAGCAGGCCGATCCGCTCGTAGTAACGCAGCGTGTCGAGGCTGAACCCGGTCCTGGCGACGGCTTCCCGCGGGGTGTACGACATCCCCCATTTCTACCCCGAGCTGGGCACCGTCTGTGAACCAGACAACACGCAGGCCTACAGAAGGTTTCCCAATGAGAAATTCTTCCCAGTGAGGGGCCCAGCACTGGAGTGATGACCGTCAACGCGCGACCATCCTCCCGTGACAGAAACAACGGTCGTGCTTGTCCTGGTGATCGTGACCGCCCTCGGGTTCGACTTCACCAACGGCTTCCACGACACGGCCAACGCGATGGCCACCTCCATCGCGACGAACGCACTGCGGCCCAAGGTCGCCGTGTTGCTGTCGGGCATCCTGAATCTCGTCGGCGCGTTCCTCTCGGTCGAGGTCGCGCTGACGGTGACCAACGCGGTCGTGAAGATCCAGAACTCGAACGGCACACCGAAGGCGGAACTGCTCGAAGGCGGCGGCTTCGCCCTCCTGCTCATCGTCCTGGCCGGCCTCGTCGGCGGAATCGTCTGGAACCTGCTCACCTGGCTGCTCGGCCTGCCGTCGAGCTCGTCGCACGCGCTCTTCGGCGGCCTGGTCGGCGCCACGATCGCGGGCCTCGGCTGGGCCGGCGTCAACTGGAACGGCAACGGCACGAAGCTCGACGGCCTCGTCGGCAAGGTGCTGCTGCCCGCGGTGATGTCCCCCGTCATCGCGGCCATGGTCGCCGCCGCCGGCACCTGGCTGATCTACAAGGTGACGATCGGCGTGGCGCAGCGGTTCACCGACAACGGCTTCCGCTGGGGCCAGATCGGCTCCGCGTCGCTCGTGTCGCTCGCGCACGGGACCAACGACGCCCAGAAGACGATGGGCGTCATCACCCTGGCGCTGATCGCGACCGGCGACTGGACCGACACGAAGAACATCCCGTTCTGGGTCAAGGCCGCCTGCGCCCTGGCGATCGCGCTGGGCACCTACCTCGGCGGCTGGCGGATCATCCGCACGCTGGGCAAGGGCCTCGTCGAGATCGCGCCGCCACAGGGCATGGCCGCCGAGTCCGCCTCGGCCGCGGTCATCCTGGTCTCCAGCCACCTCGGCTTCGCCCTGTCCACGACGCACGTGGCCACGGGCTCCATCCTCGGTACCGGCCTGGGCAAGCCCGGCGCGATCGTGCGCTGGTCGGTGGCCGGCCGCATGGTCCTCGCCTGGCTCATCACGCTGCCCGCCGCGGCCGTCGTCGGCGGCGTCATGTGGTGGATCGGCCACCTCGTCGGCGGCCTCGCCGGCGCCGTCGTCGTCTTCCTGATCCTGCTCGCCCTCGCCGCGTACATGTACCGGCGCTCCCGCAAGACCCCGGTCGACCACAACAACGTCAACGACGAGTGGGACGCCACTCCCGAGCTGGCCGAGGCGGTCCGCTGATGCTCCACAACCTGCAATTCGCCCTGCAGTCGGCGTGGCGGGTGCTGCTCGTCGGCCTCGTCCTGGGCGCGGGCCTGCCGACGCTCTTCGCCGCCGGGGTGCGCTCGCTGGCCTGGGGCGCCGGCGGCGACGCCGAGGTCCACGCCGACGGCACGACGGGCCCGAAGGCGCAGCCGATCGGCACCGTGCTCGGCTGGCTCTGCTTCGCCGTCGTGCTGTTCGGCGTGGCGCTGGGCATCACGTTCATCGTGGCGAGCGGCTTCGGCAAGGCGCTGAGCTTCGAGCACATCTACCCGACGATCGTCGACAAGAAGTAGGGGGATCCCGGTGGGCGAGTCCCGTTCCAACTTCCTCAGCCGCACCGTCGACTGGCTGCGCGCCGGCTACCCCACGGGGGTGCCGCGCCAGGACTACGTCGCCCTCCTCGGCCTGCTGCGCCGCAAGCTCACCGAGGAGGAGGTGCACAAGATCGCCGGGGACCTGGCGGAGCAGTCCCAGCGCACCGCGGACCCCATCACCACCGAAGACATCGAAGCCATGATCAACGATGCGGTACTGCAGCAGGCGACCCCGGAGGACGTCGTGCGCGTCTCCGCCCGACTCGCCGCCGGCGGCTGGCCCCTCGCCGACCCGCCGACCGACTGAGAACTCCTCGCGTTGCGGGCCGCCCGTTCTCGGGCGGCCCTTTTTACGCGCGGACCTGGCGTGGCCCGGGAGTCACGGTCCGGACCACCGCGGACGTCGCGGTAGCTCGGAGCGTTCTGCTCAGGGGCTGACGCCGAACGTGATCCGGTAGTTGCAGTTTCCCTTGCACGCCATCGTGGCCGAGTCGTCGAAGGCATACGAGTACGCGTACGGCTCGGCCCGCTTGAACACCTGCGTGTAGTCGACCGGCCACTTCGCCGGGATGCAGTGCTCGCGGCCGGCCCAGGCGCCGCGGCAGCAGTACGTGTCGCCGCCGAACGCCGCGCACGGGTTCTTGCACGCTCCGTTGCCGGTTCGCATCGCCTCCGGGCAGTCGACCGCCTTGGTACAGCCCGCAGCGACGCAACCACTCGCTGACACCGGATCCTTGCCGGTCGAGTGCCCGACGTTGATCCACATCGGCAGGTTCGACCCGTCGACCATGCTCACGTCGTAGAAGTCCATGCCGCCCCACGCCGCGAGCGTGAACTCCGCGAGGGTCGCGGGCGTGGCGCCGCTGCCGGTGCATTGGAAGCGGCCGCCGCAGTCGCCGGTCTGGCAGTGCCCGGTGCCGGCCGCGTTGAACTCGCATCCGGTGCGGCCCCAGAACCGCCCGCCCCAGCCGCTGGGCACCACCACGGTCACGCTCTGTCCCGGGTCCATGACCCACCCGGTGGCGGCGAGCGGGTGCGCCTTGTCCGGCGTCGCGGCCGCCCAGATCCGCTGCCCGAGCGCGTTGACGAGGGTGACGGTGCGTGCCCCGGCCGGCACGCTGGGTGCACGTGAGGCGGATGCGCTCGGGGAGGCCGCGCTCAGCCTGCCGACGCCACTGTCCGCAACGGCCCCACCACTGCCGGCGCTCGACGCGTCGCAGCACGCCGAGGGCTGCGAGGCCGGCGCGGTGGATCCGGACGAACGGGTCAGCGCGAACGTGATGACCGCGGCCGCCACCAGCAGGAGCGCCGCACCCGCACCGGTGAGCGCCGCCCGAGAGAGTCGCATGACGAGGAGACGGCGGCGGAGCACCCGGATAACGGTTTTCGACCGGTGTTCGAATCTGTTGGTCAGCGCGGGATTCACAGTCATCTCTTGACGCTTGCTGAGCATATTTGTTCAGATGAGTGCACTTCAACGGTCCGCCATCGCCGAAGGGGAATGCATCGATGCGAAGACTGGACAGACGACTTGGCCACTCCCTCGTTGCCGCCGCGGCGGCGCTGCTCGTCGGGCTCGCCGGCCCGGCCGGGAGCGCGGCCGCGGTGACGCCGCCCGCCGACGCGCCGGCCTGGCACGTGGGCATCCCGCCGCTGGCGACCAAGTGGACGTCGAAGGTGGGGCCCGACAACGCGCTGCCGGAGTACCCGCGGCCGCAGCTGACCCGGGACAAGTGGCAGAACCTCAACGGCGTGTGGGAGTTCGCCCGCGCCGACGCCGGGCAAGCCGTCCCCGCCGGGCAGAGCCTGAACGAGCGCGTGCTGGTGCCCTACCCGATCGAGTCGGCGCTGTCGGGCATCCAGCGGCACGAGGACCGGATGTGGTACCGCCGGACGTTCACGGTCCCGAAGACCTGGGGCGTGGGGTCGGGCCAGCGGCTGCAGCTGCACTTCGGCGCCGTGGACTACGACGCCAAGGTGTACGTCAACGGCACCCTCGTCGCCACGCACCGCGGCGGGTACGACGGCTTCGACGCCGACGTCACCGATGCGCTGGCCGGCACCGGGCCGCAGGAGCTCATCGTGTGGGCCGAGGACCTCACCGACGCGACGGGCCAGCCGATCGGCAAGCAGCGGCGCACCTCCGACCACGGGATCTTCTACCAGGGCAGCAGCGGCATCTGGCGTACCGTGTGGATGGAGCCCGTGCCCGCGGCCTCGATCTCGGGTCTGACGACGACCCCCGATGTGGCCGGCGGTGCGGTGTCGGTGAGCGCGACGGCCGCGGGCGGCGCCGGGCTGCGGGTCAAGGCGGTCGCCAAGGCCGGCAGCAAGGTCGTCGGCACGGCGACCGGCGCGGCCGGGACCGAGCTGCGCGTGCCGGTGCCCAACGCGAAGCTGTGGTCGCCGGACTCGCCGTTCCTCTACGACCTGCAGGTCACCCTGCTCGACGGCGGCGACAAGGCCGTCGACTCGGTCGGCTCGTACTTCGGCATGCGCCAGATCGGCACGGCGCGCGGCGCCGACGGGAAGCTGCGCATCGCCCTCAACGGCAGGATCCTGTTCAACCTGGCCAACCTCGACCAGGGCTTCTGGCCCGACGGGCTCTACACCGCACCGACCGACAACGCCCTGAAGTTCGACCTCGAGCAGGACAAGGCGATGGGCTTCAACGCGGTGCGCAAGCACATCAAGGTGGAGCCGGACCGCTGGTACTACTGGGCGGACAAGCTCGGCCTCATGGTCTGGCAGGACATGCCGGCCGCGAACACCGGCCCGATCCCCGAGCAGTGGCGCGGGCAGTTCGAGTCCGAGCTGCACGAGATGGTCCGCGAGCACAGCTCCTTCACCTCGATCGTGGCGTGGGTGCCGTTCAACGAGGGCTGGGGCGAGTGGGACCGGGCCGCGACCGGCCGCATCGCCGACGACGTCAAGGCGCAGGACCCGACCCGGCTCGTCGATGCGCACAGCGGCGTGAACTGCTGCAACTCCCACGGCGACGCCGGGCGCGGCGACGTGGTCGACTTCCACCAGTACCTCGGGCCGGCCTCCCCGTCGCCGTCCGGCGACCGGGTCGCCATCGACGGCGAGCACGGCGGCTTCGGCCTCAAGACGTCCAACCACATGTGGTTCGGCGACGGCCAGGCGTACGAGATGGAGCCCGACGAGGCGACGCTGACCAGCAAGTACGTGCAGAACCAGGAGGCGGTCATCACCTCGGCGAAGGCGTGCGGGATCAGCGCCTCGATCTACACCCAGATCACCGACGTCGAGGCCGAGCTCAACGGCTTCTACACCTACGACCGCCAGGTCGCGAAGATGGACCTCAACCAGGTCAAGGCGATCAACAAGAAGATCATCGCGCAGGCCGACGGCTCGGCGACGAACGTGCCGCAGCCCTCGCCGGGCACGCCGGGCCTCACCGGCATCGCGTTCTACCCGCTGGACGGCACGGCGCAGGACGCCGCCGGCGACCACGACTCCACCGTGGTCGGCGGCGCCGCGTTCGTGGCCGGCAAGAACGGCGACGGCGTGCAGTTCGACGGCGCCACCGGCTACCTGGACGCGGGCGCGCCGGTGCTGGACACGGCGTCGGACTACACGGCGGCGGCGTGGGTGAAGCTGGACCGCGCCGACGGCGGCTTCCAGACCGTGGTCAGCCAGGACGGGCCCACGAACAGCGACTTCTACCTGCAGTACTCCGGCGCCGACCAGCGCTTCGCGATGAGCTTCGCCGGCGTGCGCGCGCTGGCGCCGGTCAAGCCGAACCCGGGCCAGTGGTACCACCTGGCCGGCGTCCGCGACACCGTCAAGGGCGAGCTGCGCCTCTACGTGGACGGCGAGCTCGCCGGCACTGCGAGCGCCTGCCTGCCGCAGTCCGGCCCGACCGGCCACACCGTCATCGGCCGGGGCAGGTTCGGCGGGAACCCGGTCGACTACCTGGACGGCACCGCCGACCAGGTGCACCTCTACGACCGGGCGCTGTCCGCCGACGAGATCCGCCAGCTGTACGCGTCGGGCAGCTGAGAGCCGGCCGGCCCGCCCGGCGTCCGTTCCGGGCGGGCCGGCCTACCTCTCGACCTGCTCGGTCCGGGTGGCGGTGACGACGTGGCGCTGCTCGGAGCCGCCGACCACCCGGGACCAGCTGTCGGAGACGAGCCGCGTGTCGGCGCCCGCCGGCTCGAAGCGAAAGCTGAAGCCGCCGTACATCCCGGGCACCGGGAACCAGACCTGCTCGCTCTCCAGCAGGACCTCGAGCTCCGGCAGGCGCAGCGCCTGCTCCCGCACGAGGCTGCCGGCGCGGCCCAGGATCACCTCGTGGAAGCGCTCCTGGATCGCGGCCAGCACAGCCTCGGGCACGTCGTCGCGGCGCGGCGGCTCCAGGACCTCGAGCAGGTGCCAGTGGCCGCGGCCGAGCGCGATGTCGACGGGCCGGGCGCCGGTCGCGGTGCGCAGGCCGCGCCACGCCCCGGATCAGCCGCTCGGCGAACTCGACCGGCGCGCCGCCGTACGCGGCGTGATGCAGCGGCGCGTACCAGGCCGTGCCGCCGGGGCGCCAGAAGTTGACGAACTCGTCGTGCCGCTGGAGGACCCTGAGCATCGCCACCCAGTCGCACGCCCGGCCGGCGTCGGCGAGCCGGTCGCCGGCCTCGCACGCCCAGTCGCTCCAGTCGTCGCGCCGGGTCATGCCGTTCCAGGTGGGTGTCACACCGCCCAGGTTAGGCGGCACCGGAGCGCACACCTCATGGGCGAGGTGCAGCGGCCCGGGCGAACAGCACGGCGCTGGGCCGCTGCTCGTCCGGGTCGAGCAGCCACTGCGCCTCGACCGCGAAGCCGGCGCCGCGCAGCCAGCCCGCGACCCGCTCGGGGACGCGGCGGTACACGTGGATCTGCATCGGGTGCCCGCCGTAGCCCTCCGTCTTGGGCCGCGCGCCCTCGCCGGCGTGGAAGCCGAGCAGCAGCGGGGCGCCGGGCCGCAGCGGCCGCCCGAAGCCGGCGAGGATGCCCGGCACCGCGTCGTCGGGGACGTTGACCAGCGACCACCAGGAGAGCAGCCCGCCCAGCGGTGCGCCGGCGAGTTGCGGGTCGGTCATCGAGCCGGCCTCGAAGCGCAGGCCAGGGTGGTCGCGGCGCGCGACGCCGACCATCGCCGGGGACACGTCGACGCCGAACGCGTCGACGCCGAGGCCGCGCAGGTGCGCGGTGACGTGGCCGGGCCCGCAGCCCATGTCGGCGACCGGCCCGCCGCCGCCCGCGCGGACCGCCTCGGCGAACACGGCGAGCGCGGCCAGGAGGTGCGGCTGCCCGGCGAGGGCGTCGCGGACCTGCTCGGCGTACGCCTCCGCGACGGTGTCGTAGGAGATGCGGTTGTCGTCGATCCAGTCCCCCGTCACGGGTCCCGAGGATAGATGCACTGGAAGAAAATCGGTCGGCACGCCGATGTGGTCAAGATCGGCTGGGGCCTAGCATGCGGGCCATGGTGGAGGCAGAGCTGGTTGCGGTCGCGTTCGCCGGGGACGGGGCCGGCGAGGGTGAGCTGTCGTGGGGGCAGCAGGACATCTGGCGGGCGATGGTGCGGCAGGAGTCGTGGCTGCCGAACGGGGCCTGGGGCCCGCTCCCGCCGGGCACGACGCTGGACGATGTCGTGGATCGTCTGCGGTACCTCATGAGCCGCTTCCCCACCGCCCGCACCCGGCTGCGGTTCGCCCCCGACGGCACCCCGCGCCAGGTGGTGTCCGCGGCCGGCGAGATCGACCTCGAGATCTTCGACGCCGGCGACGCCGACCCCGCCGAGCTGGCCGAGCGGCTGCGGCTGCGCCTGCAGGACGCGCCCTACGACTTCGAGCGGGACTGGCCGATCCGGATGGCCGCCGTCCGCCGCGGCGGCGAGCTCACACACCTCATCGTGGTCATGTGCCACCTCGTCACCGACGGGTTGGGCGCCCTGGTGCTGCTCGAGGAGCTCGACAAGCGCCCGGACGGGCCCGTGCCCGGCATGCAGCCGCTGGAGCAGGCCCGCTGGCAGGCCACGCCGCCCGGCGCGCGGCAGAACGCGATGGCGCTGCGCCACTGGGAGTCGATCCTGCGCGAGATGCCGCTGCGACGGTACGCCGAGCCGGCCGATCTCCCCGAGCCGCGGCACTGGCGCGGCGAGTTCCGCTCCCCCGCCCTCAGCCTGGCGCTGCGCTCGCTCGCGGCCCGCACCGGGATCGCCTCCACCACGATCGCCCTCGCGCTGTTCGCGGTGGCCCTGACCCGCGTGACGGGCCAGGGCCCGGCGGTGATCCGCCCGATGGTGAACAACCGCTTCCGCCCCGGCCTCGACCGGGTCGTGTGCATGCTCGCGCAGTACGGCCTGTGCCGCCTCGACGTCGCCGGCATCACGTTCGTCGAGGCGTTCGACCGGGCCCGCCGCTCGGCGCTGGGCACCTACAAGCACGCCTACTACGACCCGGCCACCATGGACGCCCTGCTGGACCGGGTCGCCGCCGACCGCCCCGGGTTGCAGCTGCCCTGCTACTTCAACGACCGCCGCGACGACCCGACCGCGGCGGGCGCCGAGCCGTCGCAGGCACCCACCGCGGCCGAGGTGCGGGCGGCCGCGGGCGCCGGCGAGTTCCGCTGGACCACGCGGCAGGACGTGCCGTTCGAGCCGCTGATCGTCCACCTCGACGAGGTGCCGGGCGGAACGCAGGCGACGATCTTCCTCGACACCCACGTCCTCGGCCCCGCCGACGCCGAAGCCCTGCTCCGCGGCCTCGAGGCGGCCGCGGTCGAGGCTGCCCTCGACCCGGACGCCCCGACCGGGTCCACGGACGAGGTAAACGCGTGGACCGCCGGCGAGGGCGGGGTTACCGTCTGCGCATGATGAGCTGGCGGCACGTCACCGAGGACGACTTCGCGCTGCTGGGGAAGTGGCTGGCCGAGCCGCACGTGGCCCGGTGGTGGAACCACGAGACGTCGCCGGAGGCGGTGGCGCGGGACTTCGGGCCGTCGCTGCGGCGCGAGGAGCCGAGCGAGGACCTCATCGCCTCCCTCGACGGGGCGCCGATCGGGCTGCTGCAGCGCTCGTTCCTGCACGACTATCCCGAGTACCTCAACGACCTGACGCCGCTGACCGAGGTACCGCCGCGGGCCATGTCGATCGATTACCTCATCGGCGACCTGGGCAACACCGGGCGGGGGCTCGGGCCGGCGATGATCAGCTCGGCGCTGGCGGAGATCTGGGCGCAGTTCGCCGACGTGGAGTGCGTGATCGTTCCCGTGCACGCGGACAACGTGCCGTCGTGGCGGGCGCTGGAGAAGGCCGGGATGGTGCGCGTGGCCAGCGGCGAGATCGAGCCGGACAACCCGATCGACGACCGCCGGCACCACGTCTACCGGGTGGATCGGCCGGTCGGCTGAACCAGCGCGGGCCAGTCCTGCGCGGCGGCCCACTCGGCGAACGTGTGCCAGCCGACCTCGGGGTGCTCGCGGCGCAGGGCGGCGACGTCGACGTCGAGGCCGGACGTGTTGAAGTACGCGAACATCGCCGCCAGGTCCGCCGAGCGCTCGCGCACGTACTCGAGCGGGACCTCGCGGTGCCCGATCGGCCGGCCGACGGCCTCGCCGAGGATGTGCGCCATCTCGGCCGGGGTCCGCTCGTCGGAGGCGATGTCGATGCGCCGGCCGGCGAAGCGGCCGGGCTCGCGCAGGGCCAGGGCGGCGAAGGCGCCGATGTCGGCGGCGGGGATGAGCGTGAGCGGGCGGTCCGCCGGCATCGGCCAGGCGAAGACGCCCTGGCGCAGGCCCTCCAGGGTCCAGCCGCCGGCGTAGTTGTCCATGAACGCCGCCGGTGCGATCACGGTCCACGGCACGCCGGAGGCGCGCAGGTGCCGCTCGACGAGGTGCTTGCTCTCGTAGTGCGGCACGCCGGTGCCGCGGTCGGCGTGCGCGGCCGAGGTGAGCACGACGTGGCCGACGCCGGCGGCGGACGCTGCGTCGATGAGGGCGCGACCCTGGCGTACCTCCGCGGCCAGATCGGTGCCGAAGGGCGTGGTGACGGCGAACAGCCCGCCCGCGCCGGCGAGGGCAGCGTCGAGCGACGCTTGGTCGTCGAAGTCGGCGCGGCGCACGTCGGCACCGAGGTCGCGCAGCGCGGCGGCGGCCGGGCCGGCGGGGTCGCGGGTCAGGGCGCGCACGGGATGGCCTGCAGCAAGGAGTGCCCGGGCGGCGGCACCGCCCTGGGCGCCGGTGGCCCCGGCTACGGCAATGGTGATCATGGTTCCTCCAAGGGGTACGATTGCTGCGTCACGCAGTAGATTAGCTGCGTCGTGCAGCGATTTGGAGTGTGATCCGGGTGACAGACGCCGACGGTGCTCGTGCGCGGTCGTACGAGGAGCTGGCGCTCGCCTCGCGCCGGTACAACGCGGCGTACGTCCTGTTCAACCAGGCCATCGCCGACCATCTGGGTCTGCATCCGACGGACGTGCAGGCGCTGAGCCTGCTGACCGCCGAGCCGGGGCCGCTGACGGTCAAGCAGCTCGCCGTCCTGACCGGGCTGACCACCGGCTCGGCGACGCGGCTGGTCGACCGGCTCGAGCGCGGCGGCTACGTGACCCGCACCCCGGACGCCTCGGATCGCCGGCGCGTGCTGGTCGCGCCCGTTCCCGCGCGGCTGGCCCGGGTCACCGCGGTCTGGGACGAGCTGGGCCGGGACTGGGAGGCGCTGCTCGACGAGCACACCGAGGCCGAGCTCGAGGTGATCACGCGGCACCTGCGGCGGGCGTACGACCTGAGCCACGTGCAGATGGCCCGACTGCGTTCGCTACCGCGTCCCGACTGACTCCAGGTCGTAGCCCTGCGGGTAGGACTTGGCCTTGATGCCGTCCGCGAACAGCGGCTCGCGGCGGGGGCGGGAGCACCGCAGGACCACGGCCCGGGCGCGCAGGGCCAGATGCACGCCGGCGCGCGCCCACAGCGGCGGGCGCGGCACGGCGTACGCGGTGCGCAGCGGCTCGTCGTACAGCGCGCCGATGAGCGCGTCCGCGGCGCCGCGCAACGGGCCCGGGATGCGCCCGCGCAGCAGGTCGCGGGTCACGCGCTCGATCCGCTCCGCCTCCGGGGTGTGCACGAGGTGCTCGCGTTCGTAGGCGTCGAAGAACTCGGCCAACGCGGCGTAGCCGGACGGGATGTCGCGCACGCCCATCCGCCGGCCGACCTCCCGGTAGTACACCGCGGCGGCCTCGCGCTCGTGCGGGCTGGGGGCCCTCCAGCCGTACCGTCGCAGGAAACGCATGGGGATGACCACCAGCGCGGCGAGGACGTAGGTGCTGTCGCCGTTGTCGAGCTCGAAGCGGCGATGGGCCTCGTTGAGCCGCCGCAGCGCCACCCGGCCGCGGGGCGTCTCCAGGCCGCCCCGCAGGATCTCGAACATGATGATCCCGGTGTCGTCGGCGCGCTTGCGCGGCTCGCGCACGATCTCGCCGGTCCCCACGAGCAGCCGGGCCACCCGCGGCAGCGCGAACGAGCGGTTGAACGCCAGGTTGAAGGCCAGCCGCATGTCCCACGGGAAGTCGTGGAACAGCGTGAGCCGATGGATCTCCTCGTAGTCGCGCGCCGGATCGAGCCGCTCGATACGGCGAAGGTTGTCGAATCGTCCCCGCATGGGGATGCAGTCTACGAAGCATGGCGTACAACAGGAGGATGAGCGATCAGCCCCGCGAGCGCACCGCGACCTACCACCTGCTGCACGCCGGCTACGTCGGCGACAACGTCGCCAGCACCGTCGCGCTCGTCCGCGACGGCGACGTCGTGCTCGTCACCGACCCCGGCATGGTCCGCGACCGCGAGCTCATCCTCGGCCCGCTGCGCGAGCAGGGCGTCGCGCCCGAGGCGGTCACCGACGTCGTGTTCAGCCACCACCACCCGGACCACACGCTGAACGCCGCCCTCTTCCCCGGCGCGCGTTTTCACGACCACTGGGCGATCTACGAGGGCGACCTGTGGACCGACCGTGACGCGGAGGGCTGGGAGCTCACGCCGTCCATCCGCCTCATCCGTACCCCGGGCCACACCCCCGAGGACATCACGACCCTCGTCGGCACCCCCGGCGGCGTGGTCGCCTTCACCCACCTGTGGTGGTCCAGCGACTCGGAGGGCGACCCCTTCGCCACCGACCTCGACGCCCTGCACGCCGGCCGCGCCCGGGTGCTCGCCGTCGCCGACGTCATCGTCCCCGGTCACGGCCCGGCGTTCCGGCCGACGGACCGGACCCCTCGGTAGCGTTCATGTAACGCTGCGCAAGATCCCGCAGGAAGTCCCGCAACTCCGGCGGGTCCAGCACGGTGAACGGCACCTCGAACTTGCCCAGATACGTGACCAGGTCGTACAGCGAGTCGGTCCCGGTCGCCAGCTCGCACCCGTCGTCGCCGAGGTCGGTGATCCGCCCCGACGTCGGCGTGCTGCGCTCGGCGATCACCGCCGCCGGCGCCGCGAATCGCACCCGCACCCGGTAGCGGAACGGCGCCGCGGTGACGCCTTGCAGGACGTGCGCGGCTGCGTCACCGCCGGGTGGTTCCCGCGGCACGAAGCGCATCGGCGCCTCGCTGCGGTCCGGCCTCGGCAGCGGCCGGATCCGGTCCGCGCGGAACGTGCGCCAGTCGCGACGGTCGGTGTCCCACGCCAGCAGGTACCAGCGGCGCCCCGTGTACACCAGGGTGTGCGGCTCGACGTCGCGGACGCTCTCCTCGCCGCCGTGCGCCGCGTACGCGAACCGCAACCGCTCGTGCCCGTGCGCCGCCGACGCGATGCGGGTCAGCGTGTCGAGGTCGACGGCGGGCCCGCCGCCGGCCGCGGACACCGTCGCCGACTTCAGCGCGTCGACGCGGGGCCGCAGCCGCCCCGGCAGGGTGCGCTCGAGCTTGGTCAGCGCCCGCAGCGACGCGTCCTCGATCCCCGCGACACTGCCGGCGGCCGCCGCGCGCAGCCCGACCGCGACCGCGACGGCCTCGTCGTCGTCGAGCACCAGCGGCGGGAGGGCGTTGCCGGGCCCGAGCCGATACCCGCCGCCCGGCCCGGTCGTGGCTTCGATGCGGTACCCGAGCCGTCGCAGCCGGTCCACGTCGTTGCGCACGGTCCGTGTCGTGACGTCGAGCCGCTCGGCCAGCTCGTCGCCCGCCCATTCGCGTCGCTGCTGCAGCACGGAGAGCAAGCGCAGCACCCTGACCGAGGTTTCCAACATTCCTCGAGTTTAGGAACGTGATGTTCCGCAACGCCTCCTAGCGTGGTTGGCATGACGCTTCGAGGCATGGCCACCGTCAACTACTTCGCCGCCGACTGGACCGCCGCCCGCGACTGGTACACGCAGGTGACCGGCGTGGAGCCCTACTTCCTGCGCGACGGCTACGCCGAGTGGCGCCTGGGCGACCACCAGGCCGAGCTGGGCCTGATCGACGCCCGGTTCCGCCCGTCGGACGTTGCGACCGGCCCGGTCGGCGCGGTCCTCTACTGGCACGTCGACGACGTGCACGGCACGCTCGCTCGGTTGCTCTCCCTGGGCGCAACGCAGCACGAGCCGGCCCAGGACCGCGGGCACGGCTTCGTGACCGCGACGGTCGTCGACCCCTTCGGCAACCTGCTCGGCATCATGTACAACCCCCACTACGTCGAGACGGCGGCCTCGGCATGACCATCACCTCCTCGCAGGACGGCCGGCTGGTCTTCGCGGACGTCGATGAGTGGGACGCGTGGCTCGCGGCGCACGGCGGCTCGGTCACCGAAGCGTGGCTGGTCGTGACCAAGCGTGGCCGTCCGGGCCTGACCGCGGCGCAGGCCGGGGACGTCGCCATCTGTCACGGCTGGATCGACAGCCAGCGACGTGCTCTTGACGACGTTTCGTTCCTGCAGCGGTACTCGCCTCGCCGCCCCGGCAGCCCCTGGTCCCTGGTCAACGTCGAACGCGCCGAGGCTCTGACCGCCGCGGGCCGGATGCGCCCGGCGGGCTCGGCACAGATCGCGGCCGCCCGGGCCGACGGCCGCTGGGCGGCGGCGTACGCACCGCAGCGCACCGCCTCGACCCCACCCGAGCTGGCCGCGGCCCTGGCCGGCGACCCGGCGGCGGCGTCGGCGTTCGCGGCGCTCGGCCGCGGCGGCCAGTACGCCCTGTTCCTGCCCCTGCTCAAGGCCCACACCCCGGCGGCCCGGGCAACTGCGCTGCGTCGCGCCCTGACCACGTTGAGCACTTCACCGGGGAACGAATCGCGGTAGAAAAGCCGCGTGGCGTTGCGTTGCGCCGCCTCGACGAACGGTGACCGATAGGCTGGGTCGCATGTCGGTCACCGATGAGTTCGAGCAGGCCCAGGTCGATGTCAAACAGCTGGCGCAGCGCCCCGGCAACGACGTGCTGCTGCAGCTCTACGCCCTGTACAAGCAGGGCACGCAGGGCGATGTGAGCGGGGGCCGGCCCGGCGTGTTCGACCTGGTCGGCCGGGCCAAGCATGACGCGTGGAAGGGCCTGGCCGGCACCGCGCCCGAGGACGCCCAGCGCCGCTACGTCGACCTGGTCCGCCGGCTGCAGGGCGCCGCCTGAAAAAGTTCGGCGCAAAGCGTCCGGAATCCGGGTACCCGTCGGTCGTAATAGAGAAGGAGCACTTCCACCACGACCACGAGGAGGCCGGAAGGCCATGGCACTGCCGGAGATCGTCAGCCGCAACGAGTGGCTCACCGCGCGGCGCACGCTGCTGGAGGAGGAAAAGGAGGCACGGCGGCGGCTGGACCGCATCAACGCGGACCGGCGCCGGCTACCGATGGTGAAGATCGACAAGCCGTACCGGTTCCAGGGCCCGTCCGGCGAGGCGAGCCTGGCCGACCTGTTCGAAGGCCGGCCGCAGCTGATCGTGCAGCACGTGATGTTCGACCCGAGCTGGGACGACGCCTGCCCGAGCTGCTCGGCGTCGATCGACGAGATCGCCCCGGCGCTGCTGCGTCACCTCGCCGCCCGTCGCACCACGTTCGCGCTGGTGTCGCGCGCGCCCTACGACAAGATCGCCGGCTACAAGGAGCGCCGCGGCTGGGACGTGCCGTGGTACTCCTCGTTCGGCGACGACTTCAACTTCGACTTCGACGTCTCCTTCGACGAGTCGGTGAAGCAGCCGGTGTACAACTACCGCTCACTGCCCGTGGTCCCCTCGCCGGAGCTGCCCGGCTTCAGCTGCTTCCTCACCGAGGGTGACGAGATCTACCACACCTACTCGACGTACGCCCGCGGCACCGACTTCGGCGGCGCCTACGCGCTGCTCGACCTGACGGCGCTCGGGCGCCAGGAGCAGTGGGAGGAGCCGAAGGACCGCGTCCCCGACGCTCGAGACGCGGTGCCCGACTTCGCGTAGTTCTCCTGTTTCGGTGCGCTTGCCCGGCTCACGTCGTCGTTCGCAACCGTTGCTGCATCGTCAGCCCACCGCGCGTCTTGGCCACGAGGACGGATCCCTCAGGTTCGTGCTCGGGGTCAGGCGCGCGGCGTACCACTGCGCGACCTCCGCGGTGAACCAGTCCACCGGCGCCGCTTCGAAGTCGGTGACGTACAGCTGGTAAGGCCCGAACGCCGGCATCCACAGGCCGTTCTTGAACTGCTCGTTGCCGCTGAGCCACTGCGCCGGGTAACCGCCCACCGCCCGGTCCGCGTGGAACGAGGGGCTGGCCATCGACCGGCCATCGGCCCAGATGAAGACGATCTTCCCGTCGGCCCGCGTGATCGTCAGCCCCGAGTAGATCCAGACGGGCGATCCGGCCGGCCCGCCGTAGCGCAGCCGCGTCTGACACTCCGACCACGACGCGCCCTCGGGCAGCTCGGCGAGCCGCAGCGGCATCACGCAGCGTTGCACCCGATCCACCCGCACCGCCCGGATCACGTCCCAGAACAGGTCGCGGTCGTCCCACCGCGTCGCCACGACCCCGGCCGAGCCGGTGTCGCTGGAGCCCCACTCCATGGCCCGGGTGTCGCCGCCGTCGAGGCCCGCCACCCACTCCCTGGCGCGGTCGGTCTCGGTGGTCAGCGCGATCATGAACACCAGCTGGTCGTCGCGCCCGACGCCGGTGACCTTCTCGTACCCCTTGCCCGACACCCACTCCATCGCCACGACCCGCTCGCGCAGGCGTGGCGGTATGCGGGACATGTCGATGTCGAAGTGCAGCAGCGCCGGGTCGCTGCCGACGCCACCGGGCGGCGCCGCCGTCTCGAGCGGCAACGACGTCGTCGCGGCCCCGCCGGCGGTGAGCCCGAGCAGCAGCGCTCCGGCGGCGACGATCGCTGCGGCAGCGGTACCGAACAGTCTCCGGCGGCGAATCCCCCGCGCAGTGCGGACGGCCTTGTCGTGCAGCCCATCGACCGCGAGCGTGCGGTCGGCGCGCTCGGTCAGGGTGGCGCTCACCCGGCTCTCGAGGTCGGTCACGTGTTCACCTCTTCCGTTCGGCGGGCGCTGGGCCGATCGGCCGTCTGGCGGTGTTGGCAACGCCTGCGGCTCGCCGCGACTCGCGCGCGGAGCGTCATGTGTTCACCTTTTCCGTGTAGTCACCGCGCAGGCGGTGCAACGCGCGCATGGCGTGCGTACGGACCGTGACGGCGGAGCAGTCCAGGATGCGCGCGATGGTCGCGTCGTCGAGGTCCTCGTAGTAGCGCAGGACGACCACGGCGCGTTGCTGGTCGGGCAGCGCGCGGATCAGCCGCCACAGCGCGTCGCGCTCGGCCGCCTCCGCGTCCAGCTCCCGCGGCCCTGCGACGTCGACGTCCATCGGCGCCGGCAGCTCCCGGTTGGCCCGCCGCCGCCACCACGACCGCGACGCGTTGAGCACGAGCCGACGCAGGTAGACGTCGGGGTCGTCCGTGCGGCGGATCCTCGACCAGCGCAGGTACGCCTTGGCCAGCGCCTCCTGCACCAGGTCCTCGGCGCGGTGGTCGTCGCCGGTGAGCAGCGCGGCGAAGCGCACGAGGGCCTGCCCGCGCGCCGCGATGTACTCCTCGAACGTCGGCACACCACACAGAGTCCCCGTAGACCCCCGCGCGTTGACACGACCCGAGCCCGAAAATGGGCCGGTGGAGCACGTGCCGTACCCGAAGATCCCCGCCACGCTGTCCAACGCCTCGTCCGCCGGCCCGTGGATCGCCACCGAGAAGATCCACGGCGCGCAGCTCGTCGTCGCGTACGACGGCCACACCCTGCGCGTGGGCAAGCGCAAGGCGTGGCTGCGCGACGGCGAGACGTTCTTCGGCTGGCAGCTACTGCGCGGCGCCCTCCTGCGCACGGCCCGTACCGCCCTCGCACACGGCGACGCCGCCGCCGTCCGCCTCTACGGAGAGCTGTACGGCGGCCACTATCCGCACCCGTCGATCTCCCCCGTCCCGGGCGCAAGCCCGGTACAGACCGGCATCTGGTACTCCCCGGACATCCGCTTCGCCCTGTTCGACGTGCTCTTCTCGCCTTCGCCGAGCGGGACCGGCGTCGTCGGCGCCTACGCCGACGTGGCCGAGATCGCCGCCGGCGGAGGCGTCGACGTCGTTCCGCTGCTGGCCCGCGGCCCGCGCCCGGTCGTCGACGCCGTGCCCGTCCGGTTCGCCTCGCGGGTGCCCGCCGCGCACGGTCTCCCATCGCTCCCCGAGAACCTTGCCGAGGGTGTCGTACTGCGCCCCGACGCCCGCCTCCCCCTGCTCGACCGCCCGATCGTCAAGCGCAAGATCCCGGAGTTCGACGAGGCGCGCTTCGCCGAGGCCCGGCCGTGGGACCCGCACATCCCGCCGGCCGACGTCGCCCGCCTGGCCGCCACGCTGGTCAACCCGCCGCGCGTGGCCGGCGCCCGCTCGAAGGTCGGCCCCGACGACCCGGCGGCCCTCGAAGACGAGATCATCCTCGATGTCATGATCGACCTGACCGACGCCTTCCCGATGCTCCAGTCGCGGCCCGACCTGGAGGAACAGGTCCGCATTGCGGTCCGCCGCACCCTGCCCGCGGTGGCACGTTTCGGGGATTCGACGCAGCGTCGCCGCCCGTAACGTTGATGTCAACGGGGCAACAACACCACTTCCAAGTCCAGGGGGACGACCATGAGCGACATCGACACCGGCTCGTACGACGGCGGCAACGACGTGGACTACGGCCACTACGAGGCGGGCCAGGAGCACGACGCTCTCGACCAGCTGCACCAGGCGCAGGGCTCGGAGGCCGACTACAACAACCAGTACGGCGTGTACGAGAACGACCACCACGCCGCCGAGTCCACCGACTTCTCGCAGGGCCACCACGTCGAGTACGACCAGGCCCCGGCCGTGCACTACGAGTCGGACGACTACACCAACTACTCGCACGACGCGACCGAGGACGACCACGTCTTCGCCGCCGAGGGCAGCGAGCACGCGCACCAGGCCGAGTTCGGTGAGCTCGACGCCCTGCAGCAGCGCTTCGACGCCGCCTTCGCCGAGGGCACCGAGTACCACGGCGGCGAGGCCGGCCTCGGCACCGCCTCCAGCTGACAACTGCCCTGACCCCGCCGGGCGCGGCCTTTGGTCCGCGCCTCGGCTCGAACTCCCGGTTGCCAGGCGTGACCTTGGGTGCCCGCCCCGACTTCAGGGGCCTGCAACTCGTTGACGCCAGGCCGGCCTGAGCCCGGACCTCGGTTCGCGGCTCGGTGAACGGCACCACATGCCCGCCGTCTGTGTGGCCGGGACAGCTTCGAGCCCAAGACAGTCAGCCCCTGGCTACAGGCCGGTCACCCGCGTTGGCGGGTGACCGGCCTTCGCCATTTCCGGGGTTGCGCTTGCCCGCGTTGCCCTGTGCGCCCCACTTTCAGGTGCGGGACTCCACTCGCGGCGAATTTCCGGATCGCGGCGTGACTTCACGCATCGTGGCGGTTGCGGAGGGGATGCTCCACTCGACTACCGGCTTCGTGCCAGGCTCCGTCACGGTCCGAACCTGCCGCGTGCGCGCCGCGTACCTATGGTCCATGTCAAACGTTCGACGTGCACTCGTCGCCATCTCGGTCACGGCGATTGCCCTGGCCGGTTGCGACAACGCCCCGAAGGCCGCCGATCGTGCGGCGGCGGACGCAAGCCAGAGCGCCGAGCCGGACACCGTCGAGGTGGCCGCTTCGGCGACCCCCGAGGAGGAGCCGCCGGCCGCCGCGCCGGTGCGCACCGCGCTCGATGCGCACCTCGGTGACGTCAAGGCAGCGCCCGATGACAAGTTTGCCTATTTCGCGTACCGGCCGGACCCCGACGGGTCGCGCCACGTCCGGTACACGCGCACATACCACGGGTTACCGGTGTACGGCGGGGACGTGATCGTCCACGTGAGCGCCACCGGGGAGTACAAGGGCAGCTCGAACGGCCTTGCCGAGCCGCTCAAGCTCGACATCGTGCCGAAGGTGTCGGCGCAGGAAGCCTCGGCCAAGGCGAAGGCGCAGTTCGGAGGCCGGATCACGATGGTGCAGGGCCAGAAGCTGCTCGTCGACGCCTCGACCGGCACCGGCCGGCTCGCCTGGGAGGACGTAGTCGTCGGCGTCGCCAAGGACGGCCGCACGCCTTCGCGACTGCACGTGCTCACGGACGCGCGCTCCGGAGCCGTGATCGGCCAGTGGGACGAGATCGAGACGATCGCCGGCACCGGCAACGGCCTGTACAGCGGCAAGGTCACGCTCGAGACGCAGAAGTTCGGCAACCAGTACCGCCTCATCGACACCACCCGCGGGCGCGCCTCGGTCTGCGACATGAAGCACGCCGACAACGGCGGCTGCACGCAGCTCACCGACGCCGACAACACGTGGGGTAACGGCAAGGCCGACGACCCGCAGACCGCCGCCGTCGACGCCGCGTACGGCGCTCAGCTGACGTACGACTACTACCTGAAGTTCTTCGGCCGCAAGGGCGTGGCGAACAACGGCCGCGGCGTCGTGTCGCGGGTCCACGTCGGCGACCAGCTCGAGAACGCCTTCTGGGACGGCAAGCAGATGAACTACGGCGACGGCCGGGGCAACGCGCACCCGCTCGTCGAGATCGACGTCGCCGCACACGAGATGACGCACGGCGTCACGCAGTTCAGCGTCCCGGATGACCTGACATATTCCGGCGAGTCCGGCGGCCTCAACGAGGCGACGAGCGACATCTTCGGCACCATGGTCGAGTTCTGGGCCGCGAACCCGAACGACCCCGGCGACTACGAGATCGCCGAGCGCCTGGACCTCAACGGCAACGGCACCCCGTTGCGATACATGTACAACCCGTCGCTGGACGGCGTCTCCCACGGCTGCTGGTCCGCGACCACGAAGGACGTCGACGTCCACTACTCCTCGGGCGTGGCCAACCACTTCTTCTTCGACCTCGCCGAGGGCACCGGCAAGACGAAGTACGGCACCTCCCCCGTCTGCGGCAACGCCTCCGGCGTGACGGGCATCGGCCGCGACAAGGCGCAGCAGATCTGGTACCGGGCGCTCGACGTCTACTTCACCTCCAGCACCTCGTACGTCAACAACGCCAGCCCCGGCAACACCGCCCGCGCCTACACCCTGTCGGCCGCCGCCGACCTGTACGGCAAGTGCAGCCCCGAGTACAAGGCGGTGCAGCGGGCCTGGACCGCGGTCAACGTCCCCGGCGCCGACGCAGCGTGCTGACCCGGTGATCCACTGCCACTGACCCAGCTCCTGCACCACGAACGACGGCCCGCACGGGGCCCACCCCCTCGGGGTCCCGCGCGGGCCGTCGTGCTGGCACCCGTCCCGCCGACCGGCCTGACGAGCTCACGCCGCGGTGACGTGCAGCAGGTTTCCGCCGTGCGCGCCGCCGATGACGAGCACCGCGAGGATCACGAGATCGGCGAGGCCAAGCACGACACCGAGCCCGGCGAATGCGCGGCCACGCCCGGTGACGGCGGGCCGACGCAGCGACCACAATCCGAGCACGATCGCGAGCGGCCCGAACACGACGTTGAAGAGGAACAACCCCGCTACGCCGAGTGCGAGCGACGCAACGATCCGATCGTCCGGCCGCCGCCGCCCGGCGGTTGTCCGCTCGGGACCGGTGTCTGCCGGCTCGCGCCCGGGGTTCGCCGGGTCGGCGTCGCCGGCGATCGGATCGGTCCGCGACCGTCCTGCGCTATCGTGCCGCGCGCCGTGTGCTTGCCGGGTTTCGCCGTGTGCGGTCACCTTCGGGTCCATTGTGGACAACCCTCTCATCGGTCGCGGAGACGGCGCGGGGGCCAGCGGCGGGCGATGATCAGTACCGCTGCGGCCGAAACGACGCCGAGGACCATGAGCACCGGTTGCCCGGTCAGCGCCGCCGGCCCGACAACGAGCAGGGCGACGAGCACCGCACCGACCAGCATGGCCATTGACAGCCTCTTTTCAGTGGACAGTTGTGCACTCACTTGCAGACTAGGGACACACCAGTTCGGTGCACAGGTGTTTACTGAGTGACGTGGCCCATACCCGCCAGGAGCAGAAGGCGCAGACGCGCCAGGCGCTGCTCGACACCGCGCTGCGCCTGCTCGAGGAGCGCAGCCTGGACAGCCTCGGCCTGCGCGAGATCACGCGCGAGGTGGGCATCGTCCCGACGGCGTTCTACCGGCATTTTCCCGACGTCGCGAGCCTGGGCGTAGCGCTGGTCGAGCAGTGCCTGGGCGGGCTGCGCGTGGCGGTACGCACCGTCCGCGACGGCATCGCCGACAGCGACGCCGTCATCGGGCGCTCCCTGGAGGTGCTGCTGTCGCAGCTGCACGAGCGGCGCGAGCATTTCCGGTTCATCGCGCGCGAGCGCCACGGCGGGGTCGCCGCGGTCCGGCAAGCGATCCGCGAGCAGCTCGACCTCTCGGCCGCCGACCTGGCGACCGACCTGCTCACGCAGCGGCTGCCCCACGAGGCCCGGCTGGACCGCTGGCAGCCGCAGGACCTGCGGATGCTGGCCGAGCTCATCGTCAACCACATGGTCCTGACGGCCGCCGCACTCCTCGAGGTCCCGGCCGGCGACCGCGCGGCCGAGTCCGACGTGCTGGACCTGGCGGAGCGCCAGCTGAGGCTCATCGCGCTCGGCAGCCGCCACTGGCCCGGCCCATAGCACGCGGCGCACTGGCGCAAGGAGACGCGGCGGCGGAACAACGACCGATCGCGACCGCGCAGTCCTGACCGCGCCCGCAATACAACGAAATCGCATCTTTCCCGCATCACCGGCCCTAACGTGGCATAACCTCCCGGTCGGGAGCGCTCCCACGGCGCGTCCCGGTACCGAGGAGCCCCATGAAACGCCCACTCCGCCTGCTGACGGCCGCCGGCCTGATGCTCGCTGCCTCGCTCGCCGCCGTCGGTGGCGGCACCGCGCAGGCGAACACCCAGATCTGCGACAAGTACGGCTCGACCACCATCCAGAACCGCTACGTCGTCATGAACAACCGTTGGGGCGCCGACACCCCCCAGTGCATCAACGTGACGAGCACCGGGTTCGCGATCACGGCGGAGCACCACAAGGCGACCAACGGCGCGCCGGCCGCCTACACGGCGATGTACCTCGGCTGCCACTACGACGCCTGCTCGCCCGGCACCAACCTGCCGATGCGGCTCTCCGGAATCCGCAGCGCGACCAGCAGCGCCGGCTTCGCGTACCCGGACAGTGGCGTCTACAACGTGTCCTACGACGTCTGGCTCGACCCGGCCCCGAACACGCACGGCACCAACCGGCAGGAGCTCATGATCTGGTTCGCCAAGCGCGGCCCGATCCACCCCGTCGGTTCCCGGGTCGCGTCCGCGACCATCGGTGGCCGCGTCTGGGACGTTTGGTCCGGCTTCAACGGCTCGAGCGACGTCGTGTCGTACGTCGCCAGGTCGCCGATGACCAAGTGGAGCTTCGACGTCATGGACTTCGTCGACGACGTCAGGACACGGAGCAAGGTCACCACCGCGTGGTACCTGACCAGCATCCAGGCCGGCTTCGAGCCCTGGGTCGGCGGCACGGGCCTGGCGGTCACGACGTTCAGCGCCGCCGTCTCCGCGGGCGTGCGGACACCGCACGGCTCCCCCTCGCCGTCGCGTTCGCTCGCACCGTCGCGCTCCGCGGCGCCCGCGCCCACCAGCGCCGCACCGTCCGCGAGCCCGCGTTCCGCCGAACCGGCCAGCCCGGACCCGGCTGCCACCTCCCCCGCTCCGGCGGCCGTGCCGACCTCAGGCGATCGGCAATCCGGATCGGTCGGGTGGTTGGTGCTCGGCGCGGTCGTCGTGGTGCTGCTCCTGGCCCGCGGCTGGCTGTGGACCCGACGGCGACGCGGCCCCCAGCCGGGCTGACACGCCTGCTGCGACCGCACGGCCGCACACCCCGCCCGAGCGGCGACAGGTGTGCGGCCGAGGAGTGGTCTCAGGCGTACAGGCGACCGGCGAAGCGGCGGCCGAAGCCGTCGCCGACGTTGGCGGTCACCGTGTAGTCGTAGTGGCCGGCCGGCGTCGCGGTCAGGGTGCCGGTCCACGTGCCGCCGGGCGCGACCGTGGCCGTCGACGTCGAGCCGCCCGACGCGCCGGTGGCGACGTTGCGGCCGATCGTGAAGGTTGCCGGCGCCGTGCCCTGGTTCGTCAGGGTCAGGGTCAGGCCCAGCCGGCCGTTGTCGGCCACCGACGCCTCGGGGTGGGCCTTCGACGTGTTGGTCCAGGTGCGCACGTCGCCGGTGAAGCCGCGCAGGTAGCCGTCCGGGCCGTGCAGGTCGATGTCGTAGGGGCCGCCGCCGTACGTCAGGGCGCTGAAGTAGTCCGACGCGCTGCCGGCGGTGGGGCAGGTGTAGTTCCAGGCCTGGTAGGTGCGGTAGTTCACCGTGTACGCGGTGAAGCCGGCGCCCAGGGTGCCGTTATTGACGACCTTGAACCAGAAGCGGTTCGTGGTGGTGTCGGTCCACGACGTCGTGGTGAAGCGGTAGCCGATCGCGTTCGCCGGGCGGTCGCCGGACTCCGGGGCCGGCATCGTCGAGCTCGACGGGGCGGTCGCGTTCGGCAGGCCGTCCTGGCCGTCGCACGCGGCGACCAGGGCCCTGGTGTCGGGCAGGGCGGGGAACGTGGTGACGGGCGAGGAGAAGCGCAGCGCCGAGGTGAGGTCGCCGCAGACCGCGCGGCGCCAGGCGGAGATGTTCGGCTCGCGCACGCCGGTCCACTGCTCGACGAAGCGGATCGGCGACGTGTGGTCGAACACCTCCGAGCAGACCCGGCCGCCGGTGCTCCACGGCGAGATGACGGTCATCGGCACGCGCGGGCCGAGGCCGATCGGCTTGCCGCCGACGAACTCGTCGGGCGTGCCGGCCGGGGGGACCGGCGGGGCGACGTGGTCGAAGAAGCCGTCGTTCTCGTCGAAGTTCAGGAACATGACCGTGCCCGCCCACACGTCCGGGTGCGCGGCCAGCGCGGACAGGAAGCCGCCGACGAAGTCCGCGCCATATGCCGGCGGGTACGACGGGTGCTCCGACCGCGACGCCGGCGCGACGATCCACGAGACCTGCGGCAGCGTGCCCGCGTTGAGATCGGCGGTGAACGCGCCGAGAGCCGAGGCGGCCCGGACCATGCCGCGGGTCCAAAGCGGCGAGTCGTGCGCGGCGCTCTTGAACTGGTTGAACCACGCGAGCGGGTTGTCGTCGTAGTTGTCCTGCTCCTGGTACACCTTCCAGCTGACCCCGGCCGCCTGCAGCCGCTCCGGATAGGTGGTCCAGCTGTAGCCCTTCTCGCTGTTGTCGGTCACCGGCCCGCCGGCGGTGCCGTTCGGGTCGATCCAGCCGGTCCACTGGTACAGCCGGTTCGGGTTCGTCGGGCCCTGCACGGAGCAGAAGTACTGGTCGCACACCGTGAACGCGTCGGCGAGCGCGTACTGCCACGGGATGTCGGCGCGGGTGTAGTACCCCATCGTCTTGTCGGTCTTGGCCGGGATCCAGTTGTCGTACTTCCCGCTGTTCCACGCGCTGTGCGTGCCCGACCACGAGTGGTCCAGGTCGCTGATGCGCTGCGCGTCCGTCCTGGTCGTGTCGAGGCGCCACGGCAGCAGCACGGATCCGAGCAGGCGCTTCTGGTGCCACACGTCCGAGCCGGAGGGGAACCGCAGCGCGCTCGTGTCGCCGAACCCGCGCACGCCACGCAACATGCCGAAGTAGTGATCGAACGACCGGTTCTCCTGCATGAAAATGATGACGTGCCGGACCTGGTCAAGGCTTCCAGCGGCCGCCGGCGCGGCGGCGGCCAGCTGTGCCGCGCCGACCAGCCCGGCGCCGGCCGTGGCACCACCGGCGGCGCCGGCCGCGGCGGCACCCAACAGAGTACGCCGACTCACAGGGGACATATGCGCTCCTCGATATTTCGGACGGGCGCGAAGCAGCCTCCTACCGGCAGGTGACGACGATCGGTCTCCCCGTTGAACGCCACAACGTCGTTACGCGGATTCAAATCCGTCATTGCAACGACCACAGCGAGCGGCACGGCCCCCAAGAGGACCGTGCCGCCAACTGGAAGGGACTGGCTACTAGGCGTAGGCCTCCAGTTCGTAGATCCGCGCCGCGTTGTCCGTGGTCTGGGTCGCTGTGATGACGTTCAACCGGACGTAACGGCCGGTGACGTTGACCGCGTGCGTGGTGACGTCCGCGGTGTTGCCGCGCGGCGACGCCACCGTCGTCCACGTGCTGCCGTCCGTGGACACCTGCAGGTCGAAGTCGCGGGTGTCCCACGTCGCCGACTCGCCGCCGGCGCCGGCGTGCTTCACGACGATCGAGCTCAGGTGGACCGACGAGCCCATGTCGACCTGCAGCCACTTGCTGGACCCGAGCGAGCACCACTTGTCGGAGTTGCCGCCGGAGACGCTGCCGTTGACCGCCTTCTCCGGGCCCTCGCTGCTGGCGCAGGAGGAGTCGGCGGTGGCCGGCTTGTTCAGCAGGAGGTTGCCGGCGGGGCCGGTGCTGTAGACCTCGAACTCGTAGATGCGCGCCGCGCCGTTGCCGTCGTTGGCGGGCGTGGAGATGTCCATCCGCACGTAGCGGGCGGTCCGCTGGGCGAACTGGTGCAGGGTCCGGCTGGAACGGTTGCCCGTCACGGAGGCGGCCTGGGTCCAGTTGGTGCCGTCGGTGCTGGTGGAGATGGTGAACGCGCCCGTGTTCCAGCCGGTGTTCTCGGCGCCGAGGCCGGCGTGCTTGATGACCACGGAGCCGACGGTCTGGTTGGAGCCGAGGTCGACCTGCAGGAACTTGGTCGCCGCCGACGAGCAGAACTTGCTGTTGTTGGCCAGGCTGCCGTCGAAGGCCTTGTCGGCCGACTCGGCGGCGGCGCAGGTGGCCGAGCCGCTGGCCGCCTTGCCCTGGGCGAGGTTCGTGCCCAGGTTCGGCGGGGTGGCCGGCTGCGAGGCGCCGTCGGTGAAGGACGGCGGGACGTTGCCGGCGCCGGTGCCCCACGACGACGGGCTGGTGCCCATCGTGTACTGCAGGGTGCCGCCCGCGGCCAGGTCCGGGTAGCGCAGGTAGTTGTTCGACACCGAGGAGCCGTTCAGCGTCAGGCTCTGCACGTACTGCGACGTGGAGCTGCCGCCGTTGATCTGGATGTTGCCGGCGGTGCGCTGGATGAGGATCGACGGGAACGACGGGCCGTGGATGGCCAGGGTGTCCGCGCCGGGCGTGGCCGGGTACATGCCCATCGCCGACCAGACGTACCACGCGGACGTGGCGCCGAGGTCGTCGTTGCCGGGCAGGCCGCCGGCGCCGGTGGTGAACTGCTCGGTCATGACGCGCCGCACCGCCGAGGAGGCGCCGGCCGGGTACTGCGCGAAGTTGTACGCCCACGGCACGCCGTGCTCGGGCTCGTTGCCGAGGTAGAAGTACGGGCGGGACAGGCCGGCGTTGAGCTCGGTGAAGTGGTGGTCGAGGCGCTGCCGCGCGGTCTGCGGGCCGCCCATGAGGTTGATGAGCCCGGCGAAGTTGTAGGTGACCATCCAGGTGTACTGGGCGGCGTTACCCTCCGTGAAGGGGCTCTCCTGCGCGGGGTTCAGCGGCCACGGCCACGTCCCGTCGCTGTTGCGCGGGTGGATGAACGAGGACTCGGTGTTGAACGTGTTGCGCCAGTACTGGGCGCGGGTCATCGCCGAGTTGTACGTCGTCGTGTCGCCGAGCGACTTGGCGAACTGGGCCACGGCGAAGTCCGACGCCGAGTACTCCATCGAGTCCGACGGCGCGCCCGAAATGTACTTCTTCGACTCGTACTCGGCCTCGCGCCCGCGGATCGGCGAGCCCTGCGCACCCTGGCCGGCGATCGCGTTCTTCATCAGCTGCAGCGCGGCGGCCGTGTCGAAGTTGCGGGCCCCGAACTGGTACGCCTCGTCGACGATGATCGGGCCGGGGTCGCCGGTCATCACGAAGTCCTCGCTGGTCTGCTGCGACCACTTGGGCAGCAGGCCGCCCTGCTGGCCGTCGAGGACCATCGACTTCATGATGTCGCTGGCGATGTCGGGCGCGATGAACGCGACGAGCGCGGACCACGAGCGGTAGATGTCCCAGCCCGAGTAGTTCTGGTACACGTTGTGGGTCGCGGTGTGGATCGCGTTGTCGAAGCCGCGGTACTGCCCGTTGGTGTCGCTGGACAGGTTGGGGTTCTGCATGACGTGGTAGAGCGCCGTGTAGAACTTCTGCAGCTCGGTGGCGCTGCCGCCGGTGGCCTGGATGCGGTTGAGCGCGGTGTTCCAGGCGCCGTCGGCGTTGGTGCGCGCCGTGTCGAACGCCGCCGTCTCGGCGTTGAGGTTGGCCGTGGCGTTGGCGACGCTGACGAAGGAGACGCCGATCTGGGCGTTGACGACCGCGTTGCTCGTGGTGTCCCAGGTGACGAAGCCGCCGGTGTTGGTGCCGCTGGTGCTCGCCGAGCCGTTGCTGATCGTCGAGCCGCTCCAGGTGCCGAACGACGACGGTGCGCGGTCGAAGTGGATCGAGAAGTAGATCGGGTAGGTCTTCGAGGACCCGCAGAACCCGCCGGCGGTCACGTTGCCGGTGATGTTGCTGCCCGAGATGGTGATGGCGCCGCTGCGGTTGCCGGTCGCGCTGCGGCTGGTGTTGACGAGCAGCCGCGACTGGGTGCCGGAGGGGAACGTCAGGCGCATCACGCCGGTGCGGGAGGTGGAGGTGACCTCGACGTTCGTCGAGTACTTGTCCAGGCGATTCTTGTAGTAACCGGCCTGGGCGACCTCGTTGGTCTTGGTGTACGCCGATGCGTAGCTCGTCCACGCCGAGCCGGGCGAGGAGCCGAGCGCGCCGGTGACCGGCAGCAGCCCGATGTCCTCGTTGTTCGGGCAACCCGCCCCGTTGAAGTGGGTGAGGCTGAACTCCTCGATCGTCCGGTCGCTGTCCCGGTAGCCGGAGGGCGAGGCGGTGGGCGTGTCCGGGCTGAACTGGAGCATGCCGAAGGGCACGGTCGCACCCGGGAACGTGCTACCGCCGGCGCCGCCGCCGACCGGGTTCGGGGAGTTGCTGTCGTCCGTACCGATCAGCGGGTTCACGTATTGGGTCAGGTTGAGGTCGGCGGCCTGGGCGGGGGCCGCGAACTGCACGACGGCTAGGGTGCTGCCCAGTAGGGCGGCTCCCGCGCCGGCGAGTAGCCGGTCGACCTTGCGGGATCGGGGCATGGTGTCTCCCGTTCGGTGGCGGTGAGGACGGGAGAGCGCTCTCGATTGACATTCATAGCCCCTGATCTACGTTTGGTCAACATTTGTCAATACAGCCGCAGGTCAGAGGCCCGCGTCAGCCCTGGCCACAGATCCACACCAGGGGCAGGCCGCCGGGCTGGCCGCCCGAGACGCCGCCGACGACCGAGCCGTCGTGGTTCATCGACGTGCCTCGCACGGACTCGGCGCCGGCCGGCGTCGGCAGCTGCGTGGTGCCTCGATCGCGCACCAGCATGACCTGCCGGTCACTGCTGACCAGGATCGAGCCGTCGGCGCCGACGTCCCGCCCCGTCAGGCCGCGGGGCACCGCGTAGCCGGCGGGTTCGACGCTGCCGGGGCCGGTCAGCCACCGGACGTTCGCGGTCAGGTCGAAGGCGTAGCCGGCGCCGAGGCCGTTGACGAGCCCGTTGCCGGCACCGGCGGGCAGCGGCAGCTCCCGGCCGTGCCCGTCGGCGTCCCACACGTAGGGGCGGTGCCGGCCGGCAATGTCTCCGACGTACCCGCCGACCTCGCCGTTGTCGGAGATGTCCATCGCGGCCGAGTTGTCCGGCGCGGCCAGCAGCCGCGGGTGCAGTGGATCTGCGCGGCGCCACACGACCGCCTGCTGCTTGCCACCGCCCGGGCCGTAGACGCCGGCGACATCGCCGGCGCCGTTGACGGCCGACGCCTGCGTGAACGACGCCGAGGCGGCGCCGGCGGGCGGCGTCAGCACCGTGGCGTGGGTGCCGGTGAACGTCATCGCGCGCGAGCGGCCGCCGGAGTCGTTGCCGGTGCCGGCCGCGACGCCGGACGAGCTGATGCCGGCGAGGGAGGTCACGTCCACGTCCTGCACCCCGCCCGCCGGTTCGCCGTCGTGCCAGATGACCACGCCGCGGTGGTCGGCGCGCAGCCCGGCCGTCCAGCGTCCGGTGGTGTCGACGACGACGTGCTCGATCGGCGCGCCGCCGGACACGGCGAGCGCGTGCGAGCGGCAGTTCGGGTCGACGGTCAACGTCGGGGTCGGCGACGGGTGCGGGTGCGCGGGCGGCTGCGGCAGGCGCTCGGCCGCGATCGCGGCGACGCCGACGGTGGCGACGAGCACGAGGGCGGCGGCGACGCCGGTGATCGCGGCGCGGCGCCGGCGCACCCGCCGCCGCCCGGCGGCCACGAGCAGACCCGGGTTGAGCGCGGTGCCCGGCGCGACGTCGTCGCGCAGCAGCTGCAGCGGGTTGTCGTTCACGCGGCACCACCCTTCAGTACGGCGATCTCGGAACCGGACAGCAGCCGCCGCAGCGACTTGAGCCCGTGCGACGTCTGGCTCTTCACCGTTCCCTCCGAGCGGCCCAGCACGGCCGCCACCTCCTCGACCGGCAGGTCGCACAGGAACCGCAGCACGATCACGGTGCGCTGGCCCTCCGGCAGCGCCCGCAGCGCCTGGCGCAGCACCATGCGCTGCTCCGGCCCGGGATCGTCGGGCGGTCCGGGCGTCTCGTCGGGCGGGTTGGCCCACAGCTGCACCCGGGCCCAGAAGCGCCGCCGGTCGGACAGCACGGCCCGCACGACCATGGTGTGCACGTACGCGTCGAGGTTGCGCACCTCGTGCATGCGCCCCCAGCGCTGGTACAGCGCCGTCAGCGCATCCTGCACCGCATCGTCGGCCCGGTGGCGGTCGCCGGTGAGCTGGTAGGCGATGCTGTGCAGCCGCGGCAGCCGGGCGGCCACGTACTGCGTGTAGTCATGTTCCAGGTCCGATCGCAACGCTTGCGGTTTCCCTTCGCGGCAGGCGGTCACAGGTTAGAGGCGCGCCGCGAGGCATCGGGTTGTACCGAAATCTGATCTGTCAATGCTTTTCAGAACTCTCGCGGAACTTTCAACGACCGAACAACTTCAAACAGGTACCGATGAATATCCATGTAGATCGTTGACACATAGCGTCGGAAAATGTTTGCTACGTCACGTGAACCCGCCATTGCACCCCAGCCGCCGGGACCTGCTCCGCCTCGCGGCCCTGGGCGGGCTCGCGGGCACCGCGCTCGGCCCGATCGCCCTGGCCCCAGGCCCTGCCGACGCGGCCGGCCCGTCGACGTTCACGCCGATCCGCCCGCCCGCCACGCCCCTCGCGGTGCGCTCGCCCTACCTCTCGACGTGGCTGCGCGCCGACAACCTGCCGGGCAACTGGCCCACGTTCTGGGCCGGCGCCGTCACCGCGATCACCGGCATCGTGCGCGTCGACGGGCAGCCCTACGTGTTCATGGGCGCGCCGTCCGGCGGCTGGCCCCTCGCCACGCAGAGTGCGCTCGTCGTCACCGCGACCCGCTCGACGTTCACGATCGTCGCGGGCCCGGTCCGGCTGGAGGTCGAGTTCCTCTCCCCCGTCGACCCGGCCGACCTGCGGCGGCAGTCGGTGCCGATGTCGTACCTCTCCGTGACCGCCTTCTCCGCTGACGCGAACACGCACCAGGTGAGCCTGTACGTCGACATCTCCGGCGAATGGGCGCACGGCGACCGCACGACGCAGATCGGCTGGGCCACGCAGGCGAGCGGCGGCCAGCGGGTGCACACGTTCCAGCCGGCGAGCCCGGCCGTGCTCGCCGAGGCCGGCGACCAGGCGTCCTGGGGTACCGTCATCTTCGCCACCGACGACGTGAGCGGCCTGACCTGGCAGACCGGCGCGGACACCGCGGTGCGCGCCCAGGCGGCGAGCACCGGCGCCCTGGCCGGCACCGCCGACGCCAACCAGCCGCGGCCCATCAACGCGAGCTGGCCCGTGTTCGCCTTCAACCGCGCGCTCGGCGCCGTCGGCCCGGCCGGCAGCGGCCCGGTCGTCCTCGTCATCGGCCACGTCCGCACGCCAGCCGTGTCCTACCTCGGCGCCGGCCTCGACCCGTGGTGGCGGACCTACTGGGCCGGTTGGCCGGACATGCTCGCCTGGTTCCGTGCGGATCGCGACGCGGCCCGGGCCGGCGCCGCCGCGACCGACGCGCAGGTCGACGCGTGGGCTCGCCAGGCCGTCGGTATCCCGGGAGCCGCCGCCGACCAGTACGCCGCGCTGTGCGCCCTCGTGCTGCGCCAGGCGTTCGGCGGGACCGAGCTGGTCAACCGCGGCGGGTCACCCTGGGTGATGCTCAAGGAGATCTCCTCCAACGGCGACTTCAGCACCGTCGACGTCATCTACCCGGCGTTCCCGGCGTACCTGCGCATGAGCCCTCGCTGGCTGGAGCTGCTGCTCGCGCCGCTGTTCGACTACACCGAGGTGCGCGGCTTCGACAAGCCCTTCGCGCCGCACGACCTGGGCGTGTACCCCAACGCGTTCGGCCGCATCGGCCAGCCCGAGGAGGACATGCCGGTCGAGGAGTCGGCGAACATGCTCGTCATGGTCGCCGCGCTGCTCTCGCGCATGCCGGCCGCCCGGGCGGGCGCCTACGCGACCGCGCACTACGCGAAGCTCAAGCAGTGGACCGACTACCTGGTGGCCAACCTGCCCGACCCGGGCAACCAGAACCAGACCGACGACTTCACCGGGTTCATCGCGCACAGCGTGAACCTGGCGCTCAAGGGGATCGTCGGCATCGGCGCGATGGCCACGATCGCCCGCTGGGCGGGGCAGCCCTCGACGTACGCGGCGACGGCGCGCTCCTACATCGCGCAGTGGCAGGCGATGGCGCAGAACTCGGGCCGGACGCACCTGAAGCTCACCTACGACGGCGCCGACACGACGTGGAGCCTGAAGTACAACGGCTTTGCCGACCGCCTCGCCGCCACCAACCTCGTGCCGGCCGCGATCGCCGCCGAGGAGGCGAGCTGGTACGTGCAGAACCAGCACGCCTACGGCGTCCCGCTCGACCCGAGGCACACGTACACGAAGGTCGACTGGGAGCTGTGGGCCGCGGCGTTCCTCACCGGGCAGCCGGCCGCTCGCGACGCGCTCATCACCAAGGCGTACACCTTCGCCAACACCACGGCGTCGCGCGTGCCCTTCACGGACTGGCACGACACCGACAGCGGCAACCAGGCCGGGTTCGCCGCGCGGCCCGTCATGGGCGGCGCCCTCGCGCTGGCGACCCTGTGCAACGCGCCGAACGGGCTGACGGGCGCGTGGCCGCTGCGGGGCAACCAGCTCGACGCGAGCGGCAACGGCCACGACGGGTCGGGCACGCCGATGACGACCGCGCGCCCGGTGGTGCGCACCGACGGCTCGTTCACGGTCATGGCCCGGGTCAACCCCACCGACCTCGGCGGGTTCCGCACCGCGGTCAGCCAGGACGGCGCCCGGGTGAGCGGGTTCTTCCTGCAGTACTCCGGGCAGGACGGCCGATGGGCGTTCGCCATGACCGCCGCCGACGCCGATGGCGCCGCCTCGACCCGCGCGGTGGCCTCGACCACGGCCGCGACCGGCGTGTGGGCGCACCTCGCCGGGGTCTACGACGCCGAGGCCGGCCAGATCCGCCTCTACGTCGACGGCGTGCTGCGCGGGCAGGCCGCGTACACGGCCGGCTGGCAGGCCAACGGTCCCCTCGCGGTCGGCCGGGCGCGATGGAACGGCGCCGCCGTCGACGCCTTCCTGGGCGCGATCGAGGACGTGTGCACCTACGACCACGCCCTGCCGGCCGCCTCGATCTCCGCCGCCGCGGGCCTGGCCACGAGCCAGGTCGCGGCGTACCACTTCGACGCCGCCGACGCATCCCTGACCCTCAGCGGTGGCGCGGCGCTCGGCGGCGGATACAGCGGCACGGGGCTGGCGCTCAACGGCAGCACCGGTTTCGCGACCGCGCAGCGGCTGGTCGACACGTCGGCGAGCTTCTCCGTGTCGGCCTGGGTGCAGCTCGCGGCGACGTCGAACTTCGCGACGGTGGCGGGGCAGGACGGCGCGCAGGCGAGCGGCTTCTACCTGCAGTACTCGGCGGCGGACAACGCGTGGGCGTTCGCGATGCTCGCCGCCGACCAGGCGAACGCGGCGGCGACCCGGGCGGTGTCGCCGTTCCCACCGCGGGTGGACGGCTGGACGCATCTCGTGGGGGTGCGGGATGCGACGGCCGGCCGGTTGCGGCTGTACGTCGACGGCGTGCTCGTTGCCGACGCGGCGGCGGGCTCGGCGTGGGCCGCCGGTGGCGCGTTCACGATCGGCCGGGGCAAGTGGAACGGCGGCGACGCCGACCACTTCCCCGGCCGCATCGACCAGCTGAAGGCCTGGACCAGGGCATTGACGGACGCCGACGTCCGCGTCATCGGCTGAGCCGCATCTCGTCATCGGCTGCGCCGCATCTGGAAGGAACATTGCCTGTTGACCGGGGATCTACATCGACGTACAACGTTGTGAGAGCGCTTTCTGTAAAGGAAGTTTCCCGTGGCCGCCATCCACCGAACGCTCGCCGTCCTGCTGCTGCTCGTCGCCGGCCTCGCGGTCGCGGCGAACCCCGCGCACGCGGCGAACCCACCCGTCTGCTCCCAGTACTGCGACACCCGTGACCCGTCCCTGGCCCGCCAGGAGACCTTCCCCGTCGGCACGCTGCTGATCAACAACCGGCGCATCGTGCTGCACCTGTCCGACGCCGACGGCATGGCCTGGGGCAGCATCGACGCGGGCACCGAGGGCGAGTCCGTGTGGCTGGACCGTTCCTTCGACGGCGGCGCCACCTGGGAGGGGCTGCTGGGCAAGGCGTGGATCCCGGGCACGTGGACCGGCACCCGGACCCTGATGTACAACCTCTCGGACCCCTCGCACCACCGCCGCGGCATGGTCCGGGCCTGCGGCGACGCGCACGCCGTGGCCTGCACCGCCTGGGTGCGCCCGGCGGTGTGCAACCCCGCCTGCGACAACGCCGCCGGCGGCACCGACGCGCAGCCGGTCAGCACCGTCACCCTCGCCGGGCGCAGCATCTCGCTGCACTTCGACGCGGCCGGCATGGCGTGGGGCACGATCACCAACAACCGGGCCGGCGACGAGGTGTGGCTGGACCGCTCCTTCGACGGCGGCGCGAGCTGGCCGGGCGGCTCATCCCTGGGCCGTACGACCAATGGCCGCACGAACCGCTTCAACGCCACCGACCCCGTCTCGTACCTGTACGGCGGCGTCGTGCGCGCCTGCGGCCGGGCGGTCGAGGGCCAGAACGGCGCGTGCACGCCCTGGACCCGCCCGTCGGCGAACCGCCTGCGCGGCGCCGCCGACGCGCTCATGTACTCCTACGACCCCTACCCGTCGTGGTGGCCGTCGAGCTGGTGGAACTCCGCGGTCGCGCTGAGCTCGGTGATCGGCTACACGCGGCGTACCGGCGACCAGACCCATGCCTGGGCGATCCGCCGCACGTTCGACGTCAACCGCGTCGCCTTCCCCGCCGGCGCCCGCTCCTCCGACCCCGTCGACGGCCACTTCATCAGCCGCTCCGTGGACGACACGGCGTGGTGGGGCCTCACCTGGATCGACGCCTACGACCTCACTCACGACGGCGTGTACCTCGACGAGGCCGTCACCATTGCCAACTATGTCGCCGGGTTCTGGGACCCGTCGACCTGCGGCGGCGGCGTCTGGTGGGACCGCGAGCGCACCTACAAGAACGCCGTGACGATCGGCCTGTACCTGCGCCTGACGGCCGCGCTGCACAACCGCATCGCCGGCGACACCGCGTGGCTGAACCGGGCCGTCACCGGGTGGAACTGGTTCAACGCGAGCGGCATGATCAACTCGGCCGGCCTCGTCAACGACGGGCTGACCACGGGCTGCCAGAACAACGGGCAGACGGTGTGGAGCTACAACCAGGGCCTGGCGATCGGCGCGGCGATGGAGCTGTTCCGGGCGACCGGTTCGACGGCCTATCAGGACGCGGCGCGCCGGCTCGGCACCGCCGCCCTCAACTCGTCGCTCGTGCAGGGCGGCGTGCTCACCGAGTCGTGCGACCGGAGCGGGCAGACCTGTGACGACAACCAGAAACAGTTCAAGGGCGTGTTCATGCGGTACCTCGCCGAAGCCGGCCAGCAGTTCCAGTCCTTCGCCGACACGCAGGCCACCGGCCTGTGGAACGGCCGCGATCCGATGAACCGCATCGGCAGCCGATGGGCGCCGCCGGCGGCGCCGCCGGACTGGCGCACCCAGGCCTCCGCCCTGTCAGCCCTGCTGGTGGCGTCGTGAGCGCCCGGCACGCGCGGCACGTCGGCATCCTGCTGCAGCTGCGCTCCCGCCCGTGGGTCTCCGCCGCGGCCCTGTCCTGCCGCTTCGGCGTCGACGTGCGCACCATCTACCTCGACATGGACCTGCTGACCGCGGCCGGCCTGCCGATCGAGGCGGTCCCCGGCCGCGCCGGCGCCTACCGCCTGGCGCAGCACGCGGTGTTGCCGGCGATCGAGGAGGCCCTCGGCGAGCCGACGGAGCCGCTGGATCACTACCTGCGCGGCGCCCGCAGCCGGGAGCAGCTGCGGGCGCTGGGCCAGCGCGCCTACGCCCGCCAGCAGCGCCTCCTGTTGCACCGCCTGGACCGCACGGACCGCACCGCCCGCACCGCCGCGGATCGGTCCCGAAGCGCCTGAATCCCGATCGTCGAGGACGGACCGGCGCCTGTCGGATGGGCTCCACGCATATCTACGTTTCGCCTTCGGCCGTCGGGGCAGCACCGCCGCGTGAGCGAGAAATGGGAGTACGGCTACGTTTATTTCGTGTCGACGCAGTCCGAGGAGCAGCGCAACCTGCGCATCCACCCGGACGAGTCGAAGCGGGCCATCGAGTACGACCTGGCCGCGGTGGTCGTGGACGGCGAGAAGATCCGTTCGCAGGCGATCCCCGGCAAGGTCACGTTGCTCAACGAGCTCGGCAACGACGGCTGGCAGGTCGAGAGCGGCCTGAACCTGGCCGGTCACATGCCGAACTGGCTGCGCGAGGCGGTGCGGTCGGCGGTGAGCGACGCCGACCCGAGCGGCGCGATCGAGCACTGCATGCGGCGCAGGCGCCCGGTCGCCACACCGGCACCGGTCACCCGCCAGCAGAGCGCGCGCGCCAACGCGCCTGACCCGGAGCCGGCCAGGGCCTCGATCGCGGGCCCTGACCCGAAACGCGCCGGCACCTCGATCACCGGCCCCGACCCGAAACGCGCCGGCGCCCCGATCGCGGGCCCCGACCCGAAACGCGCCGGCGCCCCGATCGCGGGCCCCGACCCGAAACGCGCCGGCACCTCGATCGCCGGCCAGACACGTGCCGACGCCTCGATCGCCGCTTCCGACCAGACACACGCGCCGGCGAGCGTTGCGAATCCTCAGCCGTTGCCAATCTCGGCCCTGGCAAAACCTCGGCGAAGGGCACCCAAGACCGCGGCGAAGGGCAACGTCCGCGGTTGAAACGTCCGCGGTTGACGAGCGGCACAATCGGGCGAATGGTGCCTTCCGCTTAAATCAATATCACCATACCACCCACCAGCAAGTTGATCTCCCGAGCATCACGCAGCGTAGAGAAATCGCGTGACTAGCCGTAGATACGAGCACGTAGACTGCGGGGCGGCTGTCGGGTGGAGGGGTGGGCGGTGGACAAGCAGAGCGCGGTGGAAGGGTGGCAACGGCCGCGGCCGGATGCGCGGCGGCTGCGGATCGACGTCGGGATCGGGCTGGTCGTCACCGCGATGACGCTGCTCAGCCTCACCCTGACCCGCAGCGTCGGGTTCTATGCGTTCGGGCATCCGCCGACGCTGTTCGAGCAGGTGTTGTGGGCCGTGCTCGCGACGCTGCCGTTGTGCTTGCGGCGGCGGTGGCCCGATGCGGTCGCCGTTGTCGTGTCGGCCGCGTTCATCGTGGGGCAGGTGCGGCATGCGCCCGAGCAGCAGCTGACGTCGGGGGCGTTGTTCGCCGCGATCTACACGCTCGGGGCGTGGGGGCGGGACCATCGACGGGCGTCCTGGATTCGCGGCGGGATCATCGCGGCGATGTTCGTGTGGCTCGGGATCTCCTACCTGATCGCGCTGCCGGGGTTGTCGGCGGCCGAGTTCGCCGACGCGGACGGGCCCGTGTCGCCGATCCTGGCGTCCGCGATCAACGGCGTGCTGGTCAACGTGCTCATCTTCGGGTTCGCGTACTTCTTCGGCGAGCTGTCCTGGATCGCCGAGTCGCGGCGGCAGCAGGTCGAGGCGCAGGGGGCGCAGCTGCTGGCCGCGAAGGAAGAAGAAAGCGCCCGCACGGTACTGCACGAGCGCCTGCGCATCGCCCGCGAGCTGCATGACGTGGTGGCGCACCACGTGTCGGTGATGGGGGTGCAGGCCTCGGCCGCGCGGCGGGTGCTGGACCGCAACCCCGCGCAGGCCAAACAGGCGCTCACCGCCGTCGAGCAGAGCGCGCGCACCGCCGTCGACGAGCTGCATCGGATGCTCGGGCTGCTGCGGCAGGGGGATCCGGGGCCCGAGGCGGCGGACGCGGCGCCGGCGGCGTTCGGGCTGCACCGGGTGGCCGAGCTGCTGGACACCGTGCGGCACGCCGGCCTCGAAACCTCGCTCGGGGTGTTCGGCGACGCGGTGGAGCTGCCGGAGTCGTTGTCGCTCACCGGGTACCGCGTGGTGCAGGAGGCCGCCACCAACACCCTCAAGCACGCCGGTGCGACGAAGCTGGACGTGCGGATCCGCTACCACGCCGACGAGCTCGAGCTCGACGTCGCCGACGACGGGCGGGGGCCGGCGCGGCGGGGGGCCGGCGGGCTCGGGCTGATCGGCATGCGGGAGCGGGTGGCCGCGCACTCGGGGAGCCTGGAGACGGGGCCGCGCACCGGGGGACCCGGGTTCCGGGTGCGCGCCAGGTTCCCGATTCCGCGGCAGGGCGGTCAGGCGGGCAGCCCCCCGAAGCCGGTCTCGTTGCCGTCGGCGTCGGTGTAGGCGATCATGCAGCGTTCCTCAGCCGCGATCCGCTGAAGCCGACGGTGGAGGCGGCGACGCGGTTCCAGAAGGGCCAGATCGACGGGGTGACGCGCAGCTCGATGCCGGCCGCCGCGTGCCGGCCGATGAGGTCGTCGACCGGCACCCGCTCGGTGGCCTCGACCTCTTCGTCGCAGACCCAGTAGCCGCCGACCTCCTCGTGCGGGCGGAACGGCTCCGCCGGGAAGCGGTACGCGTACAACTGGCAATCACGCATCCGGTCGAGCCACGCCGACTCGATGACGTGGATCCGCGCCGCGGCGCTCTGGCCGAAGAAGCGCTCGCGGTCCTCGGGCGTGGTGTCCGCCTGCGGCCACACGCACCCGCGCGGGCAGTCCCGCGGAAACCAGAACATCGGGGCGTGGCGGGTGTCGACGGCCCAGACCAGCGGCGGCGCGGTGGGGTTGGTGGCGGGCGTGTGCGGGCGGAAGCGGCCGAGGCCGGGGTCCTCGCTGTAGTGCCAGAGGGCGTGCGGCTCCTCGCCGAAGTAGGGCGGCGCCGCCTCACGGGCCAGCAGGTGCGCGGGGTAATCCATGAACGCCACTCTGGCACGTACAGCGTGGTCAGATGCGGTCAGATGCTGCGCAACTCGCGGTCCCGCCACGCCGCGCCCCACGACGTCCGCCCGTTGGTGCGCAGCAGCGACCCTTCGTAGATGCGCGCCGCGGCCAACAGCGCGCCGACGGTGGTGAGCGCCAGGACGGCCAGGGCCACGAACGGCTCCCAGCCGGCGGCGTCGCCGTCGAAGAGCCGCACCGGCATGGCGGTGGGCGCGGAGAGCGGGACGTACGACATCACCCGCATCGCCGTCGGGTTGTCCTGCAGGAAGATCACCAGGAAGAAGGGCGCCATCACCGCGAGCTGCACGGGCATGCCCGCGTTGTTGATGTCCTCGAGCCGGTTGACCAGCGCGCCGACGGCCGCCCACAGCGAGGCGAGCATGACGAAGCCGAGCACGAAGAACGGGATGAACCAGGTCATCGCCGGCGCGAGCAGCGGCAGCAGGTTGTCGGCGTCGTCGGTGAACTGGGCGCCGGTCACGCTCACCAGAGCGATCAGCGCGACCTGCGCGAGCGCCAGGATGCCGCCGGCGACGACCTTGCCCACAAGCAGCGCCCGCACCGGGACCGCGGCGACCAGGATCTCGACCATCCGGGTCTGTTTCTCCTCGGTCACGCTCTGCGCGATCTGGATGCCGAAGGTCAGCGATGTGAAGAAGAAGACCAGTGCGAACATGAACGGCACGAGGTACGACGCCAGTTCGTCAACGGCACTCGGATCCAGAAGTCGTACCTCGGGAGCCGTCGACAGCGCCCGCACGACGTCGCCCGGTGCGGACTTCATCGCGAGCACCTCGGGCCGGCCGCCCTTGTCCACGACCGCGGCGTCGGCGTCCCCGTCCCGCACGAGCTTCTCCGGCTCGGCGGCGACCTTGACCTCGAGCCCGGCGTCGTGCAGCCGGGCTTCGTAGACCGAGCCCGGCGCCACCGCAACGCTCGACGCGCCGCCGGCGAACAGCGCGGGCAGCACCGTGGAGGCGGCGGCGAAGAACAGGAAGAACAGGGTGCTGAACAGGAACGTCTTGTCGCGCAGCTTCACCTTCAGCTCGCGCGCGGCGACGAGGCGCACCGCCTCCAGGCGGTTCATCGGGTCACCTCTCGGAAGATCTCGGCGAGCGAGGGCACGACGGGCCCGAACGAGCGCACCGGCCCGCGGGCGAGGGCCTCGCGCAGTACCGCCTGGTCGTCGGCGCCCGTGGCGAGGTCGAACACGGCGCGGTCGCCGTCGAGGTCGAGCAGCGTCACGCCGGCGTGGTCGCGCAGCCAGCCGGCGTCGCCGTCGACGCGCAGCTCGTACCGCGGCTCGGCGTAGGACGCGCGCAGCTCCGCGCGGGTGCCGGTGGCCCGGATCCGCCCGCCGGCGATGATGACGAGGTCGTCGCAGAGCCGCTCGACGACGTCGAGCTGGTGGCTGGAGAACAGCACCGGCACGCCGGCCGCCGTCCGCTCCCGCAGCACCCCGACGACCACGTCCACGGCGAGCGGGTCGAGCCCGGAGAACGGCTCGTCGAGCACGAGCAGCACCGGTTCGTGCACGAGCGCCGCGGCGATCTGCGCGCGCTGCTGGTTGCCCAGCGAAAGCTGCTGCAGCGGATCGTCGGCCCGCTCCCCCAGCCCGAGCCGCTCGATGAGATCGGCGGCGTTGCGCCGCGCCGTCTCCGCACCCAGCCCGTGCAGCCGCCCCAGGTAGATCAGTTGCTCGCGGACGCTCTGCTTGGGGTACAATCCTCGCTCTTCGGGCATATATCCCACCCGGCGCCGGTCCTCTTTGGTCAGGGGCGCCCCCTGCCAGGTGACCGTGCCCGCATCGGCGGCCAGCACGCCGAGGATGATCCGCATCGTCGTGGTCTTGCCGGCCCCGTTGGCCCCGACGAACCCGGTCATCCGCCCGGCCCCCACCGCAAACGTGATGTCGGTGAGCACCTGGCGGTCCCCGAAGCGCCGGTCGACCCCCTCCAGCTGCAGCGCGTCGCTCATGCCGCATACGCTAGGCGCCGCGCCGCCCCACCGAATCCGGCCAGCGATCTACCCGCGGGGTCCGTCGCGCGACGGACCCGGTGTCACCACCCCGTGCTCGTAGGCGAACACCACCGCCGCCGTCCGGTCGCGCAACCCCAGCTTGGTGAGCACCCGGCTGACGTGCGTCTTCACCGTCGCCTCCCCGAGATGCAGCCGCACCGCGATCTCCGCGTTGGTCGCCCCACCGGCCAGCTCGACCAGCACTTCGCGCTCGCGCGGCGTCAGCTCTTCCAGCAGCTGCGCCTGCCGCGGCGACCCTCCTTGCGCCTTGGGCCGCGCGAACGCCGCGATGACCCGCCGCGTCAGCTCCGGCGCCAGCAGCGCATCCCCGCGCGCCACGATCCGCACCGCGTCGATCAGCGCCTCGGGCGTGCCGTTCTTGAGCAGAAACCCGCTGGCCCCGGCCTCGAGCGCCGCAAACAGGTAGTCGTCCCGGTCGAACGTCGTCAGCATGAGCACCGCGGGCGTCGGCCCGGCCGCCGTGATCTCCCGGGTGGCCGCCAGCCCGTCCAGCCCCGGCATCTCGACGTCCATGAGCAGCACGTCCGCCTCGGTCCCGCGGGCCAGCTCGACCGCCTGCCGTCCATCGGCCGCCTCGCCGACGACGGTGAGGTCGTCCTCCGTCTCGAGGATGACCCGAAACCCCGTGCGGACGAGCTGGTGGTCGTCGGCGAGCAGTACCCGAATCACGCCCGCACCTTATCGGACATGCGGATCATGGCGGAGAATGGCGCCATGGGCGCAATGCTGTTCACGGGTGGGCCGGTGTGGACCGGCGAGGGGCGTGCTGAGGCGCTCGCGGTGCGCGACGGGCGGATCGTCGCCGTCGGTGACGCACGCTCCGCGCGGGACGCGCTCGACGGCATCGCGTTCGAGCACGTCGACCTCGGCGGGCGGATGCTCATGCCGGGGTTCCACGACGCCCACGTGCACCCGGTGAGCGGGGCCCTCGAGCGGCTGCGCTGTGACCTGTCCCACCTGCACGACCGCGCCGCCTACCTGCGGACCGTCGGCGAGTACGCGAAGGCCGAGCCGGGGCGGGAGTGGATCACCGGCGGCGGCTGGTCGATGTCGGCGTTCCCGGGTGGGCTGCCGCGGCGCGAGGACCTCGACGCCGTCGCCTCCGGGCGGCCGGTGTTCCTGCCCAACCGCGACCACCACTCGGCGTGGGTCAGCACGGCCGCGCTGGAGCGGGCCGGCATCGACGCGGGCACGCCCGACCCGGCCAACGGCCGCATCGAGCGCGACCCGGACGGGCGCCCGACGGGTGTACTCCACGAGGCCGCGATGGACCTCGTCACGCCGCTGCTGCCCGAGGACACCGACGAGGACTACGACCGGGCGCTGATGGAGGCGCAGCGGTACCTCTTCTCGCTCGGCATCACCGGCTGGCAGGACGCCATCGTCGGCGCCTACGCCGGCTCCCGCGACCAGCTCGGCACCTACCTGCGCGCCGACGCCGCCGGGCGGCTGCGGGCCCGGGTCGCCGGCGCGCTGTGGTGGGAGCGCGACCGGGGCGGCGAGCAGATCGCCGACCTCGAGCGGCGCCGCGCGCTCGCCGCCGGAGCGGCGCGCTTCCGGGCCGGCATCGTGAAGATCATGCAGGACGGCGTGGCCGAGAACTTCACCGCCGCCATGATCGATCCCTATGTCGGCAAGGGTTTCTGTGGTACGTCCAATGTGGACCCTTCCCGCCTCCGCGAACACGTCGCGGCGCTGGACCGGGCCGGTTTCGCGGTGCACTTCCACGCGATCGGCGACCGGGCCGTCCGCGAGTGCCTCGACGCCGTGCAGGCGAGCGCCAACGCGCGGCGGCACCACATCGCGCACCTGCACGTCGTGCACCCCGACGACGTGCCGCGCTTCGGCGCACTGGGCGTGACCGCGAACATCCAGGCGCTGTGGGCGACGCACCACGAGCAGAACGACACCCTGTGCGTGCCGTTCTTCGGCCCCGAACGAGCCGCGCACCAGTACCCGTTCGGCGCCATCGCCCGCACCGGCGGCCGGCTCGCCGCGGGCAGCGACTGGCCGGTCAGCACGCCCGACCCGTGGCCGGCGATCCACGTGGCCGTCAACCGCACCGAGCCGGAGGGCTCCGCCGAGTCCGCGTGGCCGACGTCGCAGACGCCCATGCTGCCGGAGCAGGCGCTGACGCTGACGCAGGCCTTGACGGCGTACACGGCCGGGTCGGCATACGTGAGCCACCTCGACGCCGAGATCGGCACCCTGACGCCGGGCAAGGCCGCCGACCTGGTGGTCCTGGACCGCGACCCGTTCGAGCCCGGCACGACGCTGCACGACGTGCGGGCCGACCTCGTGTTCATCGACGGAGAGGCGGTCCACGACCACGGCTCCACTATTGGAGCTGCGCGGCCCGCGACTCCAGGTAGCGCTGCTCGGGCCGGCTGAGCGTGAGCCGTGCCGCCAGCCGGTAGTGCTCCTGCGCCCCGGCCCGGTCGCCGGCCAGCTCCAGCAGATGGGCCCGCACCGCCGCGGTCCGGTGGTGCCGGGCCAGCACCGGATCCTCGGCGATCTGGTCCAGAGCGGCGAGCCCGGCTTCCGGGCCGTCGACCATGGCGCGCGCCACGATCCGGTTCAGCGTCACCATCGGGCTCGGGGCGAGTGCGTGCAGCATCCCGTACAGGGCGAGGATCTGCGGCCAGTCGGTGTCCTCGGCGCGTGCCGCCTCGTCGTGCACCGCGGCGATCGCGGCCTGCAGCTGGAACGGGCCGATCGGGGCCCGCGCCAGCGTGTGGGTGATGATCGCGACGCCTTCGGCGATGGCGGCGGCGTCCCAGCGGCGCCGGTCCTGCTCGGCGAGCGGGACCAGGGTGCCGTCCGGCCCGGTGCGCGAGGGCCGGCGCGCGTCGGTGAGCAGCATCAACGCGAGCAGGCCGGCCACCTCGCCGTCCTCCGGCAGGCGCCGGTGCAGCTGCCGGGTCAGCCGGATCGCCTCCCGGGTCAGCTCCACGCGGTTCAAGGCGTCGCCGGAGCTGGCCGTGTAGCCCTCGTTGAAGATCAGGTAGAGCACGTGGCGGACCGCGGTGAGACGCTCGCCGAGCTCGCCCGGCGCGGGCGTCTCGAACCGGGTGCCGGTGTCGCGGATGCGCTGCTTGGCCCGGGTGATCCGCTGGCCGACGGTGGCCTCCGGCAGCAGCAGAGCCCGGGCGATCTCCGCGGTGCTGAGCCCGCCGACCGCCCGCAGGGTGAGCGTGACCTGCGCCGGCACGCTCAGCGCGGGATGGCAGCAGAGCAGCAGCAACGCCAGCTCGTCGTCGCCGCGGACCTGCGGCGCGGGCTCGTGCCGGACCGCCTCCTCGCGGCGCCGGCGGGCCGTCTCGTTGCGCAGCAGCTCCACCCGGCGGCGGCTCGCCACGGTGACCAGCCAGTGCTGCGGCTGCTCCGGGACGCCGGTCTCCGGCCACTGCCGGGCGGCCGCGATCAGCGCCTCCTGCACCGCGTCCTCGCATGCCTCGAAGTCGCCGTAGCGGCGCACGACGGCGGCCAGGACCTGCGGCGCGCACTCGCGCAGCAGGTCCGGCAGCCCGGTCACAGCTCCCATGTGCTCATATCGAGGATGGGGCGCACCTCGACCCGGGTATACGCGGCGTCCGGCGCCTTCGCGGCCCAGGCGACCGCCTCGTCGAGATCCGCGACGTCGATCAGGTAGAAGCCGGCCAGGTGCTCCTTGACCTCGGCGTACGGGCCGTCGGAGGTGATCGTCCTACCGTCGCGCACCGAGACCTGGGTGGCCAGGGCCGGGTCGCCCAGCCCTTCGCTGACCACCAGCACGCCGGCCTCGCGCATCTCCTCTCTCAGCCGCAGGTGGCCGAGGCCGAAGTCGATCCGCTGCTGATCGGTCAGCGTCTCGTACACCCTCGCCCCTCCGCTGCGCCAGCCCGGCGACGGCGAGAACCCGGCCGCGCTCGAGGCCTGGATGGCCACCTTCGAGGCGCCGCCGCGCCGCGAGGTCACCCACCTGGAGATCACCACGGACGGCGACGTGGCGTTCGCGACCAGCCTCGACTGCCTGACCGCCGTGCCTCGCGGCTCGACCGCGCCCTTCAGCCTGTGGTTCCGGGTGACGCTGGGCCTGCGCCGCATCGACGGGCGCTGGCTGGTGACGCACGAGCACGAGTCGGTGCCGTTCGAGATGGACGGCTCGTTCCGCGCCTCGACCGGGCTGACCCCCACCGACTGAGGTGATCAGGAGCGCTCGGCCCGCCGCCCTGAGCTGCAGGATCAGCTTGGCAAAGGCGCAATGAGGATCTGGCCGTCCGCGTCGACCGTGGCCGGGTAGACGGTCAGGGAGAACGCGCTCGTCGTCGAGCAGCCCGTTGACAGGTCGAAGGTGTGCTGGTGCAACGGGCAGACCACGTGCCGCAGGTCGGTCAGGCCGTCGGCCAGCGGGCCGCCGGCGTGCGGGCACACCGCGGACACCGCGCGGACCGAGCCGTCGCGCAAGTGGAAGACGGCGACCATGGTGTCGTCGACGGCGTACGCGCGGCCCTCGCCCGCCGGAATATCTGCGAGGGGGCCCAGGCGGTTCACAGCGCCGCCCGGAACTGGCCCGGCGTGGCCTCGGCGCGCCGTTCCAGCCACGGGTCGCGGTACGCGGCGACGGAGGCGGCGATGGCCGAGTCCAGCCGTTCCGCGATGCCCTCGGCGTCGTCGACAATGACCGCGCGGATATGGTCGATGCCCAGCCGCGGCACCCAGGCATAGGTGCGTTCGAGCCAGTTGGCGCTCTCCCGGTAGTACTGCAGGAACCGCCCGGTCAGCGTCATGACCTCCGCCGCGGTCCCGACCGTCGCCAGCAGGTCGCCCTTGCGCACATGCGCGCCGGCGGCGCCGCCGACGTAGATCTCCCAGCGGCCGCCCTCGATGGCGACCACGCCGAGATCCTTCACGTAGGCCTCGGCACAGTTGCGCGGGCAGCCGGTGACGGCGAGCTTCATCTTGCCGGGGCCCTCGATGCCCTGATAACGCTCCTCCAAAGCGATGCCCAAGGACGTGGAATCGCCGAGGCCGAAGCGGCAGAACTCGGCGCCGACGCACGTTTTGACGGTGCGGAACGACTTGCCGTAGGCCCAGCCCGACGGCATGTCCAGGTCCTCCCACATGGCCGGGAGGTCCTCCTTGCGCACGCCCAGGAGGTCGATGCGCTGGCCGCCGGTGAGCTTCACCATCGGCACCTCGTACTTCTCGGCCACATCCGCGATTCGGCGTAGCTGGGCGGGGGTGGTGACGCCGCCCTTCAGCTGCGGTACCACCGAGAATGTTCCGTCCTTTTGAATGTTCGCGTGGACGCGGTCGTTGATGAAACGGGCGTCGCGTTCGTCGACGTATTCGTCGCCCCACATCATCCGCAGCAGCGACGCCAGGCCCATCTTGCTGCGGGCATCCTCCGCGCCGAGCGGTGCAAGGGCGGCGAAGACGGCACTCACGCTTTTGAGCCCAAGGCGCCGGACCGCGGCCATGAGATCCGATTTTTCCATTGGTACACCAGGAACGTAGAACTTTGCCGCCGGTTCCTCGGCCACTGTTCCGCCGGCGGCCCATTCGACGATCTGCGCCACCAAGGTCTTGCACGAGCCGCAGCCCTTGCCCGCCCGGGTTGCCTCCATGGCGGCGCCGACGCCGCGGGCTCCGTCCTCGACGGCGGCGACGAGGGCGCGCTTGCTGACGCCGTTGCAGTTGCACACCTGCAGGTCGTCGGGGAGGGCGGCGACCGATTCGGCCGCGTCCTCGGCGCCGAGGTCGAACAGCAGGGCGGCGCGGTCGTCGGGCAGTGGGAGACCGTCGTGGTACGCCTGCGTGAGCTGCGCGGCGCGGCGCACGTCGCCGACGAGGGTGGCGCCGACGAGGCGGCCGTCGCGGACGACGGCGCTGCGGTACACGCCGCGGCCGGGCTCGGCGAACACGACCGTCTCGTCGCCGTCGCGCTCGGCCTCGCGCAGGCCCATCGAGGCGACGTCGACGCCGGCGACCTTCAGGCGGGTGGCGGTGCGGGTGCCGTGGTAGCCGGCGGACGGGTCGGCGCCGGTGACGTGGTCGGCGAGCACGCGGGCCTGCTCCCACAGCGGCGCGACGAGCCCGTACGTCTCGCCTCGGTGCTGCACGCACTCGCCGACGGCGTAGATGTCGGGCTCGTCCAGGGCGCGGAGCTGGTCGTCGACGACGATGCCGCGCTCCACGACGAGGCCGGAGGCGGCGGCGAGCTCGGTGTTGGCGCGGATGCCGGCGGCGACGACGACCACGTCGCAGGGCAGCTCGCGCCCGTCGCGCAGCCGCACGCCGGTGACGGCGTCGCGGCCGAGGATCTCCGCCGTGTACGCGCCGGTGACGACGGTGATGCCGAGGCGTTCGATGCTGTGGCGCAGGATCGCGCCGCCCTGGGCGTCGAGCTGGGCGTGCATGAGGTGCGCGCCGGAGTGCACGAGCGTGACGTGCGGCAGGTGGTGCTGCAGGCCGCGGGCCGCCTCCAGGCCGAGCAGGCCGCCGCCGATGACGACCGCGCGCTCGTGCTGGCGCGCGTAGCGGATCATGCCGCGGGTGTCGTCGAGCGTGCGGAAGGCGAAGACGCCCTGGTGGTAGCCGCGGTTCGGGTTGCGGATGCCGGGGATCGACGGGATGTGCGCGCTGCTGCCGGTGGCGATGACGAGCTTGTCGTAGCGGCGCTCGGTGCCGTCCTCGGCGTGCACGACGCGGGCAAAGCGGTCGATGCGCGTGACGCGGACGCCGGCGCGCAGCTCGATGTCGTTGTCGCGGTACCACTGCAGGTCGTTGAGGAAGATGCCGTCCTCCTCCTCGGCGCCGCTGAGCACCTCGGAGAGCAGGATGCGGTTGTAGTTGCCGTATGGTTCGGCCCCGAACATCGTGATGTCGAAGAGCTCGGCGCCGCCGCGGCGCAGGACCTCCTCGACGGTGCGCGCGCCGGCCATGCCGTTGCCGACGACCACCAGCCTGCGCCTGCTCATGCCGTCACCTCCGCTTCGCTCCGCCAGCGGCATGAGCTGCACCGGTGTCCATATTGAGCGGCCACTCCGCTTCGCTCCGTACCGCTCATTCGACCTCGACCAGCCCGAGGTCGATGATGACGGTGGCCGTGACGCCGGTCGGGGCGGCGGCGTGCAGCTCGAGGCCGGTGCCGGCCTCGAGGTCCTCCACGACGCGCAGGGCCACGTGCGTGTGGTTCTTGGCGCCGATCGGGAAGTACCGCATCGGCTGGCCGTCGCGGACCAGGAACACGCAGATGAGCTCGGCGGAGGCGTTGCCGCCGCGGAAGTACACCGGCTGCGTGACCGCGCCGCCCGGCACCGTGTAGGCCAGCGCCGGGTCGAGCAGGAACGGCCGGTCGAGCCCCTTGCCCTCGAAGCTGTAGACACCTTGCAGGAAGCGTGGGGTGCTGTGCACGGCGAGGTCCCTTCGTCAGGTGGCCCTTGCCATGCTCGCGACGCGGTGTTGCCGCCCGGTCGCCCGATTGTTACCGGCCGCTGCCCGGTCTGCTCACAACGGCAGCGCGACGCCGGACAGCTCGGCGCAGGCCCGCAGCAGCCCGTCCTGGTAGCCGCGGTCGTGCACGGCCGGGTTGGGGCGCAGCTGCTGGCGCCACTTGAAGTAGCGGCCGGTGACGAGCGCGTCGCCGTCGCCGTCGGCGAGCCAGACCTGCGTCGCGGCGCCGATCGGCAGCTCGTCGGTGGCGTTGGGGCCGCCGAGCTTGGTGCGGATCCAGCCGGGGTCGACGGCGTTGCTGTACACGTCGGGCCACAGCCGGGCGACGGCGAAGGCGAGGGCGACGTCGTGCAGCTTCGAGTCGCTGTAGGACTGCATGCCGTGCCAGGGCTTCGCGCGGTACTGCAGGTCCGCGAGGTCGGCCACGCCGACGGCCTCCAGGCCCGAGGTGAGGTACACCAGGCGCTGCGGCCGCGGCATGAGCGCGGTCAGCACGTAGGGCGCGAGGACGTTGACCTGGAACGTGCGCTCGATCCCGTCGCCGGTCTCGCGCCGCTCGTCCTGCCCGCCGATCCCCGCGTTGTGGATGACGACGTCGAACTTGCCGGCCGCGGCGGCCATCGCCCGGGTCTGCTCCAGCGACCCGAGGTCGGCGACGAGCACCTCCGCGTCGAGGGCGGCCGCCCGTTCGTCGCTGCGCGCATGGAACACCACGTCGTGGCCGAGCCCCTGCAGCGTCCGCGCCGTCTCCAGCCCGATCCCGTCGGTCGACCCGGTGACCAGAATCCTCGCCATAAGTCCGACATGGTAGTGCCCGCGCGGTGGCACCGCGACGGGCCCGCGCCGGCGTCAGCTGATGACGAGCCGGGCGACGCGGTCGCCCTCGACGGTGAACGCCAGGGTGCTGCGGCCGTTGTAGCCCTCGCCGCGCACGGTGATGTCCGCGTCGAACTCGCCCGGGCCGGCGCCGGGCGTGACGCCGTGCAGTTGGAAGTGGGTGCGCTTGCCGATGTTGTCGGTGCGGTCCCAGCTCGCGACGCCGGCGTGGCCGTGGAACTCCCGGCCCCAGTCGTTGAGGTAGGCGTCCTCGGTGAACGCGGCCACGAACCGCGCACTATCGCCGGCGTTGGTGGCCGCGACGAACTCCTGGATCGCCGCCGGCGCCTCGATCGTGTCGCTCATGCCGTCAGTCCACCACGTCGGCCGGCGCCGCCGGGACGAAACCGGTCGGCAGCTCGAGCGTGCCGCGGCGGCGGTTCACGGGGCCGCCGGGGGGCCTGCGGCGATGCGGGTGCGGGCGGCGGACAGGTCGCCGCGCCACCAGCCGAGGGCCTCGATCCACCAGGTCATGCCCGCGGCCGCGTAGGGGGCCAGGCGCCCGGCGTCGGCGGGGCCGGAGGTGAACCCCTCCAGGGCGATGTCCAGGCCGGGGACGTAGGAGGCGGCCTCGGCGAACGCGGCCGGCGCGACGTTGGCGACCCGCTGGTCCTCGAAGGTGGGCATCGCGCCGTCGAAGCGGGCGGCGCGGCGCAGGCCGGCCTTGCGCGGCCAGCGGGCGCCGCACCAGATCGGCACCGGCGGGTGGCCCCAGTCGCGCCAGAGGGCCTGCAGGCGGTCCAGGCGCTCGTCGAGGGCCCGGCCGCGGGCGCGCAGGTCGGGGTCGAGGCCGAACTCGGTGTACTCCGAATCCATGGAACCGAGCGTGGCGACGAGGGTGAGCCGGCCCCCGGACAGCGCGGCGATCGAGGCCGCGTCCTGGGCCACCTCCTGCACCTGGCGGCGCGGCACGGCCACGGTGAGGATGATCCGGACCCGCTCGGTGGCGGCGGCGATCGCGGCGGCCGCGACGACCGGGCCGGCGACGGGCCACCCCGGCTGGTGATAGAGCAGGTGGTCCCACAGTTGCACGCCGTCCCACCCGTGCCGCTCGGCCGACACCGCGAGGCCGAGCAGCGTGCGCACGTCGCCGAACTGCCCGACGGTCGGCAGGCCGATCGCATGTCGAACATCCACCCGGTCGACCTTAGACGCTGGTGCTACGTTCCGGGCATGCATGTACGGGCGGCGCGCACGCTGGAACGGCTCCTGGAGTTCTACACGGCGCCCGCCGCCCCGTTGGCGGGCGACCCGGCCGAGCGGGCGGCTGCGCTGTTCCGCGAGGTGGCCGCGACCGTGCCGGCCTACGCGGAGTTCCTCGCCGAGCACGGCGCCTCGACCGGCACGCCGTTCGGCGAGCTGCCACTGGTGACGAAGGAGTCCTACCTGCGCCGCTACCCCCTGGCGAGCCGCTGCCGGCACGGGCGGCTCGAGGACAGCGACACCATTGCGGTGTCGTCGGGGTCGTCGGGGCGGCCGACGGTGTGGCCGCGGTCCGTCGTGGACGAGCTTGCGGTCGCCCGGCGGTTCGAGGACGCGCTCGTGCACAGCTTCGGCGGCCACGAGCGGCGCACCCTCGTCGTGGTGTGCTTCGCGCTGGGCAGCTGGGTCGGCGGGATGTACACCGCGGCCGCCTGCCGGCACCTCGCCGCCAAGGGCTACCCGGTCACCGTGGCCACGCCCGGCAACAGCGTCGAGGAGATCCTGCGGGTCGTGGCGGAGCTGTCGCCCGGTTACGAGCAGACGGTCCTGGCCGGCTATCCGCCGTTCGTGAAGAACGTGGTCGACGAGGGCGCGCGGCGGGGCGTGGACTGGGCGGCGTACGGCATCCGGATGCTGCTGGCCGGGGAGGTCTTCAGCGAGGAGTGGCGCGAGCTGATGGGCCGGCGGGCCGGGATGTCGCAGCCCGACCACGACTCGGTGTCGCTCTACGGCACCGCGGACGCCGGCGTGCTGGGCAACGAGACGCCGCTGAGCGTGCGAGTCCGCCGGTTCCTCGCCGCCGAGCCGGCCGCGGCCCGCGAGCTGTTCGGCGACTCGCGGCTGCCGACGCTGGTGCAGTACGACCCGATGATCCGCTACTTCGAGGCCGTCGACGGCACCCTGCTGTTCACCGGCGACGGTGGGGTGCCGCTCATCCGGTACCACATCGCCGACGAGGGCGGCCTGCTCTCCCGTGACGAGCTCGTCGCGTTCTGCCGGCGGCACGGCTTCGACCCCGGCGACGGCGACGACCGGCCGTTCGTCTACGTCTTCGGCCGGTCGCTGTTCACGGTGTCGTACTTCGGCGCCAACATCTACCCGGAGAACGTCGCCGCCGCCCTGGACCACCCCGGCCTGGCCGATGACATCACCGGCAAGTTCGTCATGCAGGTGCGCACCGACGCCGACGAGGAGCGCCGCTTCTGCGTCGCCGTCGAGCGCGCGCCAGACCGGCCCGCAGCGGAGGCGGCCGAGCTCGCCGACGCGATCCGGACGACCCTGGTGCGGCTCAACAGCGAGTTCGCCAACTACGTGCCGGCCGCATACCAGACCCCGGTGGTCGAGGTCCGCGACCCCGGCGACCCCGAGTACTTCCCGGTCGGGGTCAAGCACCGGTACAGCCGATGAGCGGGTCAGAGTGACACCGCGTGCAGGGCGAGCCACAGCTGCACCCGGTCGGCGGTCGAGGTGAGCCGCCGGCCCGTGAGCCGCTCGATCTGCTCGAGGCGGTAGCGCACGGTGTTGCGGTGCACGTAGAGGCGCGCGGCGACCTTCGCGACCGAGCCGTCCTCCGCGAGGTACACCCGCAGCGTCTCGACGAGTGCGGCGCCCGAGGCGGCGTCGAAGTCCAGCAGCGGCGCGAGGACCTCCCGGCCGAGGTCGGCCAGCGGCAGGTCGTCGCTGGCCAGCAGCAGGCCCGGCAGTGAGAGCGGCTCCCGGCCGTTGATGCCGGGCCCGCGGCTGAGCGCCTCGCGGGCCTCGTAGAAGCTCCAGCGCAGGCCGTGCACGCCGCTGTAGGCGCCGCCGACGCCGACGCGGGCGCCGTCGCCGAGCTGCGCGACGTAGGCGAGGGTCTTCGCGGCGACGTCGGCGGCGCTGGGTGAGCGGCCGACGAGCACGACGAGGTGGTCGTCGAGGTGCGCGGTGGCGACCGGCTCGACCCCGGTCTCGGCCAGGGGGTAGACGCTGCCGGGCAGGGCCCGCAGGCCGGCGACGTCGGGCGAGGTGGCGAGGACGACGGTGTACGGGTGTGAGACGTCGACGCCGAAGGCGAGCAGCCGCCGTTCGGCCTCGGCGGGGGCGATCGTGGTCCGCACGATGTCCTCGACGAGGTGGCCGATGAGCTCGCGTCGCCCGGCGAGGACGGCCTGGCGGCGGGCCAGCTCGAGGCCGACGAGGCTGGCCGCGTAGGGCAGGATGTCGTCCTGGCCGCCGGCGACCGGCCCGGTGCAGAGCGCCGCCTCGACCGTCCCGCCGACCTCGACCGGGTCCTGCCGGGCGGCGCCGGACGGCCACGGCAGGCCGGGCGGCGCGGAGGCGAAGACGTGGCCGTAGGCGTCCACGACGCCGACCGGCGCGCCGACCATGCGCCGCAGCCCCTCCACCATGCCGGCGAGGCCGCCGCCGGACAGCAGCGCCCGGGTCAGCTCGTCGTGCATGCGCAGGAGCGCCCGCTGGCGGCCGTAGTGCGCGGCGAAGACCCGGTCGGCGACGAGCCGGTCGACGGCGATGAACGGGGTCTCGTACGGCACCTCGAGGATCGGCAGCCCGGCGGCATCCGCGGCGGCGATGGTCGCGGGCGGCACGACCCGGTGGGTGAGCCCGGTGCCGAAGCCGATCGCGGCGACCCCGCGCTCGGCGACCCGCCGCACGAACTGCCGCTGCGCGGCGGCGGTGCGCTGGCGCAGGCCGGTGGTGAGCACGAGCTCGCCGCCCTGCAGCCAGTGCCGTGGGTCGTCGAGCTCGGTCACGGCGCACCAGCGGACCTCCCGCTGCAGGTCCGCGCGGGAGCCGGCCTGCACGACGAGGCTCAGCCCGTCGTCGGCGAGCAGGTCGGTCAGGCGCACGCTCACGGCCGCGACTGTACCGCTGCACAACGATTCGTTGAAGCGTTGTGCATCCGTCCATTGGAGTCGGTGCCCGATTTCCCTACGGTTCCGTCAACCCAGCCGCAGCGAAGCGGAGGTACTACTCGCATGAGCGGACCGGCGATCCGGCTGAGCGGCCTGCGCAAGTCGTTCGGCGCGGTCAACGCCGTAGACGGGGTCGACCTGGAGATCGCCGACGGCGAGTTCTTCTCCATGCTCGGGCCGAGCGGCTCCGGCAAGACGACGGTACTGCGGCTCATCGCCGGCTTTGAGTCGCCGACCGCGGGCACCGTCGAGCTCGACGGGGTGGACGTGACGCGGCGCCCGCCGTACGAGCGCGACGTCAACACCGTCTTCCAGGACTATGCGCTGTTCCCGCACATGTCGGTGCTCGACAACGTCGCCTACGGGCTGCGGGTGCGCGGCACCGGCCGCCGGGAGCGGCGCGAGCGGGCCGAGGAGGCCCTGCGCTCGGTGCGCCTCGACGGCTACGGCGCCCGGCGCCCCGCGCAGCTGTCCGGCGGGCAGCGGCAGCGGGTGGCCCTGGCCCGGGCGCTGGTGAACCGGCCGAAGGTGCTGCTGCTCGACGAGCCGCTCGGCGCGCTGGACCTCAAGCTGCGCGAGGAGATGCAGGTCGAGCTCAAGGCCCTGCAGCGGCAGGTCGGCATCACCTTCGTGTTCGTCACGCACGACCAGGAGGAGGCGCTGACGATGAGCGACCGGGTGGCCGTCTTCTCCGGCGGGCGCGTGGAGCAGGTGGCCGCGCCGGCCGAGCTTTACGAGCGCCCGGCGTCCCCGTTCGTGGCCGGTTTCGTCGGTACCTCGAACCAGTTCGCCGGCGCCGACGTCATCGGCCGGCCCGGCACGTTCTCGCTGCGGCCCGAGAAGATCCGCCTCGACGGCGACGGAGACTGCGCGGCCGCCGGCAAGGTCGCCGAGGTGGTGTACGCCGGCGCCTTCACGCGCCTCGTCGTCGACCTCGACGCCGGCCCCCGCATGGTCGTGTTGCTGACCTCCGCACCCGGCCTGCCCGCGCTGCGCGGCCAGGCGGTCCGCCTCACCTGGAGCTCCTCCGACCTCATCGCGCTCGACTAACGCGCTCGACTTAAGGAGTAGGCATGCGCCGATACATCGCCGTATTCGCGACCGTGCTGGCCCTCGCCGCCTGCGGGGACGACGCCAAGCAGAGCAACGCGCCGGCCGGGCCCGGCGGCGCCCAGCTGCCGAAGATCGACAAGCTGGCGAGCCTCGGGGCCGGCGAGGGCGCGGTGAACATCGTGGCCTGGGCCGGGTACGCCGAGAACGGCAGCAACGACCCGAAGGTCGACTGGGTCACCCCGTTCGAGAAGCAGACCGGCTGCAAGGCCAACGTGAAGGTCGCCGGCACGTCCGACGAGATGGTGACGCTCATGAAGACCGGCGACTACGACGTGGTCTCCGCCTCCGGCGACGCCTCCCTGCGCCTCATCTACGGCGGCGTGGTCGCGCCGGTCAACACCGACCTGGTGCCCAACTACAAGGACGTCTTCGACGGGCTGAAGAACAAGGCGTGGAACTCCGTCGGCGGCGTGTCCTACGGCATCCCGCACGGCCGCGGCGCGAACCTGCTCATGTACCGCACCGACGTGGTCAAGCCGGCCCCGACCTCGTGGGACGTGGTCTTCGACGCCAACTCCCCGTACAAGGGCAAGCTCACCGCCTACGACTCGCCGATCTACATCGCCGACGCCGCGCTGTACCTCATGAAGCACAAGCCGGAGCTGGGCATCAAGAACCCGTACGCGCTGGACGACAAGCAGTTCGCCGCGGCCGTGGACCTGCTCAAGGGCCAGCAGAAGGTGATCGGCGAGTACTGGTCGGACTACACCAAGGAGGTGCAGGCGTTCAAGGCCGGCAACTCCGTGCTCGGCACCACCTGGCAGGTCATCGCCAACCTCGCCAAGGCCGACCAGGCGCCCGTCGAGGCGTTCCTGCCCAGCGAGGGCGCGACCGGCTGGTCCGACACGTGGATGATCGCGGCCAAGGCCAAGCACCCCAACTGCGGCTACCTGTGGATGAACCACATCATCTCCCCCGAGGCCAACGCCGCCGTCGCCGAGTGGTTCGGCGAGGCCCCGTCGAACAAGCTGGCCTGCGCCAAGACCGCCGACCCGCAGCACTGCGCCACCTACCACGCCGACGACGAGTCCTACTACGGCCAGGTCTGGTACTGGACGACCCCGGTCGCCGAGTGCGTCGACGGCCGCACCGACGTGAAGTGCAAGGACTACAGCGAGTGGACCAAGGCCTGGACGAGCATCAAGGGATGACGGTCATCGCAGGGTTCTTCCACCGCCACCCGCGGGCGAGGCTGGCGGCGCTGCTCTCGGCGCCGCTGGCCTGGCTCCTGGTGGCCTACCTCGGGTCCCTCGCGGTGCTGCTCACCTCGTCGCTGTGGCAGGTCAACACCTTCACCGGCGAGGTCGTGCACGAAACCACGCTGGGCAACTTCCGCACGATCCTGACCGAGCCGGTGTACCGCACCGTCGTGCTGCGCAGCGTGACAGTGGCCGCCGCCGTCACGCTCATCGACGGGCTCCTCGCCGTGCCGATGGCGTTCTTCATGGCGAAGGTGGCGCCGGCGCGGTACCGCAGGATCCTCCTCGTCGCCGTGGTCACCCCGCTGTGGGCGAGCTACCTGGTCAAGGCGTACGCGTGGCGGGTCATGCTGGCCAACGACGGCCCGCTGGACCGGATCTTCGGCGGCCCCGGCTACGGGCTGCCCGCGACCGTGCTCGTGCTGTCCTACATGTGGCTGCCGTACATGATCCTGCCCGTCTACGCGGGCCTGGACCGGCTGCCCGACTCGCTGCTGGAGGCGTCGGCGGACCTCGGCGGCCGGCCCGGGCGCACACTGCGCTCGGTGGTGCTGCCGATGCTGGTGCCCTCGATCGTGGCCGGCTCGATCTTCACGTTCTCGCTGTCGCTGGGCGACTACATCACCGTGCAGATCGTCGGCGGCAAGAGCCAGCTGATCGGCAACCTGGTGTACGCCAACATCGGCGCCGCCAACGACCTGCCGTTCTCCGCCGCCCTGGCCACCATCCCGGCGCTGGTGATGGTGGTGTACCTGCTCGCGGTGCGCCGCACCGGCGCCCTGGAGAACCTATGACGCTGTCCCGCACCGCCCGCTGGGTCCTCGGCGCCGTCACCGCGCTGGGCCTGGCGTTCGTGTACGTGCCTCTGGCCCTGGTGCTGCTGAACTCCTTCAACGCCGACCGCACGTTCGCGTTTCCGCCGCGCTCGTTCACGTTCGGCTGGTGGTCGAGGGCCTGGGACAGCAGCGGCCTGCGCTCGGCGCTGTGGACGTCGCTGCAGGCCGGGCTCGGCGCCACCCTGGTCGCCCTGGTCCTCGGCACGATGGTGGCCTTCGCCGTGCAGCGATACCGCTTCTTCGGCCGCGAGGCGGTCTCGCTGCTCGTGCTGCTGCCGATCGCGCTGCCCGGCATCGTCACCGGCATCGCGCTGGACACCGCGTTCCGCTCGGTCGTGGAGCCCCTGGGCGTCGGCAAGGGCCTGCTGTCGGTGGTGATCGGCCACGCCACGTTCTGCGTCGTCGTCGTGTACAACAACGTGCTCGCCCGCCTGCGCCGCACCGGCGCCGCCTACGAGGAGGCGTCCGCGGACCTCGGCGCCCGCCCCGGCCAGACCTTCCGCTACGTCACGTTCCCGCTGCTGCGCTCGGCGCTGTTCGCCGGGGGCCTGCTGGCGTTCGCGCTAAGCTTCGACGAGATCGTGGTCACCACGTTCACGGCCGGCCCCGGCACCGAGACCCTGCCGATCTGGATCTTCAACAACCTGTTCCGCCCCAACCAGGCCCCGGTCATCAACGTCGTCGCCGCGGTGTTGATCGTGGCGTCGATCATTCCGGTGTACCTCGCCCAGCGCGTCTCCTCCGACACGACCGGCGGCCGGCTCTAACCGGCCCGCGTTGCCAGCACCGGCGCGTACCCCGTCGGCCCGAACGACACGTTGTCGCTCGCGTCGATGCGCACCGAGGCGCCGTTGAAGCGGCACCGGTACGTGCGCACGAACGGCCCGTCGGTGTAGGCGACCTTGAACGTGTACTCCCCCGGCCCGCTCCACCCGCCGGTACTGCCGGCGCGCCACTCCCCCGAGCGGCAGTCGTGCTCGTGCGTCCCGGTCTCGTCCTCGATCGTGACCCGCCCGTGCGCGAACGTGATCGCCCGGATCGTCGGCGGCCGCTCGTGACTCGGCCGCCAGTCCTCGGCCCGTGAGACCCGCGGCCGGTCCACGACGTACGTCCCGTGGCGCTCGGGCTCCTCGTGGTCCTGCCCGACGGCCTCGAGCGCGAGCCCGTCCAGGGCCGTCGCCTCGAGGTCGTCGCCCAGCAGGTGCTCCCACACCAGGTCGAGCACCGCCTGCATGTCGGCGGTGCCCGCGTTGAGCGCCAGCACCGTGTCCTGTTCGGGCATCACGATGCAGAACTGCCCGAACGCCCCGTCGCCGCGGTAGGCGTTGTGCCGGCACCGCCAGAACTGAAACCCGTACCCTTGCTGCCAGTCCGGCGTCTCCCCCGCGTAGGCGTTCTCGACCTGCCTGGCCGTGGCCTGCGCGGCCCACCCGTCGGGCAGGATGCCGCGCTCGTCGCGCAGGAGGAGCTGCCCGAACCGCGCGATCTCGGCGGTCCGCGCCGCCATCCCCCACCCCCCGACGTCGAGCCCCGCCGGGCATTGCTCCCAGGTGACGTCGCCGAACCCGAGCGGCTCGAACAGCCGCGGCCGCAGATAGTCGACGAGCCGCATCCCGGCCGCCCGCTGCACGATGGCACCCGCCACGTAGGTGGCCCCGCTGTTGTACACGAAGTGCGTCCCCGGCTCGCGCTCCACGTCGAGCGCGAGAAAGTTCCCCGCCCAGTCGTCCCCAGCGGCGGTCATCCGCGGCGCCGTGTCGTCGACGTGCCCGGTGGTCATGGTGAGCAGATGCCGCACCAGCATCCGCGGGTCCCCGCGCCCGTCGAAGTAGGCACTCACGGGTTCGTCGAGCTTGACCAGCCCGTCGGCAACGGCAAACCCGACGGCGGTCGAGGTGAAACTCTTGCTGAGCGAGAACAGCCGGTGCGCCGCGTCCTTGCGGTAGGGATGCCAATAGCCTTCGGCGAGCACCTCCCCGCCGCGCACCAGCACCATCCCGTGCAGGGCGTCGACGCCCCGCTCAGCCGCCTCGACGAACCCCCGCACACTCACGCGCCCACCCTAACCTCCCCGGGGATCTGACGGACCGGGCTCAGGCGGTGGCGAGGGCCTCGATCTCGACGCGGAAGGCCGGGTGGACGAGAGCACTGACCTGCACGAGCGTGCTCGCCGGCGGTGCCGCCGGGTCGAACAGCTCGTCGCGGACGGCGCGGAAGGCCGGCAGGTCGGCGAGGTCGGTGAGGTACACGCCGAGCTTCACGACCCGGTCCAGCCCCGAACCGGCCGCGTTCAGCGCCGTGGCGAGGTTGGCGAACACCTGGCGGACCTGGGCCTCGGCGTCGCCGGCACCGACGACGGCGCCGGTCGCGTCGAGCGGGACCTGGCCCGACACGGCGACGAGCTCGCCGGAGAAGCGGACGGCGTGGCTGTACCCGTTGACGGGCGGCGAGCCGTCCGGGCGCGTGAAGTGCTGCACCGCCCAACCCTAATCCGCGCGACGCGGGGCGGGTGCCGGGCCACAATGTCGGCATGGGCGACCGCCTGCAGTTCCTCCTCGACCCGGGCGAGTTCCTGGCCGCGGCCGGCGACCGGCTCGCCGCCGACCCGGTGGTCAGCACGGTGGTGACCACCACCGCGCACCGGCTGCGTTCGCAGCCGCCGGACGCCGACAGCTGGTGGGTGGTGGTGCGCGACGGCGACGGCGCGGTGGTCGGCGCCGGCATGCGCACGGCGCCGTTCCGGCCGCGGCCGCCGTTTCTGCTGCCGATGCCCGGCGATGCCGCGGTGGAACTGGCCCGGGCGCTGCACGAGCGCGGCGAAGCGGTGGCGGCGGTCAACGGCGCGCTGCCCGCGGTCGAGCTGTTCGCCGCCGAGACGGCCCGGCTGCGCGGCGGGAGCGTGCGGGTGGCCCGGCACACGCGGCTGCACGAGCTCGGCGACCTCGTGCCGCCCGCGACCGCGCCGGGTACCCTGCGGGTCGCGACCGAGGACGACCTCGACCTGGCGGAGGCGTGGTTCGCCGCGTTCATGGGCGACGCCGACGAGCAGGCGGGCCGGCCGCGAGGCGCCAACGCCGACGAGATGCCCTCCCGCGACGACCTGCTGCGCCGGCTGCGGGCCGGCGGGCTGTGGTTCTGGGTCGACGAGGATGCTCATCCGGTACACATGACCGGCGACACCCCGCCGTCGTTCGGGGTGGCGAGGATCGGCCCGGTGTACACGCCGCCGCAGCAGCGCGGGCGCGGCTGGGCGAGCAACGCGGTCTTCGAGGTCTCGCAGCGGATCCTGGCGCAGGGCGCGCGGGCGTGTCTGTTCACCGACCAGGAGAACCCATTGTCGAACAAGGTCTACGCCGCGCTCGGCTACCGGCCCGTGGTCGACATGGCCAACCTCGTCATCGACGGCTGACGGCGGGGTCAGGCGGGATCCCGCGGTTCCAGCGGGCACTGGTACCACAGGAATGACGGCAGCCCGGGCGTCTCGAACTGCCGCCCGTCGACGCGCACGGCCACCACGACGTCGGGTGCGCCCAGCGCCGCCGTCCGGATCCAGCTGCCGTGCCGCGCCTTGCCGTCCCGCAGCAGTCGCTCGTGCAATCCGGGCGGCGCCCACCGCGCCTCGAACGCCTCGACGAGCCCCTCGGTCGTGTCCGCGAACTGGTAGCGCGCCGCGTACGGGATGCCGGCACGCCACCACTCGAGCCGCTCGACCGGCCGGCGCAGCAGCCCCTCGATCCAGCCGACGGCGGCCTCCACGTCGGCCGCGTGGGCCTCGGGCATCGCGAGGGTCGTGGGCTCGTCCGGCAGCGAGTACACCTGGTTGTGCAGCTGGTCGCCGCGCAGCCGCCCCTGTGCCAGGTGCAGCCCGAACACGAGCAGCTCGGTCTTGTTCCCGATGGAGACGACGGCGACGAGCGGGCCGTCGTCGTCGCGGAAGGAGAAGCTGCTGACCCCGCCGGCCGGCAGCGTCCGGGCGCCGTCGCGCAATGCGGCGAGGAAGCCCAGCTCGAGCTTCGTGGGCTCGCTCTCCTCGTCCTCCTCCAGGTCGAACCAGGACTCGCTGCGCCGCTCCTCGGGCAGCGGCACGGGTGCGCCGATCGGCCGCGGCCGTGGCCCGCGCAGCTGCCGCGCGGCGAGCACCGCGCCGAGGCCGAAGAACAGCACGCCCACCACCCCGGCGACCCGGATGTCCCAGCCGTCGCCGTCCACGGCCGCATAGCCCCCGCAGACCACGAACGCGAGCGACCCGGCGAGCACCATCCACGGACGATTCATCGCAGGATCATGACATCATCTGGGCGTCCCGGCGCCGAACCAGTGCTCCAGGGCGAGGCGCAGCCCTTCGGCGCCCTGGTGCACCCAGGCCGCGTGCCCGTCGGGCCGCAGCAGCACGGCGTCGAACTCCGGGCGCGCGGGGCAGGCGGCGTCGACGACGTCGACGCGGTCCTTCCACGGCGCCGCGGCCTCGGCGAGGGCGCTCGGGCCGGCGAGGTCGAGCAGGAGCCCGCGGCCGCCGGCCTGCAGCGCGGCGACGCCGGTCGGGCCGGCGGCGCCCGTCAGGGCAAGGTCGGGCACCAGGCGGCCGAGCCAGGGGTGCTCGCCGGCGGGGTACATGTCGTAGCGGGTGTCCAGGCCCGTGACGGTCTCGGCGAAGGCGCGGTTGCCGTCCGGGTGCGCGGCGACGCGGGTGAGCAGGTCGAGCAGCGGCGCGAGCCGCTCGCCGGCCTCGCCGAGCAGGACCTGCGCGCGGGTGCTGGCCAGGACGCGCTCGCCGGCGGCGTGACGCTCGGTGTGGTACGTGCCGAGCAGGTGCGCGGGCGCGGTGCCGCGGACGGTGGCGGCGAGCTTCCAACCGAGGTTGAACGCGTCGTCGAGGGCGACGTTGACGCCGATCGCGCCGGCGGGCGGGTGCACGTGCGCGGCGTCACCGGCGAGCATGACGCGGCCGCGCAGGTACTCGGCGGCGAGCCGGGCCGCGTCGCCGAAGCGGGTGAGCCAGCGTGGGCTGTGCAGCGCGACGCGCCGGCCGAGGGCGCCGTCGACGGCGCGCTGGAACTGCTCGAGGGCGACGGGCGCGTCCCGGTCGGCCGGGGGCAGCGGGTCGGCGGTGATGACGCGGACGTAGCCGGGCCGCGGGATGACGAGCACCGCACCGCCGGGCCCTTCGGTGACGCCGTACGCGAGCGCGCCGGGCTCGGCGAGCTCCACGTCGCCGAGCAGCGAGAAACGCCTGGCCTCGGTGCCTGGGAAAGCGACGCCGGCCTGCTTGCGCACGGTGCTGCGCCCGCCGTCGCACCCGACGAGATATCGGGCCCGGATGCGGTACTCCCCGTCGCCGGCCGCCACCGTCGCCACGACACCGTCGTCCTCTTGCACGAGGGTGCGCAGCTCGTGGCCGCGCCGGATGTCGGTACCGCGCTCGACGGCGTGCCGCTCGAGGACCTCCTCGACCCGGGTCTGCGGTATGCCGAGCGAGTAGGGGTGGTCGGTCCACGCGCCGGGCAGGCCGAGCGTCACCGGCAGCCCCGAGAACGCGGCGTGCGGCACCTGCCAGCCCTCGGCGACCAGCTCACCGGCGAGCCCGCGCCGCGCGAGGAGGTCCAGCGCGCGGGCGTTGAGGTTGAAGCCGCGGCAGAAGTCGGGCCGGCGGGCGTGGCGCTCGATCAGCACGGTGTCGACCCCGGCGAGCCGCAGCTCATTGGCGAGCAGCAGCCCCGCCGGCCCAGCACCGACGATCAGCACCTCGGTCATGACTGTTCCTCCCCGTGCTCGATGTCCTCGGACGGCGGCTGTGGCCATGGCAGGCGGCCGTCGCGGATCTCGTCCCCGGTCCGGCGCACCCAGGCCAGCTCGGCCTCCCAGGAGTGCAGCGCGTACTCGACCTCGATCATGAACAGCCGCGGCGCCTCGACCGAGGCGAGCACCTCCCGGGTCTGCTCGATGCGCTCCGCAAGCCGCACGGCCCGCTCACCCAGCGCGTCGGCGGCGCCCTGCGGCCCGAGCGCGCCGAGGTAGGCCACGGCCGCGGTGAACTTCGGGTACTCCGCGACGGGCACCCGGACGAGCTCGTCGACCCACCGGACGAACTCCTGCCGCCCGAGCTCGGTGTGCGTGTACACGGTCCGCTCCGGCCGCCGGCCGTCGCGCACGGTCTCGACCGGCTCGATCCACCCATGCCGGACGAGCGCCTCCACGGTGTCGTACAGCGACCCGGAGTTGACCTTGAAGCTGCCGTCCTTGTGCCGCTCCCGCAGCGTCGACGCCATCTCGTACGGATGCATCGCCCGCTCCTGCAACAACCCCAGCACGGCCAGCGCCAGGGTGTTCGTGACCTTCCGCCGCACCGCCGAATCCCCGATCTCTAATAACCGGGTCCGACTATACGGCGGCGGCCATATTCTCGCCACCTCGGGCCAGCTCACCGTCACAGTGTTGAATGCTTGAACGTGTTCAAGTCACGATGTTACGGTGGTCGTGGACTTGAACGCGTTCAAATATGGAGCTGTCATGATGGAACTCGATCCGGACCGGACGGCGTGGTGGCAGCGGGCGATCGCCGCGGTGGCGCTGCTGAGCGCCGTGCTCGCGACGGTCCTGCTCATCGGTACGACGGACTTCCTGCTGGTCGACGGCGTCGCCGTCGCCCTGACGCTCGTCACGGCGGTGCCGCTCTTCGCCTCCGACCGGCTCACGTTCCACGTGGCGAGCGTGATCTGCGCGGTGCTGCTGATCGTGCTGGCGCTCCCGCTGGTCTTCTTCGGCGCGCACCTCTACCTGCCGAGCGCCGGCCTGCTCCTGCTGGCCCGGTTCACCGGGCGGTCGCGGCTGCCGCAGCGCTTCTGGGCGGCGGCGGTCGCGGTGCTCCTCGTCCTCGTCGTCACGCCGTGGTCGGCGGCCATCTGGGACTCGATGCTGCGCCCGCCGAACATGTACGTGGTGTACCTGCCGGACAACGGCCCCCAGCCGAGCCACGACACCGTCCTCTACGACGGTTCCGGCATCGGCTACGGGGTCACTGGCGTGTCCGAGAGCGACGACAAGCTGTACGTCACGTTCCGCCGCGATCTGTCGGGCGCCGAACTGACACGCCTGGAAGGCCGCCTGCACGAGCTGATGCCGTACGCCACGCGGATCGAACGCTGCCAGAGCCAGCGGCACTGCTGACCCGGCCGGCGTCCGCTCGAGGCGCCGGAGCCTGGAAACGCAAGTGTCATAGTGGCGAAACCACCGGTGTCGGCGGGACCACGAGATTGTTGGCGTGGCCAACATTGCGCCGGCCGCCTGGGAGGTTGCCCGGGCGGCCTGCCCCAAGCGCATGGCACACGGGCCGTGCGCCGGTGTGGCAGACGACGGCGCCTGCGAGGTGCCGGGGTTCGGCGCGTGCCCGTACACCGGCGGCAGCCGCGCGGGCAACAGCCTCGCGATGGCCCGCGACCTGGCCGTCATCGGACGGGAGCTGCGGGCATGAGCATCACCTGGCTGCGCAACGCGGCGCTCGCCGACGGGCGGCGGCGCGACGTCGGGCTCGCCGGCGGGCTCATCGGGGCCGTGACCGAGCCCAGGCCGGGCGGGCCGGGTGACGTCGACCTCGACGGATACGTGCTGCTGCCCTCGTTCGTCGAGCCACACGCCCATCTCGACAAGGCGCTCACCGCGTCGCGCGTCGAGAACCCCGCCGGGGACCTGCTCGGCGCCATCCGCGCGATGCACGCGGCCGCCGGCGGGTTCACCAAGGCCGACATCGCGCGGCGGGCCGACCGGGCGCTGCGCACGATGCTCGCGCACGGCACCACCGCGGTGCGCAGCCACGTCGACGTGGGCTCGAGCGTGGGCATGCGGGCGCTGGAGGCGCTGGCCGAGGTCCGCGCGGCCTGGGCCGGGATCGTCGACGTGCAGCTCGTCGCGCTCGTCGGCAACCCCCTCGCCGGGGAGGGCGGCGCGAACCTGCGCGACGCGCTGCGCAACGGGGCCGACATCGCCGGCGGGTGCCCGCACCTCGACCCCGAGCCGGACCGGGCCGTCGGCATCTGCCTCGACGCCGCCGGGGAGGCCGGGCGCCCGATCGACCTGCACACCGACGAGACCCTCGACCCGGGCAAGCTGACCCTCGCCACCCTGGCGGACCTGGTGCTGCGCACCGGGTTCCCGCACGGCGCCACCGCCAGCCACTGCGTGAGCCTGGCCGTGCAGCCGGTCGCGGTACAACAGCGGGTGTCCGAGCTGGTCAGCGCGGCCGGGGTGGCCGTCGTCGCGCTGCCGCAGACCAACCTGTACCTGCAGGGGCGCGACCACCCGGTCGGGCCGCCGCGCGGGCTGACCGCCGTGCGTGCACTGCAGGCCGCGGGGGCCCTCGTCGCGGCCGGCGGCGACAACCTGCGCGACCCGTTCCACCCCGTCGGGCGGGGCGACCCGCTCGAGGTCGCCGCGCTCATGGTGACCGCCGGGCACCTGAGCCCGGCCGCCGCGGTCGCGTCCGTGACCGCTGCGCCGCGGTCCGCGCTCGGCCTGCCGGGCGTCGCCGTCGAGCCCGGCGCGCCCGCCGACCTCGTCGCCCTGCGCGGCGAGGACCTCATCGCCGCGCTCGGCGCCGCCGACCAGGACCGGCTCGTATGGCGGGCCGGCCGCCTCGTGGCCAGGACCACCGTCTCGCGGACGCTGCACGCCCCGGCACCGCCCGAAATCTCAGCACAGCCCGAACGCTCGCTCGAAGGGAGCTGACCGCCCCGTGACACTCGCGACGACAGCAGCACTGCGGTTCGACCGCGTCGACAAGACCTTCCAGGACGGCACCGTGGCCCTCGTCGGCGCCGACTTCGCCGTGGCGCCCGGCGAGTTCGTCTCCGTCGTCGGGCCGTCCGGCTGCGGCAAGAGCACCCTGCTGCGCATCGCCAGCGGCCTCGACGACGCCAGTGCCGGGCAGGTGCACGTCGGCACCGACCGGCTCGGGTACGTCTTCCAGGACGCCACCCTGCTGCCCTGGCGTACCGTGCGGGGCAACGTCGAGCTCCTCACGGAGCTGCACCGGCTGGCGAAGGCCGAGCGCCGGCGGCGCTCCGCCGAGGCCCTCGAGCTCGTCGGGCTCGCCGGCTTCCACCGGCACATGCCGCACGAGCTGTCCGGCGGGATGCGCATGCGGGCGTCGCTGGCCCGATCGCTGACCCTGTCGCCCGAGCTGTTCCTCTTCGACGAGCCCTTCGGCGCGCTCGACGAGATCACCCGGGAGCGGCTCAACGACGAGCTGCTGAGCCTGTTCCGGCTGCAGCGCTTCGCCGCGCTGTTCATCACCCACTCGGTGATGGAGGCGGTGTTCCTGTCCACCCGGGTCCTGGTCATGTCCGGCCGCCCGGGCCGGATCCTCGCCGACGTCGAGATTCCGTTCGAGTACCCGCGCGAGCCGTCGCTGCGCTTCACGGCGCAGTTCGCGGCGCTGTGCGGAGAGGTCTCGGGCCATCTGCGGGGAGCGCACGCATGAGCACCGTCGCCGAGGCCCAGCAGGTCGCGCCGGCGGCCGTCGCACCGCCCCGCCGTCGCCGGCCGGTGCGCCCGTGGCGGGTCCTGCCGCCGGTCGGCGTGTTCGCGCTGGTCATCGGCGGCTGGTACGCCATCTCCTACCTCGTGCTGGACGACGCCCGCCGCTTCCTGCTCCCGCCGCCGCACGAGATCATCGACGTCGGGTTCCTCGACCCGCGCAACCTGCAGCAACTCATGCGCGCGCTGTGGCTGACCACCGAGGTGGCGCTGCTCGGCCTCGCGATCGCCATCGTCGTCGGCGTCGCCGCCGCGGTGCTCATGAGCCAGGCGAAGTGGCTGGAGGTCTCCGTCTACCCCTGGGTCGTGATCCTGCAAACGATCCCGATCCTGGCGCTGGTGCCGCTGATCGCGCAGTGGACCGGGTTCGGCTTCTCCAGCCGGCTGCTGGTCTGCGTGCTCATCGCGCTGTTCCCGATCATCGCGAACACCCTCTTCGGCCTGCAGTCGGCCGACGCAGGGCTGCGCGACCTGTTCCGGCTGCACGGCGCCGGGCGGCTCACGCTGCTGGTCAAGCTGATGTTCCCGGCGAGCCTGCCGGCCATGTTCGCCGGCTTCCGCATCTCGGCCGGCCTGTCGGTCATCGGCGCGCTCGTCGGCGACCTGTTCTTCAAGCAGGGCGAGCCGGGCCTGGGCATCCTCATCGACGTCTACCGCGCCCGACTGCAGTCCGAGCAGATGTACGCGGCGGTGTTCCTCGCCAGCCTGCTCGGCATCGCCGTGTTCCTGTTCTTCGGCTGGCTCGGCCGGCGTGTCGTCGGCAAGTGGTACCAGGCCAGCCGCGGCTAGTGCGGACCAACCCCCAGGGAGCATCCATGAACCGTTCGAAATGGCCGGCCTTCCTCACCACCCTCACCGCCGCCTCCGCGCTCGCGCTGACCGGCTGCGCCTCCGACGACGGCGCCGATGCCGGCGCCACCGCCGGACCGTCCGCCGCGAGCGGCTCCGCCTACGACCTGGCGAGCGTCTGCCCGTCCACGATCGTCGTGCAGACCGACTGGAACCCCGAGAGCGAGCACGGCGGCACCTACAAGCTCGTCGGCCCCAGCCCCAAGATCGACGCGGACAAGAAGCGGGTGACCGGCGCGCTCGTCGCCAAGGACGGCACCGACACCGGCGTCGACATCGAGATCCGCGCCGGCGGCCCGGCGATCGGGTTCCAGAATGTCGCCGCGCAGATGTACGCCGACACCTCCATCACCCTCGGCTACGGCGGCAGCGACGACGCGATCGCGCTGTCGAAGTCCCAGCCGACCCTCGGCGTGTTCGCGGGCCTGGAGAAGAGCCCGCAGATCATCATGTGGGCGCCGGACGCCCACCCCGACTGGCAGGGCATCGCCGACATCGGCAAGACCGACACGAAGGTCCTGTACTTCCAGGGCGCCGCCTACATGGACTACCTCACCGGCAAGGGCATCCTGAAGAAGGGCCAGGTCGACGGCTCCTACGACGGCGCGCCGGCCAACTTCGTCGCCAGCGCCGGCAAGGTCGCCCAGCAGGGCTTCGCCACCGCCGAGCCCTACATCTACGAGCACGAGATCAAGGCGTGGGGCAAGGCGGTGAAGTACCAGCTCATCGCCGACACCGGCTACGACTTCTACCAGCAGATGCTGGCCATCCGCACCGGGGAGAAGGAGAAGCTGGCGCCCTGCCTCAAGAAGCTGGTGCCGATCATGCAGCAGGCCGAGGTCGACTTCATGAACGACCCGGCGGCCACGAACAAGCTCATCCTCGAGCTGGTGGAGAAGTACAACAACGGCTGGACCTACAGCCAGGGCGTCGCCGACAACGCCGTCAAGCAGATGAAGGCGCTCGGCATCGTCGGCAACGGCAAGGACGCCACCATCGGCAACTTCGACGACAGCCGGCTGGCCGCCCTCATCGACATCACCAGGCCCATCTTCGCCGCGCAGAACAAGGAGATGAAGTCCGACATCAAGGCGGCCGACCTGGCCACCAACGAGTTCATCGACCCCTCCATCGGCCTGAAATGACCGACGTCACCGCACCGGCCGGGAGCCACCGCGCTCCCGGCCGGGAGCCGGCCCGGCTGCCCGTCGACGCGCACCCGGTGCCACCGTCCACCGTGGAGGGACTGACCGAGGACCTCGTGGCCGCCTTCGGCGCCGCGGCGGTCCGCCGCGACCGGGCGGGCCGGCTCTCCGCCTCGACCGACTGGGCGCACATGAGCCCGGTCCTCGCCCCGCTGCTGCCCGGCGGGGTCGCCGACGTCGTGGTGTTCCCGCGCGACGCCGACGGCATCGCCCTCGCCGTCGCCCTCGCGCACCGCCGCCGGGTCCCGGTCACCCCGCGCGGGCAGGGCACCGGCAACTACGGGCAGGGAATCCCGTTGTACGGCGGGATGGTCCTCGACACCAGCCGCGCCACGACGATCCACGCGGTGTCCGACGGCGCGGTCAGCGCCGACGCGGGCGCGTCGTTCGTCGCGCTGGAGCGGGCGGCCCGGGTCACCGGCCAGGAGCTGGCGATCCTGCCCTCGACCGTCGGCAGCACGCTGGGCGGGTTCATCGCCGGCGGCTCCGGCGGGACCGGCTCCCTCGCCAACGGCGCGATCTGGACCGGCTACCTGCACGAGCTGCGCGTCGCGGCCTGCACCGACGAGCCGCGCCTGCACGCCGTACCGTATCCGCAGAACACCGCGATGGCGCACGCGTTCGGCGTCAGCGGGGTGATCGCGGGCGCGACCGTGGCGCTGCGCCCAGCGGTGCCGTGGACGGCGCTGTTCGCCGCGTTCGACACGCTCGAACGGGCCGCGGCCGCCGGCGAGGCGCTCTTCGAGCTGGCGCCGACGCCGCGGCTGGTCTCCCTCGACGAGCCCGGCATCACCGAGACCTACCGGCCGGCCGACCCGGCGATGCCGCCGGGCGCGGTGTCGCTGCGCGCGATCGTGTCCGTCGACAGCGTCGACGCCGCGACGCGCGCGGTGGCCGGGCACGGCGGCACGGTCACCGACGTGCGGGCCAACGGGCCGGCGCTGCTGGCCTCGCTGTCGTACAACCACGTCACCCACCGCGTGCGCAAGGTCCGCCCCGAGCTGACCCACCTGCAGTGCATGGGCCGCGGCCTGGTGCACCGCCGCGCCGAGGTCGCCGCGACGGTCCCCGACTCGCTCGTGCACCTGGAGGGCTTCGACATCGGCGGGTCCCGCACGTGGGTCGGGATGCTCTTCACCCGGTTCGTCGACACGCCGTCGCTGTACGCCGGGATGGACGCCCTCGCGGACGTCGAGGTGGACGTCGACGACCCGCACACCTGGCTGCTGCACCACGACCGGCTCGACCAGGTGCGGGCGGCGGCGCGCCGGTTCGACCCGCACGGGCTGCTCAACCCGGGGAAGCTGCCGCCCGGTTAGCGGCGATCGGCGAGCACCGCGTGTGCGGCGTTGCGGCCGCTGGCGCCCCACACGCCGGCGCCGGGGAACGTGCCGGCGCCGCTCAGGTACAGGCCGCGGACCGCGGTGCGGTAGCGGGTCAGCTCCGGCGGCCGGCCCAGCAGTGCGCCGAGCGGGCCGCCGGCGAACGACGGCGCGTAGCCGCGGGCCAGGCCGAAGTCCCGCTCGTAGTCCGGCGGCGTCATGGCTCGCCACGCGCCGACGCCGTCGAGGAAGCCCGGCTCGGCCAGGGACGCGAGGCGGGTCAGCCATCGCCACGGCTCGTCCGATCCGGCCCAGCCGCCGGCCAGGTGGTACGGGGTCCACAGCACCTCGAGGCTCAGCAGGTGCCCGCCGCCGGGCGGTCGCATCGCGGGGTCGCGCACCGACGGCACGTTGACCAGGAACATCGGCGGATCGGTGACCCGCCGGCCGGGGCCGGCGGCGAGCACCTCCGGCGGCGGGCTGACCACGGTGGTCGCCACGTGCGGCTCGGCGTCCACGCCGGCCAGCGCGCGCAGGGCCGGCGGGGCGGCGATCACCGCGTCCACCTTGGACTCGTACCCGTCCGGCCGCGGCCGGGCGGCGCGGCGCAGGTGCGGCGGGAGCCAGTCGACGAGGACCGTGCGCGGGTCGACGGCGCAGACGACCGCGGGCGCGGTGAGCTGCGTGCCGTCGGCGAGCCGGGCGCCGCGCACCGCGCCGCCCT
>NZ_BAABAT010000042.1:0-97809 GCF_039537565.1 Dactylosporangium darangshiense
TGTAGCCCTTGTCGAAGCGCATGCCCTCGGTGAGCTCGAGCTCGAGGCCGAAGGTGTTGCTCTCCTCGACGGTGATGACGCCTTCCTTGCCGACCTTGTCCATGGCCTCGGCGATGATCTCGCCGACGATCGAGTCACCGGCGGAGATCGAGGCCGTGGAAGCGATCTGCTCCCTGGTCTCCACATTCCTGGCAAGCGACGCCAGCTGCTCGATCACCGAGGCCACCGCCGCATCGATGCCGCGCTTCAGCGCCATCGGGTTGGCACCCGCAGCCACGTTGCGCAGACCCTCGCGCACAAGCGCCTGAGCGAGGACGGTCGCCGTCGTCGTGCCGTCGCCGGCGACTTGGTCGGTCTTCTTCGCGACCTCCTTGACCAGCTCGGCGCCGATCTTCTCGTAGGGGTCGTCGAGCTCGATCTCGTTGGCGATGCTCACACCATCGTTGGTAATGGTCGGCGCGCCCCACTTCGTGTCCAGCACGACGTTGCGGCCTCGCGGGCCAAGCGTCACCCGAACCGTGTCCGCAAGGAGGTTCAAACCGCGCTCCATGCCGCGCCGGGCGTCCTCCCCGAAGGCGATCAATTTGGCCATCTGCGTGGTCCTTCATCGTGGACCGACCTGCGATGACCGATGCGCATCCCATTTCGGCTGGCACTCGCACAGCATGAGTGCTAACTCCGGTTTAGCACTCTCCCTGTCTGAGTGCAAGGAGGCGGCGTAGGACGGAGTCTGCACCTAAGATCTCTGGCGACCGGGTCTCGTCGCCGCCGTGGCGACCCGCTGCGGGCCGGTCCACCGGCAGACGCTCGACCAGTACTACTAGATCATCGACGTCCAGGATTCCGTGAGCGGGGTCCGCGGCGGCGACCACGGGTCCCCTGTGTCGATGGCGCAGATGTGCCGGGCGGCGACCGGAAGGCGACACCGCGTGCGGCCAGGTCGACTCGTAATGCCGTGTGGCACGCAGGCGCGTACGGTGATGTGTGTCGCTCCGGCCCCCGGTGGCTCGCCGTCGCCCATCGTCGATGCGCTCCCGATCTTCGGGGGCGCCCCTGGGCCGGATTGCCAGCCATTCTCGCTGGAAGCTCCGTCCGGACCCGGACACGCGCCCCCGTCTGGAGCCAACAATGATTGCCGTGATCATTCTCGCAGGTGCTGTCTACGTCACCCTCCTTGTCCGCTATCTCGCTCGTGAGCGTTTCCACGCGGCCGAAGACGGACGGAACAATGCCGGGCGGGTGGCCCCGGCCAATGCCAGGCAAGGCCGCCCAGCCTCGGCGACAACGCCATGCTGTACTGATCAGGGACTCGCCGACACGGATGAACCGGCGTGGACCGCGCTGGACGACCTCCAACTGAACCGACTCCTCAAGGAGTCATCGTCCTGAACGGCCCGGGCTTCGTCGGCAAGGCCGTAGTGGGACGGCGCGGCGTCCGTCCGGACGTTGCCACAACACGTTCCGCTGTGCCCAACGCGGACCGGACACGTGCCGACGAACCGTCGTTCGCAACGTCGCGAGTACGTGCGGTCGCCGGTAGGAGATGCCGGCGTCCCGTACGGCGGCGACGCAACTGACCGAACAGTCAGCTCCAAAGTGGACGGACAGCGGCGGAGTGGTGTCGGTCGTCCCGCGCGGATCGACCGGGACGGCGGACGCGGTGAGTCCAGTGGTGTCGCCCGGGCGACCTGCCGCGCACCGTCACCCTGCTCGAACCGCCACGGTTCGCGGGCGTCAGGCATTGAGCTCGTTCACTGGTTGGCTGAGGGTTCAGCCGCGTTGCCGGGTCGTGGCGGATGACCACGACGGGTGTTGGCGCTGGTTCACCGGCGACAGCCCTGCTGTCAGCCGGACCGTCGCCGTGAGCGCCGCAGCGTTCGGGGTAGTGCGCCGTGGTGTGGTCGTGGCTTGGTTCTTGGCGGCTGCACCGGTCGGGGGTGTCCGTCACCGTGCGCCCGGCAGATCATGGTCAGTTCATGTGCAGTGGGCCGGTCCCGCGGGTCGCGCGCCAACGTCGCGCGGATCACCTCATCCAGGCCTGGCGGCAGGCCGAACAGGTCCGGTTGCGCCGATCGGATCCGCAGGATCCATTCCTGTTCGCTCTGGCCGGCGAACGGGTGGACGCCGCTGGACAGTTGCGCGAGGAGGCAACCCCAGGCGAAGACGTCTACGGCCGGCGTCGCCGGCGTGATCCACAGCTGTTCCGGTGCGGCCCAGCCACGGCTGCAGTGCACGACGCCGCCCCCGTATCGCTCCCCGACGTACCGGGCGATACCGAAGTCGATGATCCGCACGTCGTGGCCCCGAACCAGCAGGTTCGACGGCTTCACGTCGCAGTGCACGACGCCTCGGGCGTGGACCGCTGCGAGTGTGTGCGCCATCGCCGATCCGAACCTCCACAACTGCCCGGTCGGCGTCGGTCGGCCGGCCAATGTGGTGGCGCACCGGTAGCCGGGAAGGTAGGCGGTCACCAGGTACGCGCCGGCCGCCGACACGCCGTGGCCGAGCGTCGGTGCGGTGCAGGCCGCGCCGACCATGGACGCCAGCCGGAATTCGCGTCGGCATGCCTCGCGCGCTCCGGCGCCGGCGCGCAGGAGCTTCAGGGCGACGGGACGGCCGGTGGGCGCCACGGCCAGGAAGACGTCGGCCATCCCGCCGGATCCGAGCCGGGACACCAACCGGTATCCGTCGACGCTGACCGGGTCGGTCCCGCGAAGCGGCCGGGTGTTGTCTATACGTTCCCGGTCCGGCGACGCTGAACCACTTGAACCAGGTGGACGATGCCCACCGTGACTGACGTCCGGTCTCGTTGGCTCGGCGGCGTGGGTGATGGTCGTGATGATCGTCGCTGGCGCGGCGAGAACGGTCATGCTGATCGCACGTCCTTTGTGGACACGCCGCGGGTGTGCCGGCCGGTGCGGCGCCTCTGTTGGAGCGCCGGGAGTCGCTGGTCGTTGACCGCGGGGTCCGGGCGGAGAGGAAGTACCAGCGCGAACGCTGACGGCGGGTCCGCGTGTGAGCGCCGACCCCGCGACCGACAATACGCTGTTGGAGGGAAGTCAGCAGCGCTCGCCGTCGGGGTGCGAAAAAGGTTCATCAAGGATCTCGCCCTGACCCCCACCGGCCAGACAAAGCCACGGGGATGGCCTGGTGTGTCCACCTCCCACGGTCGCGGGCAGCTTTGGTCAGGCGGCGACCAGCAGCTCGAGTGACGGCGTCGCGGCCGCGGTGGTGGGTCCGATCCGGGACGGATCTTCGGATCTGGTCGGCGCGAGCGGCGGCTCGTCGAACGGGGCGGCAGGGACGCAGAGCAGCCGGATCATTTCCAGAACCCGACGGACTATGGGTTGCGGGTTGACGACCCGCAGCTGGCATCCCGTCTGGGCTGCGGCCGCGCGCACGGCGACGAGCACGCCGAGTCCGATGCAGTCCATGAAGGTGACCCCTGCAAGGTCAACATCGAGGAGTTCGGGAGCCTGCGCGTGCAACGCGCTGAGCAGCTCTTCATGCAGCACGTGCGCGGTTGCCAGGTCGATCTCTCCGATCGCGGCGACCCGGACCGTGACCGGCGACGAGCAGTTCGTGTCGATGCGGAGCTGCGCCGTCGGGGTCAACGGCGAAAATGAGGTGGACATGGTTCCTCCAGCCCAAACTACTTCCAGGAATTGCTTGGTGGGCGGGCAGGGGCTGGGCCCAGGGCCGGGAAGGCAACAACCCAACGTCGTGGGCGTTGCAGGCTCGACAAGGTGCGCACGTGGGTACGGGAACCTACGAGCACACTACTCGCCAGACGTTTCCATTGGGAGCCCTCGCGGTTCTCGATGACAGCGGCGCACCGGACCCACCGCGACCGGACCCTGCTTCACCAGGTGGGCCCTACGGTGCGGGTTCGTGTCCGGCACGGTTGTCCTGGTGCCCTGCGGATTCCTACCCGGGGCACCGCCTCCCCCCACCCCAGGAAAGACTCGATGAAGCTGCCGGCCGGCGTACCGGCCAGGTTCGGAGACGCGAGAGACGTTTAGGGATCAGTCGATGGGGGCATCCGGCAGTGCGGGTCGCCCTGCTTGGGGTATCGACCCGCAAGCAAGGAGAGCGTCATGGGCGTTATCGCCTGGATCGTGCTCGGTGCCATCGCCGGCCTCATCGCCGAAAACCTCACCGGAAAGAAGACCGGCCTGCTACTGGCCACCGTCATCGGGATCGTCGGTGCCCTCCTGGGCGGCTTCCTGGCGAAAGAGCTCTTCGGGGTGCAGACGCTGGACACGTTCTTCAACCTGAGCACCTGGATCACCGCGATCATCGGGGCCGTGGTGTTGTTCCTGTTGTTCGGGGCGGTCAGGGGTCGCGGCGGACGGGCGCGGCGCGCCGGCAGTGGGCGGCGCAGCCGGCGCAGGGCAGGCTCTGGTCGCCGGAGCCGGTGACAGCATTTGCGGGCGGCCGGGGTGGTCTCGGGGCGTGCGACTGGGGTCCTTCGGACGCAGTGGCCCGGGCCCTCGGCGAACCGCCCGCCGCACGGACGGCCACGCTGCACCCGTCGCCTGGACCGCATCGACGGGCTGTCCTCGACCCGTACGTGCCGGGCCGCACCTGCCGCCGCGGTCATGCCGGCGTCACTGCTACCTCCGCCGAAACTCGGTGGCTGAGCGAGCCCGGCACGCGTGGGTCTCCGTGATCGTCCTACACGAGCGCGGGCAGCGGGATCTTCGGAGCGCGGTCGACCGGCGGGGTGGCCTCGACCACCTCCAGCAGCTCGAGCACGCGGGCGGTGACTGCGTCGACCGGGGCCATCCCGTCGACGCAGAGCAGGATGCGCCGCTCCGCGTACCAGTCCAGGACGGGCCGCGTCACCTCGTGGTAGAGCGCCAGGCGCCGCCGGATCACGGACTCGGTGTCGTCGGTGCGGTGCTCGGCGGCGGACCGGGAGAGCATGCGGCGTACTGCCTCCTCGTCGTCGATCTCCAGGTGCAGCGCGACGTCGGCGGTCATCTCCAGCTCCGCCGCCACCTGGTACACCGACCCGGCCTGCGCCGGCGTGCGCGGGTAGCCGTCGAGCACATAGCCGACGCCTGCGGCCTTCGCCTCGGTGAGCGCCCGCCGGACCATTCGCAGCACGATCCGGTCGGGCACCAGCGTCCCGCGGTCCATGTAGCCGCGGACGGTGCGGCCCAGCCGCGTGTCGCGTTCGACGTGGCTGCGCAGCAGGCTGCCGGTGGCGATGTGCGGGATGCCGAAGTGGGTGGCGATCCGGGAGGCCTGGGTTCCCTTCCCGGCTCCGGGTGCCGCGATCATCACCATCCGCATGATCGGTCTCCTGTCTCTGGTGCGCACCGTTGCGGTGCTTCTGCATGAATCCTGCTGCGGCCGGCGGTTCGGCGCATGGGTCAGATGACCCGCCCGGAGCGGGCTCGGGTCATCTGACCCATGCAACGCAGCCCCGGGGCCGCGGACGATGCGATGTGTCCGCTCGTGTACCGACACCCATCTGGAGTGCTGATGACTGCCGCGCTGCTGGACTTCGTGGACCTCACCGTCCCCGGCGGCCCCGTCGGTGAGACGTGGCTGCGCCTGTTCCGGCCGGTCGACGCCGCTGAGCCGCTGCCCGTCGTGCTGTACGTCCACGACGGCGAGCAGCGGTCCGGCGACGCGCGCGTCCGCCGCCTGGCCACCAGGCTGATGACCGACCTCCGCGTGGCCGTGGTCGTCGTCGACTACAGCCTGTCCCCGAAAGCTCGCTACCCCGTCGCGATCGAGGAGACGTACGCGGCGGCGGCCTGGGTGGCCCTTCACGGCGGCGAGCACCTCCTTGACGGCACCCGGATCGCCGTTGCCGCAGACCCGGGCGCCGCGGAGCTTGCCGCCCAGCTGATGGCCACGGCCGGCAACCGCGGCGGGCCCGCCCTGGCCGCGCACGTGCCCGTCGGTCCGCGGATGAGAACGAGGCTCGGCGCGGCGCTCGGCCGCGCGTGGCCGGTGCCGAAGCGGTCCGGGTAGCCTGTTCTGGGCAAAGGCCGCAATTCGCGGTTACCTCCCAGAACGGGCAGCGATGGGTCAACGACGGATATCGGATCTCGTAGGGCGGAGCGCCGAGCTGCAGCTGATCGACTCGCTGCTCGACCGGCTCGGCGGCGCCGGCGTGCTGCTACGTGGCGAGCCGGGGGTGGGCAGGACCGCGCTGCTGGACGCCGCCGCGGCGCGGGCCGCGGATCGCGGGCTCCGGGTGCTGCGCGCCTCCGGCGCGCCGTTCGAGACCGGGATCGGCTTCTCCGCGCTGCACCAGCTGCTCGACCCGCTCCGCGAGCAGGTCGATCGGCTCGCCGGCGAGCACCGGGATGCGCTCGACGAGGTCCTGCAACTCACGCCGCTGCCGTCGGACAACCCGCCGCTGATCACCGCCGTGCTGGCCCTGCTGCGCGCGGCCGCCGCCGACCGCCCACTGCTGGTCATCGCCGACGACCTGCAGTGGTTCGACCGCGCCAGCGCGACCGTCCTGGGGTTCGCCGCGCGGCGTGTCGGCGGCGAGCCGCTGGCGTTCCTGGCCGCCGAGCGCACCCTGGCCGGCAGCTTCCTGGAGGGCGTCCGGGACGACGTCCGGCTGGCCGAACGGGAGATCGAGCCGCTGGCCCCGGAGCCGGCGGCCACGCTGCTCGACGCCCGGCACCCGGACGTGACCCCGCCGGTCCGGCGCCGGCTGCTCGCCGAGGCGGCCGGCAACCCGCTGGCGCTGGTGGAACTGCCGGCCGGGCTGAGCGACCGGCAACGCCGAGGGCAGGACCCCCTGCCCGAGTTCCTGCCCCTGACCGGGCGGCTCGAAGCCGCCCTCGCCGCCGAGCTGCCCGACCGGACCGCACCCACCCGGCAGGAACTGCTGCTGGCCGCGCTGGATCCCGCGGCCGGCCTGCCCGCGATCCGGGCGGACCTCGGCGCCCCGCCGCTGGCCGGCCTCGTCCGGATCGGCCGGGCCGGCCGCCCCGAGTTCCGGCATCCGCTGATCCGCTCGGCAATCGTGCGCGCGGCCACACCGGAAGAACGCCGCTCGGCGCACCTGGCGCTGGCCGAGGCCCTGACCGGTGAGCCGGCCCGGCACGCGTGGCACCTGGCCGAGGCCGCCACCGGACCCGACGAGGCGGTGGCCCAGGCGCTGGAAACGGCGGCCCTGTCGATCTCGTGCGGCGGGCGCACGGCCGCCGCGGTGGACCCGCTCGTGCGGGCCGGCGAGCTCAGCCCAAATCCCGCCGACCGGTCCCGCAGGCTGATCGAGGCGGCCTACATCGCCAGCGCGACCGGCCCGCTGGACCGCGTGACGCGGTTGCTCGCCGACGCCCGGCGCGCGGACGACGCCCGGCAGGCGTCGGGGACCCCGACCAGCTTGGTCTTCGCCTCCGCCACCGCCGCGTACCTCATGTACGGCCAGGGCCAGGTCGATGCCGCACACCGGCTGCTGGCCGGGGCGCTCGCGGACTCCGACACCTCCCACGCCAACTGCGACTGGACCGAGGACGTCCTCTACTCGCTGCTGAACGCCTCCATCTTCGGCGGCCGGCAGGAACTGTGGCGGCTCCTGGGGGACGCGCTGGCCCGGTTCGACCCGGACGGCAGGACGGCCGTGCGGCTGTGCTACGACGCGCTCGTCGACACGGGGCCGGCGCCGCGCCGGGTGCGGGAGGGCCTCCTCAGCGCCCTCGACACGCTCCCGGCCGACGCGCCGCCGTGGCGGCTCATCCCGCTGGCCTTTGCGGCGATGGGGACCGACACGCTGGGCGAGTACCGGCATCTGTGCCGGAGCATGATCGACCGCGAGCTCGACTGCGGCGCCGTCGGCGCGGCCATCACCGGGTTGCTGGTGCTCAGCGGCGACTCCTATCACAGCGGGCAGTGGGACGAGGCCGAGGAGCTGGCCCGGCAGGGTCTGGACCTCGCGGCCGCCCTCGGCTACCAGCTGCTGGAGTGCCATCTGCGGGTCCACCTGGCCTTCGTCGCCGCCACCCGCGGCCAGGCGGAGGTGGCCCGGGCCCTCAGCGACGAGGTCAGCCGCTGGGCCGCGCCGCGCGGCCTGGGAAACACACAGGCGTTCGCCTGGTACGCGCGCGCCCTGACGGCGCTCGGGCAGGGCGACTACGAGGAGGCCTACCTGCAGGCGACGCGGCTCAACCGGGACGGCGCGTTCGCTCCCAGCATGATCAGCTCGTGGACCGTCATGGACTTCGTCGAGGCGGCCGTGCGCACGGGCCGCATCGAGGAGGCGAGGGCCCACGTCGCCGCCGCCCAGCGGGCCGGCACCGCCGACATGTCGCCGCGCCGCGCCATGAGCTCCCTCGGCGCGGCCGCGTTGGCTGCACCGGACGACCGGGCCGGCCCGCTGTTCGAGGCCGCCCTGTCCATGCCCGACGCCGATCGGTGGCCGTTCGAGCAGGCCCGGATCCAGCTCGCCTACGGGCAGTGGCTGCGCCGCACCCGCGACACCGCCCGCGCCCGCCTGCACCTGCGCGCGGCCCTGGAGACACTCGACCGGCTGGGTGCCCGGCCCTGGGCGGTGCGGGCCCACAACGAGCTGCGGGCCGCCGGGGTGGCCGAGGCCGTCTCGCCCGACAGCCGGGCGGTCGCGCTGACCACGCAGGAGCGGCGCATCGCCACCCTGGCCGCCGGCGGCCTGACCAACAAGCAGATCGGCCAGAAGCTGTATCTGTCCCACCGTACGGTCAGCGGTCACCTGCACCGGATCTTCCCGAAGCTGGGCATCACGTCGCGTGCCGCCCTGCGCGACGCGCTGGGGGCGGAGGCATCGCCCGAACCGGACGCCGCCACCGACCAGCGCCGGATCGCGTAGCCAAGGCTCAGCGGGGGCGTACCGCGACGCCCTCACCTTGTAGGATGCGCGTCACCGACAGCCGTCCTCCGGAGTGAGTTGTGGCCGACCAAATCCCCAGCCCCCGCCATCCGGTCAACGTCGCGCACGAGGCGAAGGCGGCCGCGAGCCTCCAGCTGCGCGTCGCCGACGCGGTGACCGCCTTCGCAGGCTCCATGCCGTTCGTGTACGTCCACGCCGTGCTCTTCGCCGTCTGGATGCTGTGGCTGGAGCGCAGCCCCTGGCCGACGCTCACGCTCGTGGTGTCCCTCGAGGCGATCTTCCTCTCCACGTTCGTGATGATCGGCCAGAACCGCCAGGCGGCGTTCCAGCAGGCGAAGGCCGATCACGACTTCAACGAGCAGGAGCTGGAGCTCAAGACCAACACCGAGCTGACCCGCCAGATCCACGTCCTGACCACCGAGCTGCACCGCCGCCTGCTCGCCGAGTCGCCGCCGGACGGCGGCGAGGCGGCCGCGACGGCTGCCCGGTCTTGATACACGATGCGGGAGGTGGGCCGGGCGTCGGTTGGTGACGACCTTGACGTCTGACGGGCTCGCTCAGATGGGCGGGCTCACCAACAGATCGACGGCTCGGGTGAGAATCTCCGGACTGGCTGTGAAGGGCACCCGCAGGTAGTTCGTCAGCGTACGGTCGGCGGAGAACTGCGGCCCCGGAGTCAGCGCGAGCCCGCGACGCCTCGCCCGCGCAGCCACGGCGACGGCGGTGGTGTTGTGCAACTGCAGCCAGACGGTCAGCCCGCCCGACGGCACGGTGTAGGTCCAGCCGCCATGGTCTCCGAGCAGACCTACCAGGTGATCTCGCTGGTGACGCAGCTGGGCTCGTCGCTCGGACACGAGCCCGTCCAGGTCCCCGAGCAGGTCGTGTGCGATCAGCTGCTCCAAAGGCGGCGGTGACAGCCGTGCCTGGAGGGGATGGAGCAGTAGCTCGCGGACCAGGGCGGCGGATGCTCGGATCCAGCCGACCCGCAAGCCGCTCCAGATCACCTTGCTGGTCGAACCGATGGTGATCACCCGCGGTCCGGCGAGATGCGGGATGTCCACCGGCGGTGTTCGGAGGTCGAGATCGCGCATGGTCTCGTCCACCACGACGGTCACGTCGTGGCGGTCCGCGCACGCGCTGACCTGCCGGCGTACGTCGTCCGGCATCAGCGCGCCCGTGGGGTTGTGGAAATCGGGCGTCAGGTACGCAAGGCTCGCCCGGCTCGATCCGATGAGCTCTGGCGCCTGCCCCCAGCTCCCTTCACTGACGGGGATCGAGATCAGGCGAGTACCGCGCCGGCGCAGGACGGTCAGTGCCCCGGGATAGGTCGGGCTTTCCACGAGGATCGGACGGCGCCGGTCGCACAGGTGATCGGCCAGCAGGGTCAGCGCCGCGGTGGCTCCTGACGTGATCAGGATCTGGCCCGGATGGGTGGCAAGGCCTTGCCGGGTGTAGCGCTCCGCCAGGAGCTCACGCAGCTGAGGCAGGCCGGCGTTCGCCGTACCGGCGTCGAGGAGCAGGGTCGCGCAACGGTCGACGGCTCGCCGTGCCGCCGCCAGGTAGGCCCGGTGCGGTGCGGCGGTCACGGCCTGGGTCAGGTCGAGTTCGACCTCGCCGCCGCCGTGGTCCAGTGACCATGGAGCGGTGCGGGTGGTGAGGCGCGGCGGCAGGCGTACGACGCTGCCGCTGCCGTGCCGGGTCCTGATCCAGCCGGCGTCGCGCAGCAGTGCGAGCGCGGCGACGATCGTGCCCCGGCTGACGTCCATGTCCCGGGCCAGCGCGCGCTCGGACGGCAACGGACTGCCGACCGGGATCTGGCCGTCCAGCACGGCATGCTGGACCGCCGCCGCGAGGGACTGCGCCAGCGAACCGCCGGCCGATCGCCATGCACCGAGGCGGGACGCAACGTTCATGGTCCAATTCTGCACAAGTGGATCGGGACTTCGGCCCGCCGCCCGCATAGTGTGCGCGGCATGTATCGGCACCTCGCAGACGATCTAGCCGCGTTTCCGGACCTTCTGGAGTCGACCAGACGCTTCGCCGAGCAGGTCCTCGCCGGCCTCGACAACCGGCCGGTGGCCCGGCAGGCTGCCGTGGTCCCCCCGGATCCACTGCCGCGCGCCGGCATCGGCCTGCACGGCGCTCTCGACCGTTTCGCCGACCGCTGGGAACCGGGCTTCTCGGGAAGCGCGGGCCCGCGGTACCTCGGATTCGTCACCGGTGGCGCTACCCCGGCCGCGCTCGCCGGTGACTGGCTGACCAGCACGTTCGACCAGAATGCGGCGTCCGCCGGCGATTCCTGCGCCGCCGACCTCGAACGGGAGACCGTCGGCTGGTTGCGGCAGGCGTTCGGCCTGACCGACGAGCACACCGGGGCGTTCGTCACGGGCGCCACGATGTCCAACTTCGTCGGTCTGGCGATCGCCCGGGAGTGGCTCGGCCGGCGCCGAGGCGTCTCGGTGGCCCAGGCCGGTGTCCAGGCCCTCGGGGACATCCATCTGTTCTCCGGTACACCCCATTCCAGCATCGTCAAATCGCTGTCCATGCTGGGGATCGGGCGGGACCGGCTCCAGCTGGTGCCCGTGCAGGCCGGCCGGGAAGCAGTCGACGTCGGGCGTCTCGCCGAGGCGCTCGACGCGCTCGACGGGCGCTCGGCGATCGTGATCGCCAACGCGGGCACGGTCAATACCGTGGACTTCGACGACCTGCGGGCGATTGCGTCACTCAAGGAGCGGTACCCGTTCTGGCTGCACGTGGATGCCGCCTTCGGCGGCTTCGCCGCGCTGTCTGCGCACCACGCCGGCCTCCTCGACGGGCTTGCCGAGGCCGACTCGATCTGCGTCGATCTGCACAAGTGGTTGAACGTCCCGTACGACGCCGCGGTCCAGTTCACCCGCCACCGAGATCTGCAAGTCGCAGTCTTCGCCAACTCGGCCGCGTATCTCGGCGCACCCACCGACAACCCGGACTACCTGCACCTGACGCCGGAGAACTCGCGGCGGCTTCGAGCCCTGGCGGCGTGGTTCACCCTCACGGCGTACGGCCTCGACGGGCACCGCGAGATGGTCGAACGCAACATCGCGTCGGCCCGCCGGCTCGGCGAACGCCTGCCGACGATTCCTGGCGTGCGGCTGTTGGCTCCGGTCCGGCTCAACGTGGTCTGCTTCGCGGTACCCGGAAACGTGGCCGACGCCGTCCGCGCCATCGCCGAGACCGGCGAGGTGTTCGCCACCCCGACCGTGTACGACAACACGCCCGCCCTGCGCCTTGCCTTCAGTAACTGGCGGACGAGCGAGACCGACGAGGACCGCATCTTCGCGGCGCTGCACAAGGCGCTGACATGACGATCGACCTGGGGCGGGTTGGCCTCTGGGTACCACTGCGGCTCTGGATCCGGCAGGGTGCACGCCTGCCGGAGACCGCCGCCGAAGTTGACGAGCTCGGATTCGGCGCGATCTGGCTCGGCAACGGCCCAACGATCATGGAGGTCGGGGGAGCATTGCTGGCCGCGACGCGGCGGATCGCCGTGGCCACCGGGATCGTGAATATCTGGACGCACCCTTCGGCGGCGGCAGTCGCACGAGAATATCGGCGGCTCGCCACCGCACACCCCGATCGGCTGCTGCTGGGCCTCGGCAACGGGCCCCGCGAAGCCGGCCAGTGGCGGCTCTCACCGTACGATCGGATGGCCGCGTACCTCGACGAGCTGGACGCGTCGGGCGAGCCGGCCGGTGACAGGGTGCTCGCCGCGGTCGGGCCGAGAATGCTCGCCCTGGCCGCGGCGCGCTCCGCCGGCGCCCATCCATTTCTGACCACGCCGGAGCACACCCAGCAAGCGCGGGCCGTCCTCGGCGCCGGGCCGCTGCTGGCACCCGAACTGAAGGTTGTCCTTGCGGCTGATCCGGCCGGCGCACGGGCGACCGCCCGCCAAGCGCTCCGGTTCTATCTCGACAAGCGCGGATACTCGACCAACCTGCGCAGGATGGGCTTCACCGAGGAAGACCTCACCGGCGGCGGCAGCGATCGCCTGGTCGACGCGGTCGTCGCTCGAGGTGATGTCGGCGATGTACTGCGCCGCATCGACGAATTCCATCAAGCCGGCGCCGACCACGTCGCCCTGCAGGTGCTCACCGAGGACACCGACTCCCCGGACCCGGATCGGCAGCGGCTGCCGCTTGAGCAGTACCGCCGCCTCGCGGTGGCGCTCTACGGCGGCGGGGACGCGTGAGCGCGGCGGTGATCTGCCTTCATCCTGCTCCTCACCGACCAGTTCCCGTCCGCCTCTGCGAGCGCAGGTGCTGGAAGGTTGCGGCCATGAAGAGCCACGTCGAGGACAGCACGACGTAGAGCAGGACGGTCCCGAACGGCTGCATCAGGCACGCCGCGGTGACCAGGAGCGCCACGGCGGCCAGGATGCTCAGTCGCGCCCAGCCGCGGTCGCCGGCGGCCTTGTGGACGCTGCCGAGCAGGATCAGCAGGACGAGCCAGGAGAACATCGACAGGCCGAACCCGACGCCGTGCAGGTTGCCGTGCGTGCTCACCGCCTCCGGCATGCCGGCCGTGGCGCCTTCGGGGAACCCGTTGGACGGGTCGAGGGTGAAGACGCCGGCGATGATCTGGCCGAGCCCGTCGAGGGCCAGCAGGATCGCGGTGACGGTTCCCAGCCGGCCGCCGACGACCTGGCGCAGACCGGTCGCGGCGATGATGTTCAGCAGGCCCATGACGATGAAGTTGGTCTGCTGGATCGGGCCGGTGTCGCCGATGCTGAGGTAGCTGAAGGCGTGCTTGGTCAGGTCCAGGCCGGGGTTGAACGGCATCTGGAGGTAACTGACCACCAGGAAGAGGATCGGGGAGACGATGCCCGCGAGCAGCCGTCTGGAGACGGTGTTGCGTCGGGCCGGGCGCAGGGCTGTCACGGTGGACATCTGGGTGCCTTTCGGGAGCGAGTCGGGCAGGGTCGGGTCAGTCGGGGCGGCTGGCGAGCTCGGTGGCGAACCTGCGGATCGCCTGCTCCAGGGCGGGCATGGAGACGTTGTGGCCCTGCCCGGCCAAGGTGGCCCGCTGCGCGGCGGGCAGGCGGTCGGCGAGTTGGTCGGCCGCCAGGCTGGTCGCCTTCGGGCTCCTGCTGCCATCGAGGACGAGGGTGGGGACCTCGATCTGCGCCCAGGGGTGGCGGCCCAGCGGCCTGCCCGCGATGGTGTCGCCCATGACGGCGACATCGGCCGGCAGCGTGTGGGCCGTCGCCTTGAGGTTCTTCCAGAACGGCACGAGCCTCATCAGGGTCACGATCGGCGGGGGAGCGCCCATGCGATCGGCGGTAGCTGAAGGCGCCGCCCACGAGGATGAGCGGCGGCCCGGAGCCGATGGAGTCGACGGCGATCGTGGTGCCGTCCAGGGATCTGAGCAGAGTAGTGGCGAAGTCGGTACCGGTGGCGCTCATGGATGTCCCCTTGCTGATGTACATCGGGTGTTGCCCGCGCGTGGTCATGCCGCGTTGTCGATCGCGGCCGGTGTGTAGACCTGGTAGGTCACGCCGTTGTCGAAGGACTCCTGGGACTGCAGGGACAGTCCGACCGGGGCTGTGCCGGCCTCGAAGAGATGCTTGCCGGCGCCGAGGACGATCGGGTGGACCAGCAGGTGCAACGCGTCGATGAGGCCCGCCTGCAGCAGGTGGCGGGTCAGGGTGCCGCTGCCGTTGATGGCGATGTTGCCGCCTTCGGAGTTCTTCAGGGCGGCGACGTGGGCGACGACGTCGCCCGACAGGACGCTGGCAGGGCCCCAGCCCAGGTCGGTGAGGGTGTCGCTGGCGACGTACTTGTGGGTGCCGTTGATGAAGTCGGCCAGCGGGTAGCCGCGCTGCGTGGGCCAGAACGCGTTCCACTCCTCGTAGGTGTGCCGGCCCATCAGGAGGGCGTCGACGTCCCTGGTCGCGTGGCTGACCACTCGCGCCACGTCGTCGTTGGCGTAGGGGAAGTGCCACTCCTGCGGGGCGTCGACGACACCGTCGACGGAGATGAAGAAGCTGGCGGTGATGATGCGCATGAAGGGCTCCTGGTGGATCGTGACGTGGTGGGCGGCCCACATTTACGTCGATCGGGCCACGGTCGTTTTCGACATCGCCGGCGCCCGAGTCTTTGCGTCGCCGGCCGGGAACGTCTTGCCGTCCGTGTCGAAAACCGGCCTCCTCGAACGACGTCCAGTGAGGACGTCGAGGCACAGGATTCATCGAGGAGAGCCACTGATGCGCTTCCTGATCATGAGCAAGTCGAACGACTACTTCGAGGCCGGCGGCCTGCCCAGCCCTGCACTGATGCAGCGGATGGGCGAGTTCATGCGGGAGTGCGCGGCGGCCGGCGTGCTGCTCCAGGCCGACGGCCTGCTACCCAGCTCCTACGGCGCCCGGATCGTGGCCCACGACGGACGGATCAGCATCACCGACGGGCCCTTCGCCGAGGCCAAGGAGATCGTGGGTGGGTTCGCGTTCATCGAGGCGCGAAGCCTCGCCGAGGCCAGGGAGTGGGGCCGCAGGTTCGCCATCGCCCACGACGGCGAGTGCGACGTTGAGATCCGGCAGGTGACCGGCCCCAGAGGACCCGGGGACGCGACGGGAGGCCCGAACTGAACGAGTCGAACTCCGGGCGCGGTCCGGCGGACAGCCGGGGCCGGCAGGCAGGGCCCGTCGACCACGCGATGGTCGAGAACCAGTGGCGCATCGAGTTCCCTCGGCTGGTCGCGGCTGCGCACGCCATCCTGCGAGATCCGAGCGTGGCCGAGCAGGTGGCGCAGGACGCGTTCGTGGCGGCCATGGAGCAGTGGCCGTCCGAGGGGGTTCCCGACAGGCCAGGGGCCTGGCTGATGACGGTGACCCGCCGCATGGCGGTCAGTCAGATACGACGCAGCGTCGATCTCGACTCGAAGTACGAGCGCATTGCCGAGGAGGCGGCGACGAGGGAGGACATTGCGATGGAGGACCTCGCAGACGGCCACATCGACGACGACATCCTGCGGCTGATCTTCGTGTGCTGCCACCCGTCGCTGGGGCGCGACGCACGGGTCGCGTTGACGCTGCGGCTGCTCGGCGGGCTGACCACCCCGGAGATCGCCCGCGCCCAACTGGTGCCGTCGGCCACTGCCGGCCAGCGGATCGCCCGAGCAAAACGCACCATCAGGGATGCCGGGCTCGCCTTCGAGAACCCGGCCGGCACCGAGCAGATCGATCGACTGCCCGCGGTGCTGGAGGTCATCTACCTGATCTTCAACGAGGGGTACGCCGGCACCTCCGGCGACGGCTGGACCCGGCCCGACCTGGCAGGCGAGGCGATGCGGCTCGGCCGCATGCTGGTCCACCTGCTGCCGACGGCCGCCGAGGCGCACGGCCTGCTCGCCCTGATGGAACTCAACGCCTCCCGGTTCCGCGCCCGAAACGGCGCAGACGGCCCCGTCCTGCTGCAGGACCAGGACCGGATGCTGTGGGATCGCCTGCTCATCCGTCGCGGCCTCGACGCGCTCGCCACCGCGACTCGCTTCGGCGGCGGCCCCTACACCCACCAGGCCGCCATCGCCGCATGCCACGCCCGTGCCCTGACCTTCGAGGCGACCGACTGGCCGCGGATCGCGCAGCTCTACGACTCCTACCTGCGGCGGCACCCCAGTCCGGTGGCGGAACTGAGCCGCGGCATCGCCCACTGGAAGGCCTACGGGACCGCCGCGGCGCGCGAGATCATCGTCCCGCTGCTGGCCGATGTGCGACTGGCGAACTACCCATACCTGCCCGTGGCTCTGGCCGATATCGAAACCGCCGACGGCAACACCGAGGCGGCCGCCGCCTTCCTTCGTCGAGCGATCGCGATGACCCGTAGCGGGGCGGACAAGACGATCGTGACCAGGAAACTCCAGGCACTCGAGCCGACCGCGCCGGCGCAGGACGGCCCGTCCAGCAGTACCCAGGAAAATGATCGACACCGATGACCGAATGATTCCGATGGTCGCGCCACCAGCCCGAGCAGGAGAATGGAAACTTGTCGCCCACGTCTCCTGGGAGAATGGGGCCGGTCATGCAGGTACGCCAGGCGGCTTGGCTGCTGCGGGCGAACCCCCCGCCGCTTGCGCTGGGGATCGCAGCCGGTGCGCTGTTCGTCGTGGTCGAGACGCTGCTGGTCCACCTGCTCGCACGCATCGCGTCGCCGGATGCCCTGGTGGTGATCTTTGTCCTCGGTGTGCTGGTGGTCTCCTGGATCTGGGGCCTGTGGCTCGCGGTGGCGGTGACCGTGGCGAGCGCGGCCACCTACAACATCCTGTACGTCCCGGCCGTTCGCCACCTCGACATCACGCAGGCACGAGACTGGGTGGAGCTTGCGGTGTTTCTCGTGGTGTCGGTGCTGGCCGGCTCGATGGCCCGGCAGGCCCGCGCCCGAGCGGTCGGGCTGGCCGAACGCCGCCAGGAGGCCGATCTCCACGCCGACCTGGCGCACCTCATGCTGGGCGCGGAGGACCTGCGTTCGGTACTGCCAGAGGCGTCGCGCCGCCTGGCGGCGACACTGCACCTGCCGTACGCGGCGATCGAGCTCGGCAGCGTCCCGGGTGACGCGCCCCGGCTGGCGCTCCCGCTGCGGTACGGTCCCCACACCGGCAACCTCGTGCTTCCCGCCGACCTGCCGGAGCCGATCCAACGGCGGCTGCGTGAAAGGGTGATGCCGGGGCTGGCGCGGCTGCTCGCGGTCGCGATCGACCGTGAGGAGATCGGCACCTCCCTGCGGGTGAGCCAGGACGAGCTGCGCGCGCTCGCCACCGAGCAGGCGAGCCTGCGGCGCGTCGCGGTCCTCGTCGCGCACGGTGAGCCGCCGGCCGATGTCGTTGCCGCCGTCACCGCCGAGACGGCGTCGCTGCTGGAAGCGGACGCCACGATGCTGATGCGCGAGGAGAATCCTGGCACCGTCACCGTTGTCGCCGAGCACGGCAAGCCTGGCGTCGAGCCGTCGCTGGGCCGGCGGATCGGCGTCGCAGGCGGCGTCACGGAACTGGTACTGCACTCCTCCCGGCCGGCCCGCGTGGACACCTACGACGGCCGTCGCGGCGCACTCGCCGACCTGGCGCGAGCGAGTGGGTACCGCTCGTCGGTCGCCGCGCCGATCACGGTGAGCGGCCACGTGTGGGGCGCGCTCGTGGTGCTCTGGTCGCGGCCCGAGCCACCGCCACCCGGCGCCGAGCAGCGGCTGGCGCAGTTCACTGAGCTCCTGGCCACCGCGGTTGCGAACACCGAGAGCCGGCGGCAGCTCAACGCGTCGCGTGCCCGGATCGTCGTCGCCGCCGACGAGGCCCGCCGCAGCATCGAACGCGACCTGCACGACGGCGTCCAGCAGCGCCTGGTGGCGCTCGGCCTGCAACTTCGCGCGGCGGAGGCGTCGGTGCCCGCTGATGACGGCGAGCTCAGGGCCCAGCTGTCCCGGACGAGCGAGGGCCTCGCGAACGTCTTCGACGACCTGCAGGAGATCTCCCGGGGCCTCCACCCGTCCATCCTCTCCCAGGGCGGCCTCATGGCGGCGCTGAAGACGCTCGCCCGCCGAAGTCCCGTCCCGGTCACCGTCAGCCCGGGTCCCAAACGCCGGATGCCCGACTGCGTCGAGGTCGCTGCGTACTACGTCGTCTCCGAGGCGCTCACGAATGCCGCCAAGCATGCAGAGGCCTCCGCGGTCGACGTCGAGGTGGACATCACCGTCGACGATGCGTCCGGGCACGAGAACCTCGCGATCGCCGTTCGCGACGACGGTGTCGGGGGAGCCGACCCAGCCCTCGGCTCCGGGCTGGTGGGCCTCACCGACCGGGTGGAGGCGCTCGGCGGGCACCTGCGCTTCTCGAGTCCGGCGGGCCGCGGGACGTCGCTGTCCGTCACACTGCCGATCGACATCGACTGCCAGCGGCTGCACGCCGCCTCGCAGATGTCCGCTGAGTGAACGGCGTGATGGCACACCGAACAGTGCCCGAATGCGCGCTGCACACAGGTAAACCGCCTCGGAAAGCCACCTCGATCGCATGGATCGCTGCTTCGATCGCGAAATGATGGATGCATGCGACTGGTGGTCGGACTTCTCGGCGCGGTGTTGCTGGTCGCCACGGTGGTGAACGCTGGTCGCGGCCTGGTCGCTCCGCGTACCAAGGCCTCCTGGTTGCCGACGGTGTTGTGGTTGTTCTGGCGGAGCGTCCTGCGTCGGCGGCCGGGGGCCCGCCACCGGTACACCACCCTCGACCGGACCTTGGAATGGCTGGCTCCGCTGACACTGGTGTCGCAGCTGCTCGCGTGGCTGTTTTCGTTGTTCGTGGCGTATGCGGCGCTGGCGTACGGCGTCACCCCGGGCCTGCGCTGGCCGGCGGCGCTGCGGCAGGCCGGGTCGAGCCTGTTCTCGCTCGGCTTCGCGGTCCCCAGAGGACCGGAGACGACGGTGATCGACATACTGGCCGCGGCCTCGGGCCCGCTCCTGATTGCGTTGCAGATCGCGTATCTGCCCGCGATGTACGGGGCGTACAACCGGCGGGAGACTCAGGTGACCCTGCTGCGGGCGCTCGCCGGCGAGCCGTCCTGGGGGCCGGAGTTGCTGGCCCGCCAGCACCTGATCGCCGCGCAGTCACAGTTCCCCTGGGTCTACGAGAACTGGGCACGGCTGGCTGCCGACGTCGGCGAAACCCACGCCAACTACCCGATCCTGTTGTCGTTCCGGTCGCCGCAGCCGTACCGCAGCTGGGTCGTGTCGCTGCTGGCGGTCATGGATGCCGCGGCGATGCAGCTGGCCTGCGCGCCGCGCAGCGCGCCGTCGGAGGCCAGGCTCGTGCTGCGCGCCGGTTTCCTGGCGCTTCGCGACATCGCCGACGCCAGGAGCATTCCCTACGACCCGGATCCGATCCCGGACGAGGCGATCGCGCTCACCTTCGCCGAGTTCCGCGACGGCGTGGCGTGGGCCTGCGCCGCCGGGTTCACCCCCGAACGACCCGCGGAGGATGCGTGGCCGCATTTTCGGGGCTGGAGGGTCAACTACGAGGCACTTGCCTACACGATCGCCGCCCGGGTCGACGCTGTTCCCGCGCCGTGGAGCGGCCCTCGGGACTGGCCGGCTGATCCGATCTACCCCCAGCGGCCGCAGCATCGGGAGCCAGGTCCGGAATAGGTGCGCTCACCCGCCATGGTGGTAGCCGATGGCTCGAGAAATTCGGTGTCGCTGCCCGGTCAAAGGCTGGTACACACGGCAGATGCGCGAAGTGGCCCTGCCGGGAGGCAACACCACCGGTGCCGTGCTGATCGATGGTGTCGTCCACAAGCGGGCCTCGCCGTGGACGGCGACGGTGCACGCGCTGTTGCGGCATCTCGAGGATGCCGGCTTCGATGCCGCTCCCCGCGCGCTCGGCTTCGACGACCAGGGCCGCGAGATGCTCACCTATCTGCCGGGGGAAACGATCGGAGACCGGGATCCCTGGCCCGACTGGGCGGCGGCGGACTCGATGCTGGCCCAGGTCGGCCGGTGGCTGCGACGGGTCCACGACCTGACGGCCGACTTCACGCCGCCGCAGGACGAGCGTTGGTTCATCGGTGGCACGATGGGTCCCGGGTTGGTCGTCGGGCACCAGGACGCGTCTCCCTTCAACGCCGTGGTGGACGGTGACCGGCTGATCGGTTTCTGCGACTGGGACATCGCCGGTCCGTCGTCACCGGACTGGGATCTGGCGTTCTCCGCGCTGACCTGGGTGCCGCTCGCGTCGCCGCGCGACGGCGTGCCGTTGAGCGACGACGACCTGCGGGAGCGGTCCCGCCGCCTGCACCTTCTGCTCGACGCGTACGGCTACGACGGCGACCGAGGTGTGTTCGGTGCTGTGGTGCCGCAGCGGGCCCGGCGGCAGGCCGGCGTGATCCGCCGCATGGCCGACGCCGGGGATGCGGCGTCGATCGCGCTGCTACCCGTCGCCGAGCTGCTCGAACGGTCCGCGATCGACGTCCGGGCCCTCCCGGACGCCTTCTGGGTGCATTGACCTTCGGTCAGGTGCTCAGACGCGTGGCGCGAGGTCGTACACGTAATACCCGCGGCCCGGATAGGCGTACGGCGAGTCGTCGCGTTGCTCGTCCACCACGCGGAAGTGCTGTCCGAGCGCGGCGTCGAGCTGTGCCTTGCGGCTCAACCAGTATGGCCGGCCGTACGGCAGCGTCACCTCGCGGAGCCTGGTGAGCAGCAGGCTGGTGTGGTTGTCCGGGTGAACGAAGCGGTCACCGTCCCAGTAGCGGTCCATGGCTTCGCCGAGCGCCGCGTACGACAGGAAGCCGCTGGCCGGATCCCAGTGTCGCAGGCCAGCCACACTGCGCAGCTCACAGACGTCCTCAGCGGTGGGATCGGCCAGCCGCGAGTAGTGGTCGAGCAACGTGTCCAGATCCTCGAAGACACTGTACTCGTCGACACAGTCCATTCTGGACACCCAGCGTCCGCCCGGTTTGAGGATCGACCGCACGCGTGACATCAGGTCCCGCTGGTTGTCGGGATCGAGGTTGCCGAGCACGAGATCGCTGACCACCAGGTCGAAGTATCGGGTCGGCAGCGGCGCCGTCAGCCAGTCGCCGCGGATCCACACCTCGTTCAGCGACTCGGCCTCGATGAGCGTTGTCATGGCCTGCATCATGGGCAGCACGCGGTCGAGCACCGTCACCCGGAGCCGGGACATTCCGGCGAGCATCGTGCGCAGTTCCGGTGTCGAGCCGAGCACCAGCACCTCGGCCTGGTCGCGATCCTCGTCGAGTCGTATCCGCGACCGGATCCGCGCGACGTCGTCGGCCGACGGTCTGGCCGGTGGCGCGTACTTCGTCCACCGCGGAACGATGTCTTCCCACGCAACGGGTGCGGTGATGGTGGCTGTGGCCATGACGATCCAATCAACCAATCAATCAATCAAATGGACGGGGTTCGCGCGGAAATGCGCGACGGACCCGAATGTATGCCGGTTCACCCGCCGCTGTGTATCGACCGAAAGACATCTTGAGATCAATGTCGGCCTATGGTTCCGTGAGGGCCGATCCGCAGCGATGAGGGAGTCGTGAATGTGATGCGCGCCGGGGCGACGCACGCGCTGGTGGGGTTCAGCAAGGGTCTGGTTGCCGAACTGGACCGGCTGCTGCCCGCCGCCTCGCTCGTCGTGCTCGAGGAGGCCGACGTCATCGCGGCCCGCGACGTGCGGCGCCGGTTGGCGCCGTTTCGCTGTGTCGCCGCGCTGCTGGAAATGCCCATCCACGACGAGGTGGACACCACGAGCCTGCTGCACGCGGTCGGCGGACCCGGTGACGTCAGGGTCGTTCTGCCCGCGGTCGAGTACGGCGTGGTAGCCGCCGCCGCACTCGCCGAGGCGTGGCAGCTGCGCGGTGCGGGTACCGGGGCGGCCCGGATCCTTCGCGACAAGGAGGCACTGCGCCGCCACGCCGGCACCGTCGGTCTTCCGCAGCCGCGCTGGCGGGTCGCCGCCGGGCCGGCCGATGTCGCCGCGTTCCGCGCAGCGCACGGCCGCTGCGTTCTCAAGCCGACCGGTCGCCAGGCGAGCCTGGGCGTGCGGGTCGTGTCGGAGCACGACGATGTGGCGGCCGCGTGGTCGCAGAGCGCCTGCGTCGACGAGTCGCGCATGCGCGCGCGTCGCACCCCGCCCGTGCGCTACCTGGTCGAGGAGTACCTCGAAGGTCCCGAGGTCAGCGTGGAATGCCTGGTCGACGACGGCACCGTCCGGTTCGTCAACGTCACCGCCAAGGTCGTCCACAATGGACCGTGGCCGGTGGAGCTCGGCCACGTGGTGCCGGCCGCGCTACCGGTGGCCGTCACCGCGGCCGTCGTCGAGCTCACGACGCGCCTGGCCGCCACCGTCGGGTTCGGCAGCGGAGTCCTGCACGCCGAGTGGATCCTCGTGGACGGCGTCGACCCGCACCTGGTCGAGTGCGCCGCCCGGCTGCCCGGCGACAGCATCGACGAGCTCATCGACCTGGCCTACGGCGGATCGATCACCGCCGATCTGGTGGGACTGCTCGGCGGTGCCGGCGTCGCCGATCGGAGCGCACCGTCCCGCAGCGCCGCGATCCGGTTCCTGACCTGCCCGCCGGGCGTCGTCGCGGACGTGAGCGGCATCGACATCGCCGAGCGCTCCGAGGGCGTACACCAGGTCGCCGTGACCGCCACCCCGGGGAGCACCGTCGCGCCGCTGACCAGTTCCTGGGACCGCATCGGCCACGTCATCGCCACGGGACCCACCGGCCCGGACGCCGAGGAGCGAGCCGCGCGCGCCGCCGCACTGATCGCAGTCAGCACAAGATGAGCCCTCGTCGCGCGCTCGGGGTCGTCGCGCTGGCCGACTCCGCCGGCACCGGGCTGTACCTGGCCGGATCGACGGTGTTCCTGATCCGGGCCGCGGGGTTGAGCACCGCGGCGATCGGGATCGGTCTCGCCGTTTCCGGCACAGCCGGCCTGCTCGCGTCCGTACCGTTGGGCACCCTCACCGACCGCTGGGGTGCCCGGCGGATGCTCGTCGGCGTACAGGCATGGCGGGCCGTGTGGTTCACGGCACTCGCCTTCGTCGACGGCGCGACGACCTTCGTCCTGGTGTCGTTGTTGCTTGGCGTGGTGGAGCGCACGGCGTCGCCGGCCACCCAGGCGGTCGTGGCGGCTGCGGTACCAGGGCCGGATCGCACCCGCACGATGGCGCTGATGCGTTCGGTGCGCAACGCCGGCTTCTCGCTGGGTGCTCTGGCGGCCGCGCCGCTGCTCGCCGCGCACTCGGTCGCCGCGTACCGCACCGTCATCCTCGCCGACGCCGCGTCCTTCGCCGTGGTGGTCCTCCTGCTGGCGCGGCTGCGCGTCGACACCGCCCCGTCGCCGGTGCGCCGCGGCCCTCTCACGTTCCTCGCCGACTTCCGGGACTGGCGCTACCTGCGGCTGGCCGGGCTCAACGGCATGCTGTACCTGCACACGACGATCCTGACGGTGGCGCTGCCGATGTGGGCACTGCTGGCCACCCCGGCGCCGGTTGCCGTGGTACCACTCCTGGTCGGTCTCAACACCGTGCTGACCGTCGCGTTCCAGGTGCCGTTCAGCTCCGGTGTGGACAGCGTCGCGGGGACGACTCGCGCGTTCCGCCGCGCCGGCCTCGCGCTGGTCGGGTGCTGTGCGGCGTTCGCCGCGGCCGCCCACGTGGGGCGCACCGCGTCGGTCGCGCTGCTGGTCCTCGGAACGGTCCTGCTCACCGCGGGCGAGCTGTGGCAGTCGGCCGCGGCCTGGGAGGCGTCGTACCGGTACGCTCCGGAGTACCGCAAGGCGGAGTACCTCGCCGTGTTCGGGCTCGGCCCCGCGGCGCAGGAGATCGTGGGGCCGCCGCTGGTCACGCTCGTGGTGGTGGGCCTGGCCGCGCCCGGCTGGGTGGTGCTGGCCGGGCTGCTGGTTGCGGTGGTGCCCCTCGCGCCCCGCGCGGTCGGCGATCTGGCGCTACAGGAGGGGTGATCCCGGTGCACGTGGTGGTGTTGCAGCGGCCCGGCTCGGCGGCACCGTGCGACCGCTGGATCCTGCAGGAGGCACCGGGGGCGCGTGTCACGGTCGTCAGCTCGCGCGGCACCGTCCGCCCGGACTCCGACCTCGGGCCGGGCGTGCGCCGGGTCCTGGTCGACGACTACGACTCCGACGCCGTGCTCGGCGAGCTGTTCCGGATCTGCGGCGAGGACCGGCCGGACCGGCTGTTCGCCAACTCCGAGGACGACGTCCTGCGGGCGGCCGAGGTCCGGACCCTGTTCGACATCGAGGGCCAGCGGTCCGCCTCCGCCCTGGCGTTCCGCGACAAGGTCGCCATGAAGGCGCTGTTCGCCGGCCTGGCCACGCCCGCGGTGCCGTACCGAACCGTGGGCTGCCTCGAGGACGTCTTCGCCGCACGGCGGGAGTTCGGTGCGGTCGTGGTGAAGCCGCGGGACGGCGCAGGAGCCGTCCAGGTGCGCGTGTTCCACGACGACGACGAGCTACGGCGCACCTGCGTCGCCGACCCCGCCTGGGTCACGAGCGTCCACACCGGACGGCTCATGGCGGAGCGGTACGTGGCCGGCTCGGTGTACCACGTCGACGTCGTGGTGGACGGCTCGGCCGCCCTGCTCGTGTCCGCGTCGCGGTACAGCTGCCCGCCGCACCGGTACGCCACCGACAACTCCGGGTCGATCATGCTGGACGACTCGTCACCGGCGCGCAGGCTGCTGACCGGCGCGGCACGGCAGTTCGTGCGGCGGCTGCCGGCCGGCCACGGCGTCAGCATCCTGCACCTGGAGTTCCTCGCGGACTCCTCGGGCCGGTTCTTCGCCGGCGAGGTGGCCTGCCGCAGTGGCGGAGCAATGATCAGGAACAGCATCCGGTACACCTACGGCGTCGACACGTCACGACTGGCGTGCCTCATCGCCGTCGGGTTGTGGCGGGACACTCGCGAGCTGACGCCCGTGGCCGCCCGCACCGGTTGGCTGTTGTGGACCGGCGGCCGGCGCTTGGCGGCACCGGCGGACCATCCGGACTGGCTGGTCGAGCATGTGGTGAGCGACCGGTCCGGCACGGCGACCAGCGCGGTCGACGGCAAGGCGGCCTTCCTCGTCCGCGGCGCGAACGAGGAGGAGATCGCCCGGCGGTTCGCCGCGCTGTCGGCCGGTGATCCGGTCGGCGTACCGCGGGGCGCGGGCTGATGGCACCGGGACCGACCCGCGATGCGCCCCGGGTCCTGCTGGTCAACTCGGGGAAGACCGAGGCGGTCGACCGTCTGCGCGCCGTCGCGCCGGACGCCGAGCTGGACGTCATCACCGAGGCGGCGTATGCCGTGCAGTACTCCGCCGACGTCCGGCTGCACTTCGTGACCGACATCGGCGACCTGTCGGCGGTCCAGCGCACGGCACTGGCGTTGCAGGCCGCCGCGCCGACCGACTACGTGGTCGCGCCGTCGGAGCGCAGCCAGCAGGCCGGCGGCTACCTGCGGTCGTTCCTCGGGCTGCCGGGGATACCCTTCGACACGGCGAACCTGTTCTCCAACAAACCGGTGATGAAGGCCGCCCTGGCCGCGCAGGGAATCGCGGTGGCGCCCTACCGCGTCGTGGCGGACCTGTCCGCAGTTCCCGCCGCGGCGGCCGGCGTGGGCTGGCCCGTCGTGGTCAAGCCCGCGCTGGGAACCGGGTCGATGAACACGTTCGCGGCACCGTCGCCGGCCGCGTGGGCGGCCATCCGGGACTCGGCCGCCTGCGACGGGCTCCGGCACGCGAACTGCCCGCTGGTGGTCGAACGGTTCGTCGACATGGAGGGTGAGTACCACTGCGACGGCGTCGTCCACAATGGACGCGTCGAGTTCGCCGCCGCGTCGCGGTACTTCATGCCACTGCTGGGCAACATCGACGCCTTCACGGGCTCCTACCTGCTGCCCGACCGGCATCCCGACGCCCAGCCGATCGTCGCGCTGCACGAGCGCGTCGTGCGCGCGCTCGGACTGCGGACCGGCGTCACCCACCTCGAGCTGTTCAAGACCGCCGACGGCTTCCTGGTGGGCGAGATCGCCTGCCGGCCCGCGGGTGGCGGCATCGTCGAGGCGATCGAGATGCAGTACGGGGTGGACCTGTGGCGGGTCTTCATGGAGACCGCCCTCGGCCGGGACCCGTCGGTGCCGGCGCCGGTCCGCCGGTTGCGCGACGACATCATCGTCAACTGTGACCTGCCGGTGCGCCCCGGCCGGGTGGTCCGGATCTCCGGTCCGGATGAGCTGGCGCGGGTGCCGGACGTCGTGCGGCTGTCGATGACCGTCGGACCGGGCGACGTCATCGGCACCCGCCTGCACTCGGCGTCGACCACCGGCCTGGTGTACCTCGCGGTCGCCGACGAGGACCTGGTGCACAAACGGGTTCAGGAACTGGCGCAGGCGTACGTCCTCGACGTGGAACCGACCAGCGCGTGCTCGGGCACGCCTGAGTGGCCGGATTGATTGTCATTGATTGTCTTCCGGTCGCGCGAGGCCGAGAACCGGGCCGTCGCTTGTAGAGTCCGCCGTATGTTCAGCGGAGAAGCGTGGACCTCGGGACGGGACCGATGATGGCAGCTGAGTATCAGGCGCGCCGGCAGAGGCTGCTGCCGCCGGAGGAACCGTCTGCACCGGTGTTGCTGGTCGGGACGCACAACGCGGTGGCTGCCCGGATAGCCGAGGAGGCGGGCTTCGACGGCTGCTGGGTCAGCAGCCTGGAGATCTCGGCGACCAAGGGCATCCCGGACCGCAACCTGCTCGGCGCCAAGGAGATGATCGACGTCGCGCAGACGATCCGGTCCGCGACCACGCTGCCGGTCGTCGTGGACTGCGACAACGGGTACGGCACCGACCTTGCCGCCGCCCGGGTCGCGCGGGAGCTCCACCTCAGCGGCGTCACCGGCATGTGCATCGAGGACAGCGCCTTCCCGAAGCGCAACAGCCTCATCAAGTCCGTCGACCGATCGCTGGAGAGCCGCGAGGCCTTCGCGGGCCGGGTGGCACGGGCCCGAGCGGCCACCGGCGACGACTTCGTGATCGTCGCGCGGACCGAAGCGCTGATCGCCGGGCTCCCGCTCGACGACGCGATCGACCGGGCACAGTCGTACGCGGAGGCCGGCGCGGACATCGTCGTCGTGCATTCGAACGGGGGCGAGGTCGACGACCTGTGGGAGATCGCCAAGAAGTGGACCGGCCCGGCCCGGTTGGCGTCGATCCCGACCGCCTACACCGACGTCACCCTCGACGAGCTCGGGCACGCCGGATACGGCATGGTGGTCTACGCCAACCACCTCCTGCGCGGTGCGCTCGCTACCATGACCCGGCTCGCCGCGCAGCTGCGGCGCGGCGGTCAGCTGTCGGCGTTGACCGGTCTCGCCCCGATCCAGGAGGTCCTGCGCCTGTCGGGTGAGCCGGGCGTCGCGGCAGCCTGAAGACGCCGCGAGAGACCGGGACCGCGCATGGTTACGAGGGTCGCGCTGCACGAGTTGCCGGTGGCGCTGGGACTCGATGTTGCCGTCGGCGTGCCGGACTCCCACCTTGCGGGGCTCATGGCCGCGGTGGGATCCTCGATGCCGGTATACACGGCCCCCCGCGAGGACGCCGCGGTGGGAGTCGCATGTGGACTCGCGCTCGGCGGGCGGAACCCGTTCGTGTACCTGAAGAACGCCGGACTCTTCACGTGCGGCGACGCCCTGCTCTCGCTGGCGCGGGACATCGGCGTCGCCATGTTCCTCGTGGTCGGCTGGGCGGGAACCGGGGACGACCGGCTGGGCCATCACGTCGTCACCGGTGAACGGACGGTCCAGTTCATGCTCACGCTGGGCATCTCGTACCGGATCGTCGAGCCGGACGCGAAGGTCGACCTCACCGCCATGCGCCGGTGGTACGACGACTGCGTCGCGGCCGGCCGGCACCGTGCCCTCCTCGTCCGGCCGGGCCACGCATGATGCAGCGCAGCGAGATCGCCGCGCGGATCGTGACCTGTGCGCGCGCCCGCGGCTGGCCCCTGTTCGTGGGCAACGGCTACCTCACCCGCGAGGTGATGGCCATGGTGGACCCGGGCGAGGCCCTGGCGCTGCCGCTGCAGGGCGGCATGGGTCTGGCCGGCGCGGTCGCGGCCGGGTTCGTGCTCGCGGGTGCGTCGTCCCGGGCGGTTGTCCTGGAGGGCGACGGCAACCACCTCATGGGGTGGTCGTGCGCGCAGTTCATCGCCTTCCAGCAGCTGCCCGTCATCCACGTGGTGAGCGCCAACGGCGTGTACGCGAGCACCGGCGGCCAGACGGTTCCCCGGCGGGGCGGGCTGCAGGACGTGTCCGCCTGCGCCGCGGCGCTCGGCTACGGGCGGGGGTTCGCCGTCGAGTCCGCGGAGGAGCTCGAGGACGCCCTCGCCGCCGCGGCGGACCTGGCGCTGCCGGCACTGGTGTACGTCGCGGAGGACCCGGGCAGCGCGGCGCCCCGGCGCAGCCCGGAGACCAGCGCGAGGTACGCCTCAGCGTTGCGGACGTGAAACGCCGCGCCGGCCGGACCGGGCGGCCGGGTCGCGCATCCCGGCCAGGAGCACACAGGCCGCGCCGGCCAGGACGCCCGACCATCGCAGGTGCGCCGCAGTCCATTGTGGACCCGGCCCGACCAGCATCGGCGCCCGCGATATCGACCCCGCCAGCAACAGCAACGCCAGGAGCGCGGGGGTGGTGATCATGCCGGGATGCTCGACTCCGAAGCGACGCCCCCAGACTGCGACGGTCCAGGCCACGGCGAGCACGGCGGCGAGCTCGACGGTGAGGCCGAGGCCGAGCGCCCACCGGTCGCCGGCCGGTGCCGAGGGCAGGAGGTAGGCCAGCATTGAGGTCCATAGTGGGGTGACGATGGCCGCGGCACAGCCGATTCGCAGCCAGAGCCGGCGGCCCGGGCCGTACGGGCTGGCCTGCAGCGTGACCGCCGCGCCGTCGTCGAGCACGTACCCGCTGCCGAGCGCCAGCAGCAGGCCCAGCATCCGCAGGTCTCCGGCGACGTCGTGGGTGCCGCCGCGGCGGGCCGCCAGCAACACCACGACGGCGGCGACGCCGGGTCCGAACGGGGCCAGGCGCAGGCTGCGCACCAGGTGCCCGCTGCGGACGAGCTCCCACGCCACGGGTGGTGTCATGACAGCTGGAGCCAGCCGAGGGCGAGGGTGGCGGCCACGACCGGCACACCGACGAGGGCCAGCCGTGTCCACTGTGTGCGATCACGGTAGACGGCGGCCACGGTGGCGCAGGCGCAGAGGCCGAACAGGTACGCGGCGTGCAGCCACGGTTCGCCCGGCACCGGTCGTTGGCCCTCGAAGGTGGTCCCGGTCGACCACCACATCCACCAGATGCCGGAGTCGAACCGCCGGAACAGGACCAGAGCGCCGAGGGTCGCGGCGACGAAGGTGATCAGCACGCCGCCCGTGAAGGGCAGCCAGCGGGCGGCGAGGACGCCGAGCAGCCCGGCACCGGCGAGGACGAACGGAAGCTGGGCGAGCTCGCCGGCGCTCTGCAGCTGGTCGGGCGGGATGTCGTTGACGCCGTCGATGAGCGCCATGGCACCCACCGCGACGGCGCCGACTCCGGCCAGTGGGAGCGCGACACCCAGGCTCATCGCCCAGGTCCGGCGCGTGTCCGAGGTCGGCGTGGCCGCCAGCATCTCCTCGGCCCGGCTGCGGCGGGCGCTGCTGGCGATCAGGTTCGCCGCGAAGAGGACGAATATGGGCCCGAAGAACGCGACGGCGGTGAAGATGGTGCCGTACCAGTAGCCGGCGTTCCGGCCGGCACTGGCCGAGTCAAGGGCGGCGGCCGCGACCACGATGACGGGTATCAGCCACAGCACGGGATGCCGGGCGAGCCGGCGGACCTCCCGGCCGATCAGTGGCGCCACAGCGGTCATGAGTGGGTGACCTCCAGCTCCGGTTCGCCCATGAGCAGGAGGTACGCGTCCTCCAGCGTGGGTGGGACGAGGTCCGCGCCGTCGGGCGGGTCGCCGACGTTGCGGTAGGTACCGTCGCCGGTGCGCCACGCCGCGAGTGCGGCGGGCGAGCGCTGCGCCTGCGTCCACACGCGGCCTGCGGCCTGTGCCGTCAGTTCTGCGGGGGTACCGGTGAATCGGGCCCGGCCCTGGTGGATCACGGCGATCCTGGTGCACAGGGCGGTGACGTCCTCGGTCTGGTGGCTGGACATGACCACCGTGCGCCCCTCGCCGGCGTGCGAGATCATCTCCCGGAACCGCAGCCGCTGCTCGGGATCGAGGCCGACCGTCGGCTCGTCGAGGACGAGCAGGTCGGGATCGCCCAGCAGGGCCTGGGCCAGCCCGACCCGCCGGCGCATCCCGCCGGAGAGGGCCCGGATCCGCTTGGCGCTGACGGACGCCAGCCCGGTCAGCGTGATGACCCGGCGGACTTCGTCATGCCGCGCCCGCCGGTCGGTCATCTCCTTCAGAATCGCCACGTAGTCGATGAACTCGAAGACCGTGAACCCCCGATGGAAACCGGCATCCTGCGGCAGGTAGCCCAGGCGTTCCCGGATGCGCTTGCGGTCCTCGGGACGCGACGGGTCACGGTCCAACAGGGTCACCGTGCCCCGGTCCGGCGCCAGGACGGTGGCGATGATCCGCAGCAGCGTCGTCTTACCCGCCCCGTTCGGTCCGAGCAGTCCGGTCACCCCCGGTCCGGCTTCGAGGTCGACGCCGTCCAGCGCCGCCGTACGACCGAAGGACTTGGTGACGCCCTGCACGCGCACTGTGATCATGCGTTTCTCCCCAGCTTGATCGTGACGGTGTTGCGGGCGGCGGCGAGCCAGAGGCTGCCGCCGATGGCCAGGGCGAGCCAGAAGACCTGGGCGCCGATGCCGAAGGCCAGGTCGAGGCGGCCGGTGATGGCGGTCGGGGCGGTCAGCAGTACCCACGCCGTGGCCACGACTCCGACCGCGACGACGGGTGTCATGCGGCTGGTCAGCGCCAGCGCGGCGCAGGTGAGCCCGGCGGTGGGCAAAAGCCAGGCGGCGGCCAGCCAGTTCGAGCCCGGCAGCGCGAGCCCGGCGACGGCCACGATCGGCGCCGTGACCGCCAGGACCGTGGCCGTACGGATCAGCAGCAGTCGCAGCCCCGAGTACGGCGCGGCCAGCCCGATCTCCCGGGTCGGATCAAGGCCGCCCGCGAAGGCCACCGCGACACCCGCCAGCGGCCCGAGCGGGGCGACGACGAGGAACATCCGCAGGAAGCGCTCATCGACCTGGGCCGCCCAGGCCGCGAGCGCGAGCACACCCGCGACCGCCAGCAACCACGGCCCCCGCAGCGTCGGTGTTGCGGCCACGAGGCGCGCCGTCGCTTCGCCGACGCCGAGCCGCACCAGCATCCGTTCGGGCCGGCTCCGCCGGGGTGCGTCGACCCGGTCGACCACTTCGTGCCAGATCGCCTCCGCCCGCCGGGCATCCACATGGGCCGAGATCACGCCCCGGCAGGCTGCGCACTTCATCAGGTGTGCCTCGGCGGACGCGGCCAGATACGGCGGGACAGCCCCCTGCGCGTACCGGCGGATCGCCTCCGGATCCAGGTGCCATTCGGTCATCGCAACCTCCCCCTCATGCCAGCCGCTGCCGCAACAGGGCACGGGCGCGCATCATCCGTGTCTTGACCGTGCCGGGCGGGATGCCCAGCAGCTGGGCGGCCTCCCGCGTCGTCAGCCCATCGAGGACCGTCGCCTGCACCACTGCCCGTAGCTCCGGTGACAGGCTCGCCAATGCCGCCCCCACGTCGCCGTACTGGACGGCGAGCAGCACGTGCTCCTCGGCCGACGTCTCGACGCCGGCGAACTCCATCAGCTCATCGGCCGGCGGCCGGCTACGCCGCAGCGCATCGACCAGGCGGCGGATGCCGATTCCCCAGATCCACGCGGCCACCTCGCCCCGGCGGTCCCATCGCCCGGCCGACCGCCAGACCGCCACGAACGTGTCCTGTACGACCTCGTCGACGAGCTCGGGCGACGAGCAACGCCGCCCGAGCCGCACCAGCAGCCATGGCAGGTGGCGCCGGTACAGCTCGCCGAACGCCTCCCTGTCGCCGTCGGCGATCGCGGCGAGGAGCTGGGAGTCCTCCCGCGGATCCGGTGGTCGCGTCAGCATGCTCGACCCTTCGTCACCCACGCCTTGTTCGTCGTGCCGAGCGGGGCGAACGGTTCACGAGGACGGCGTCGCCACGCAGGTCCGCGCTGCAGGCAGACCTGAGGGTCACCATAAATGGTCCTCAGAAACAGTTAACAAACCTTGACATTCGGACGAGCTAGCCATTCTCATCGATGTATGCGTAGGTGGAGAGGTCTGGCGATCGGCGCCGCGTGCGTGACGGTCGCCGTCGTGGCGATTTCCGCGATGGTGCTGCCGGCCAACGCCGGCGCGAACCCTGTCGGCGATCCGGGGTTCGAGTCCGGCCTGTCCGGGTGGTCGTGCAGCGGCACGACGAGCGCCGCGACGGGCACGGTCCATTCCGGGACCTACGCGCTGAAGGCGACGCCCAGCGCCGGCGACACGGCCCAGTGCACCCAATCCGTACCGGTCTCGCCGAACACGACCTACACGCTGACGGCGTGGGTGAACGGCAGTTACGTGTATGTCGGTGCCTCCGGCGCGAGCATCTGGACCCCGTCGACCGGTGGGACGTTCCAGCAGCTCACGACGTCCTTCACGACATCGTCCGCGACCACGAGCGTGACCGTGTTCGTGCACGGGTGGTACGGGCAGCCGACGTACTACGCCGATGACTTCGTGCTGACGGCCGGCACGACGGCGCCCCCCACTTCCACGCCGCCGGCCACTTCCACGCCGCCGCCGACCTCCGCTCCGGCCAGCCCGTCGCCGACGAAGAGCCCGTCGCCGACGAAGAGCCCGTCGCCGTCGCCGACCGGTGGCACGGGCCCCGGTGCGAGCCTCGCGGCCTGCCCGTTCTGGTCGACCGTCACCCCACCGGCGCGCGTCGTCGGGCCGAGCCACAACTCGACGAGCCAGGGGCCGCTGATCAGCCTGAGTGGCCGGCTTCCCGCACCGTCCACGGTGACCGGTGCGCTCAGCGGCTCGAGCGTGACGATCACCTTCAACCGGGTGACGGGCGCCGCGGCGTACCGGGTGTGGCGCAACAGCCAGTCGGTCGGCTGGGTCGACGACTGGGGCCAGGCGACGCTGTCCGTGACCGATACCGCACCGTGCCGCAACGCGCACTACACGGTCGCGGCGCTGCGCTCCGACGGGAGCGACGCCTCCACCGGAGCGCTGTCCCAGCCGTACGTGCTCGCCGACAGCGGGGCCGTCCAGCCGTACGCCATTCCCGCCGGAACCCAGTTCGAATACGAGATCACGTCGTATAACGACCTCGGCCAGACGGCGAGCGGCATCAACACGGCGCTGGGCATCTGCGCGGTCGACACCCGGTACATCCCGTGGGGGACCCGCTTCAGGGTGGACGGGTACGGGTACTGCTACGCGGCCGACATCGGCACCTGGATTCAGGGCCAGATCGTCGACGTGTGGCTCCCGGGCGCCGAGGCCGACCGCTGGGGCGTGCAGAAGCGAACGATCACCATCCAGTAGTGATCCAAGGCAATGCCGCGGGAAGCAACGGCGCCCCGCGCAGTGCTCGGCGGAGCCGCGGTAGGGTCCTGCGGTGATCGATCAAGATGGGTACTTCGGGGAACGGGTCGCGGCCAGGTACGACGAGTCGTCGGCGGACATGGCCGACCCGGCGGTGGTCGAGCCGGTGGTTGACACGCTCGTCGAGCTCGCCGACGGTGGCCGGGCGCTGGAGCTCGGCATCGGCACGGGGCGCATCGCGCTGCCGCTGGCCGCCCGCGGCGTCGCCGTGCAGGGCATCGACCTGTCGCGGGCCATGGTCGCCCGGCTGCGCGAGAAACCCGGCGGCGACGCTATCGGCGTGACGATCGGGGACTTCGCCACGACGCGGGTGGAGGGGGCCTTCTCCGTGGCGTACCTGGTCTTCAACACGATCATGAACCTGACGACGCAGGCGGCGCAGGTGGCCTGCTTCCGCAATGTCGCGGCGCACCTGCAGCCCGGCGGCCGGTTCGTCGTCGAGGTCATGATGCCGGACCTGCGCAGGCTCCCGCCCGGGCAGGATGTCGTGCCGTTCCACGTGAGCGAGACGCGGTGGGCCTACGACCTGTACGACGTCGCGACCCAGTCCATGAGCTCGAACTACGTCGAGGTCGTCAACGGCCGCGGCGGCTTCCGCTCGATCCCGTTTCGCTACGTCTGGCCCGCCGAGCTGGACCTGATGGCCCAGATGGCCGGCCTGCGCCTATGGGACCGGTGGGCGAACTGGCACCACGAGCCGTTCACGAGCGAGAGCACCCAGCACGTGTCCGTCTGGGAGAAGCCCGTCCTGCCGGATTGACGAACGTAGCCGTGCTGTGGCGGTCCGCGTAAGCGATCAACGTCACAAGCTGGGAAGCGAACTACCCCTCGACGAACCGGTTCCGACCCGGTAGCCATACCCGGTACACATTCAACGGGAGGCATTAACACCATGACCACACCCCAGCAGCAGCAGCCGCAGCCGCAGGAGCAGCCGCCCCTGCAGCAGCCCGTGGCGCCGCAGCCGGCCAAGAAGGGCATCAAGGTCCCGCGGCTGGTGATCTCGATTGTCGTCCTGATCGTGGTGGCCGGCGTCGGCTGGTTCCTCAGCCGCGACGACGCCCTGAACGCCAAGGTCGGCGACTGCCTGCACCAGAAGGGCGCGAACGATCTGGCGATCGTCAAGTGCGACAGCGCCGACGCGAACTTCAGCGTGCTCGGCCGGGTCGAGGACAAGACCGAGAGCGAGGTCAACGCGACCGACGTGTGCAACCAGTGGCGGGAGGCGACGGACACCTACTGGGAGGGCAAGTCGGGCCAGAAGGGCACGGTTCTCTGCCTGAAGGGCAAGTAAGACCCGGCGGTACCGCGGGCCGTCAGCCGGCCCGCGGTACCGGTGGGGCGGGTGTCATCGGAACAGTAGGCGGTCCATGCCGTCGATGAGCCAGTCGGCGTAATCGGTCAGTGACCATCCCCGGCCGAGCAGGAATGCGTCCGCCGTCTGCAGGCTGAGGGCCGCCCAGTAGATGTCCGTGGCCCGCTCGACCGTCAGCCCGGGCCGCAGCAGGTGCGAGCAGGACTCGATGATGGTCCGCGCGTCGCTGTGGCGGCGGCGTTCGTACTCCTGCCACGCCGCGGCGATCTCGGGATCACCGGGCGCCGCGTCGCGGAACGAGCGCAGGATCGGCCCGGCCGTCGGTAGCCAGTCCACCGTGATCCCGCGCAGCAGGCGGAGTTTCTCATCCTTGGCGCGCGCGTTCAGCATCTGCTGGAACCGGTCCCGTGCGAGCAGCGGCACGGCGTCGTCGTCGCCGGCGATGCTCCGGTCGACCGCGGCGAGCAGCAGCGCGGCCTTGCTGCCGTGCGCGAAGACGGTCTGCGCCGAGACACCCGCGTGTGCCGCGATGGCTTTCATGGTCGTCTCGGCGTATCCGAGCCGGGTGAAGCACTCCGCGGCGGCGGCGATCACGGCGCTTCGGGTCCGCTCGGCCTGCTGCGCCCGGATGTTCGAGTGATATGTCCGCTTTCGTTCGACCACTAATTGACTTTATCAGAGGTCAATTCATAGTACCGTGGCTCAAGCGAAAGGAGAGATCATGACAGCCACGATCCGCCCGGACGGTGCCCTCGGCGTCGAGCAGCTCGTCCTTCCCGGTCAGACGGCCGCACCCGCCGGCCCTGTCGACCCCGCGGGCATGTATCTGATGCACCACGCGTTCCGGCGCGACCTCGCCCTGTTCACCGTGGCCTCGGCCGCCACCCCGGCCGGGGACCGGGCGTGCTGGAAACGGCTCCAGCGCCGGTGGGCGCTGTTCTCACGCGCACTGCACAAGCACCACCACGGTGAGGACTCCGGGCTCTGGCCGCTGCTGCTGCAGCGCTCGGCCGGTGGCGAGGACGCCGCCGTACTGCGCGCGATGGCCGCCGAGCACGAGCACATCGACCCGCTGCTGCAGGCCTGCGGCGCCGGGTTCGCCGGACTGGCCGCCGAGACCACCGGCACCGCCGACGCGCGCGAGGTACTCGCCGGGCACGTCACCGAACTGCGCGACCGGCTCGAGGCCCACCTCGCCCACGAGGAACGTGACGCGATGGCGCTCGTCCAGGCCCACCTCACCCAGCACGACTGGGAGCGGCTCGACAAGGAGCACTTCGCGCCGCAGTACAGCCCCCGCGACGTCCCGGCAGTGCTCGCCTGGGTGATGCACGGCCTCCCGCCGCACGCCGTGCGGCGGATCCCGGGTGGTCCCGCCCTGCGCGCCGTCGGAGGGCTCCTCGTCCGGCGGTTCGCCCGCGCCGAGCGCCGCACCTTCCGCTACGTCGCGCCGGCGACCGGCGCATGAGCGGCTCTGATCACGTGGCAGGCAAGGATTGGACGGGATGATGCTCGGGCTTGTAGCCTGCGGTTGACCGAGACACCGCCCGAGGAGGTGAGACCCATGAACGCTGTATCGATGTGGGTGCTCCCCTTCCCGTCACGGTCGGGCGATTGACGTAGGTGTCGCCGGGAGCGCCTCGCCAACAAGGCACTCCCGAAAGGCAACACACATGCACTCTCTGCAGGTCCCCGCGCCCCTCATGTTCGACGTGATCATTGCCGGGTGCGGGCCGACCGGTGCGATGCTGGCCGCCGAACTGCGGCTGCACGATGTGCGGGTACTCGTCCTGGAGAAGGAAACCGAGCCTGCGTCGTTCGTCCGCATCGTCGGTCTGCATATTCGCAGCATCGAGCTGATGGCAATGCGCGGACTGCTGCAGCGCATTCTCGAACGCGGAAGACAGCGTCCGGCCGGCGGCTTCTTCGCCGCCATCAACAAACCCGCGCCCGAGGGCCTGGATTCCGCGCACGCCTATCTGCTGGGCATCCCGCAGCCGGTCATCGTTCACCTGCTCGAAGAACATGCGACCAAACTGGGTGCGCTGGTCCGGCGCGGTTGTACGGTGGCCGGTCTCGAGCAGGACGACGACGGCGTGACCGTCGAGCTGGCCGACGGGGAACGGCTGCGTTCGCGCTATCTCGTCGGCTGTGACGGCGGGCGCAGTACGGTGCGCAAACTGCTCGGCGTCGGCTTCCCCGGCGAACCCTCGCGGACCGAGACGCTGATGGGCGAGATGGCGGTGGGGGTACCGCAGGAGGAGATCGCCGCCAGGGTGACCGAAATCAGCGGGACCCATCAGCGATTCTGGCTCCGGCCCGCAGGCGTTGGGGTCTATAGCGTCGTGGTTCCCGCCGCGGGAGTCGGCGACCGCACGGAACCGCCCACCCTCGAGGATTTCAGACAACAGTTGCGTACCATCGCCGGAACCGATTTCGGCGTGCACTCCCCGCGCTGGTTGTCCCGTTTCGGGGATGCCACCCGGCTCGCCGAACGTTATCGGGTCGGGCGGGTGCTGCTGGCCGGCGATGCGGCACACATCCATCCACCCACCGGCGGACAGGGCCTCAACCTGGGCGTTCAGGACGCGTTCAACCTCGGCTGGAAACTGGCCGCGCAGATCCGCGGCTGGGCGCCGGAAACACTGCTGGACACCTACCAGGCCGAACGTCATCCGGTCGCCGAGGACGTGCTGGACAACACCCGCGCCCAGATGGAACTGCTGTCCACCGAAGCGGGCCCGCAGGCCGTGCGCAGGCTGCTCACCGAACTGATGGACTTCGACGAGGTGAACCGCTATCTGATCGAGAAGATCACCGCGATCGGCCTCCGCTACGACTTCGGCGAAGGCCCCGACCTGCTCGGCCGCCGCCTGCGCGACATCGACGTGCAACAGGGCCACCTCTACGATCTGCTGCATCGCGGCCGCGGCCTGCTGCTGGACCGCACCGAACGCCTGACCGTCGGCGGCTGGTCGGACCGGGTCGACTACCTCGCGGATCCCACCGCGGCACTGGATGTTCCGTGCGTCCTGCTGCGCCCCGACGGCCACGTCGCCTGGATCGGCGACGATCAGCAGGACCTGGACGACCACCTCTACCGCTGGTTCGGTCAGCCCACCCGCGCCTGATCTACGGGTGAAAAGGGCTCGGTATAGGGCATATGTCCTCATGGTCTGCGGTTGTTGCCTACCGCAGAACATGAGGACCCAGCCCGAAGGGAACCATGATGGCGAGCAACATCCTGATCACCGGCGCATCCGGCAAGACCGGCGGATACGCCGCGAAGACCCTGCTCGAGCACGGCCATCACGTGCGGGCGCTGGTGCGCCGCACCGACAAGAGGTCGGACCGGCTGGCCACAGTCGGCGCCGAGATCGTCGTGGCCGACCTGCTCGACCTCGACGCGGTGTCGAAGGCGGCCAGGGGAATCGACGCCGTGTACCTGACCTACCCGATCGCCCCCGGGCTGATCGAGGCCAGCGCGATCCTGTTGCAGGCCGCCGAGGAGAACAACGTCTCGGCCATCGTGAACATGTCGCAGATCTCGGCCCGGCGAGACGCCGTCAGCGCCGCCGCCCGCCAGCACTGGATCGCCGAACGGCTCCTCGACCACTTCAGCGGCGGGGTCACCCACATCCGGCCCACGTTCTTCGCCGAATGGCTGGTCAACTTCTTCGACGTCGAGACCGGTGAGCTGCGACTGCCCTTCGCCGACGGCCGCCACGCTCCCATCGCCGCCGAGGACCAGGGCCGTGTCATCGCGGCGCTCCTGGCCGATCCGCAGCAGCACGCCGGCAAGATCTACCCGCTGTACGGTGCCGTCGAGATGAACCACCACCAGATCGCCGAGGCGATGACCCATGTCCTGGGCCGCACAGTGTCCTACGTGCCGATCAGCCTCGACGAATTCCACGCCGACCTGGAGAAACGCGGCCTCGATCCGCATTTCATGCAACACCTGATCGCCGTGGCCGTGGATTACCGCAACGGCATTTTCGCCGGCGTCAACAACAACGTCGAAGACCTGACCGGCCGGGCTCCGCTCACTGTCGAAGCCTTCACCGAACGCAACAAGCACTACCTGGACGGCACCACAGACTGGTACAACCGCTGATTCGTGTTACGGCTCCAGACCGTACATCCCGGCCAATTCACCGGCTCCGTCACATCGCTTCAGCCACGCTTCGGCACCTGCCTGGCCTGGGACCGGCTTCCGGAAGGGGTCAAGCTCCAGCAACTCCTGGAGTCCGGCCTGTGAGCACACCGGCGGGTGGCGAGAAACTTGCGGTACGCGGCGATCACGCCACTGTCGGGACCCGATCCGGCGGTGCGAGGCTGCACCACGACGGAAGGGGGCGGCGATGGCCGAGGGGATCCATCGCGTGGTCGTGCTCGTACTCGACGGAGCGAAGCCGCTCGACGTCGGCATACCGGCCCAGGTGTTCACGAACCGGCCGAGCATGCCCTATGAGGTCCACGTGTGCGGCGCCGCGCCCGGGCTCGTCGCCGGTGGTGACGGGCTGGCCTACCACGTCGCCGAGGGGCTCGACGCGTTCGACGCCGCCGACACGATCTTCATCCCGGGATACCGGCATCCCGACCGCGAGGACCCGCCCGCCGACGTCGTCGCCGCGCTGCGGGCTGCGCACGCCGGTGGGGTGCGGCTCGCGGCGATCTCGACCGGGGCGTTCGCGCTCGCCGCGACCGGACTGCTCGACGGCAGGCGCGCGACGACGCATTGGCACTACACGCACGAGCTCGCCCGCCGGCACCCCGAGATCCGTGTCGACGAGGACGTGCTGTTCGTCGACGAGGGCGAGGTGCTCACCTCGGCCGGCGCCGCCAGCGGCATCGACCTCTGCCTGCACCTCGTGCGCCGCGACCACGGCGTCGCCCTGGCCAACAGCGTCGCCCGGCGGCTCGTCGCCGCGCCGTACCGCAGCGGAGGGCAGGTGCAGTACATCCCGCACAGCGTGCCGGAGGCCGCCGGCGAGCACTTCGCGGCCACCCGCCAGTGGGCCCTCGAACGGCTCGGCGAGCCGCTCGCGCTCGGCGACCTCGCCCGCAACGCGAACGTGTCGGCGCGCACGCTCTCGCGTCGCTTTGTCGAGGAGACCGGACACACGCCCACGCAGTGGATCCTCCGCGCCCGCGTCGACCGGGCCCGCGAGCTGCTGGAGCGCAGCGATCTCGGCGTCGAGCAGATCGCCGCCCAGGTCGGGCTCGGCACCGGCGCCAACCTGCGGATGCATTTCCAGCGGATCCTCGGCACCTCGCCGAGCGAGTACCGGCGCACCTTCGCCCGGCCGATGCCGCGCGCGTCCTGAACCCGCCGGGCGCCTGGCGCGATCCTTGCGCGGACTGGCGCGGGAGCGCCTGTCGGCGCACGGCAGGCGCACCGACCATCGAGGCGTGACCATTCGCATTGCCATCAACGGATTCGGCCGCATCGGGCGCAGCGTGCTGCGCACGCTCATCGAGCGCGGCAGCCCGCTCGAGGTCGTCGCCGTCAACGACCTTGCCGACCCCGCGACCCTCGCCCACCTGCTCCGCTACGACAGCACCCTCGGCCGGTTCGGTCGCACCGTGCTGGTCGACGCCGACGAGATCGTCGTCGACGGCCGGCGCATCCGGGTGCTCGCCGAGCGCGAGCCCGGGAAGCTGCCGTGGGCCGAGCTCGACGTACACCTGGTGCTTGAAGCCACCGGCCGGTTCACTGCCGCCGACGCCGCCCGCGCGCACCTGGACGCCGGCGCGCGGCGCGTGCTCGTGAGCGCACCGTCGGCCGGGGCCGATGTCACGCTCGCCTACGGCGTCAACACGGAGGCGTACGACCCGGCCGCGCACACAATCGTCTCGAACGCCTCGTGCACGACGAACGCGCTGGCGCCGCTCGCTTCGGTACTGCACGAGCTCGCCGGCATCGAGCACGGATTCATGACGACCGTGCACGCCTACACGCAGGAGCAGAACCTGCAGGACGGCCCGCATCGCGACCTGCGCCGGGCCCGGGCCGCCGCCGTCAACATCGCGCCGACCACGACCGGCGCCGCCAAGGCGATCGGGCTCGTCCTGCCAACGCTTTCCGGCAAGCTCTCCGGCGACTCGATCCGGGTGCCGGTGCCCGTCGGCTCGATCGTCGAGCTGAACACGACCGTGGAGCGCGAGGTGACCCGCGACGAGGTGCTGGCCGCGTACCGCGCGGCGGCGGACGGCCGGCTCGCGGGCATCCTCGAGTACGCGACCGACCCACTCGTCTCCAGCGACATCGCGGGCAACCCCGCGTCGGCGGTCTTCGACGCCGCGCTGACCCGCGTCGACGGCCGGCACGTCAAGGTCGTCGCGTGGTATGACAACGAGTGGGGCTTCTCGAACCGGGTCGTCGACACCTTGGAGCTGCTCGCCGGCTGAGGCGTCAGCTCGGCTCCTGGCGTGGAGATCGCGGGATGGCTACCCGCACCTCGGCGCCGCACGGGCAGTCCTAGGCTGTGCCGATGACATCCGAGCCGACCCGGTTGGCACAGAAGGTGGCCGACGCCGTCGCTGAGCTCGCCGCCTGTCTTGCCACCGGCGTCCGGATCGATCCTGGGCGCGTCATCGCCCCGTTGATGGCGTCGATGGGGCCCCTGCACAACATCGCCGGTGATCTCGGCCGTACAGCAGCGTCCGTGGATGAGGAGGCCGTGGCGGCGGCGCAGCGGGCGGCCGAGCATTTTCTGCGAGCGCGGGGGGAGCTCGGCCGGGCGATGGCCCGGCTGCCGCTGGAAAAGCCGCGCGGCACCCTATATGGCCGGCTACGGCAACCTGACGACGTCGACTGAACCTCGATTGCGCCTGCCGCCTGGGGCGCTTAGCGGCATCCGGCATGGTGAGCGGACATTGAGGCGGCCCGCTATTGTCCAAATTGCGAGGAATATGAACACCTCCACGTAATGGTTCAGCTGGAGGTCGAGCAGCGTTCACCATCGGCTCATACGGTGCCGAAGAAATCCCAGGTGAACACGACTTCCGTTCTCGCAAGGAGCCCGTATGCAGGAGCCAACCCGGCGCCATCTGCCGTTCATCGGCACGGCGAAGGTGACCCACAGCGGACGTGATCGCATGACCTGCCTGTACCGCTGCGGTAACGCCTGCGACCACCCTGTTCCGAACCAGTCGGACAACGAGTACTTCGGCGACCTCGTGAACAGCGTCAGCCGCCGCGGCCTCATGCGCGGCGCGCTCGCCATCGGTCTGGCCGGCACCGGCGTCGCCGCCGCCGGCGTGCCCGCGTTCGCCGCCCCCGGCGCGGCAGCCGGCGGCACGGACGTCGAGCTGCCGGAGGTCGACACGTTCGCGGCGAAGTCGCCGGAGCCGTCCCAGCTGACCTTCAAGGCCGTCACCCCGAACCAGGTCGACGGCATCGTCGTGCCCAACGGCTACGAGCACGCCGTCGTCATCAAGTGGGGCGACGAGGTCGTGCCGGGCGCGCCGCGGTTCAACGTGGCCAAGCAGAGCGCCGAGGCGCAGTCGAAGCAGTTCGGGTACAACAACGACTTCGTCGCGGTGCTGCCGCTCGACCGCCGCGGCGATCAGGCGCTGCTCGTGTGCAACCACGAGTACACCAACGAGGACCTCATGTTCCCCGGCTTCCCCGGCATCGACGGGCTGTCGGTGGAGCAGCTGCGGGTCGCGATGGCCGCCCACGGCATGTCGATCGTCGAGCTCGAGCGGGTCGGCGACACCGGCCGCTGGGTGCCGGTGTCGAAGGGCCGGCGCCGGTACAACCGCCGCGTCACCGCGCTCGCCACGCACTTCACGGTCGACGGCCCGGCCGCCGGCAGCGCCCTGCTGAAGACCAAGGCCGACCCGAGCGGCCGCGACGTCATCGGCACGCTGAACAACTGTGCCGGCGGCGTCACGCCCTGGGGCACCATCCTGTCCGGCGAGGAGAACTTCAACCAGTACTTCGTGGGCGCCGAGACGTCGACCGGCGTCGACAAGGACCGGTTCAACCGGTACGGGATCGACACCGTCAACCACTACCCGTCCGGCAGCCGCAAATGGGACCGCGCCGACGAGCGCTTCGACCTGTCGAAGCACCCCAACGAGGCCAACCGTTTCGGCTGGATCGTCGAGATCGACCCGTTCACCCCGGACTCGGCGCCGCGCAAGCACACGGCCCTCGGCCGGGTGAAGCATGAGGGCGCCAACGTCGTCATCGCCGGCAACGGCAAGGCCGTCGCCTACATGGGCGACGACGAGCGCTTCGACTACCTCTACAAGTTCGTGTCGGACAAGAAGTTCGACTCCGGCAAGTCGTCCTCCGCCCGCCGGCACAACCTGACCCTCCTCGAGTCCGGCACGCTCTACGTGGCGAAGCTCGGCTTCACCTCGGCCGCGGAGATCGACGGCAGCGGCAAGCTGCCCACCGACGGCGCGTTCAACGGCACCGGCACGTGGGTACCGCTGGTCAAGGACGGCCAGTCGCAGGTGCCGGGCATGACCACCGCGGAGGTGCTGGTCTTCACCCGGCTCGCCGGCGACGCGGTCGGCGCCACGAAGATGGACCGGCCCGAGGACGTCGAGCCCAACCCGAAGACCGGCAAGATCTACGTCGCGCTGACCAACAACACGGCCCGCGGCCCGGCCGGCAAGGCGCCCGCCGACGAGGCGAACCCCCGCACCAACAACAAGCACGGCCACATCTTCGAGATCACCGAGGACAACGGCGACCACACGGCGACCACGTTCACCTGGACGATCCCGATCGTCTGCGGCGACCCCAAGGATCCGGCGACGTACTTCATGGGCTTCGACAAGACCAAGGTCTCGCCGATCTCCTGCCCGGACAACGTCGCGTTCGACGGCGCCGGCAACCTGTGGATCGCCACCGACGGCAACGCACTGGGCACCAACGACGGTCTTTTCGCGGTACCGCTGGAAGGCCCTGAGAAGGGTCGCCTCAAGCAGTTCCTGACAGTCCCCTACGGCGCGGAGACCTGCGGCCCGTGGATCCACGCCGACAACAGGAGCGCCTTCGTCGCCGTCCAGCACCCGGGCGAGATCAGCGGCGCGTCGATCGAGAACCCGGCATCGAACTGGCCCGACGGTGACTTCGCCAAGCCCGGCATCGCCGTGGCGTGGCGCGTCGACGGCCGGAACATCGGCGTCTGACACAGCACCGTTCCGGCAAACAGCACCGGATGCCGGCCGTCCGCGACCGTCAGGGTCCGAACGGCCGGCGATCCGGCCCGACCAGCCACGCGCATGCGGCCCCGTCCGCCGCGCACACGGCCGCGGATGGAAGCGGGGCCACACGGCCTGCGCACCGCTGCCGCGGGCCAGTCCGTGCTCGCCCCCACGATCGCCAACCGCCTGATCGACCGGAGGGTGGGTTGCGCGGCGCAGGGCGACCCGGGACGGTCAGCCGACGAGCAGCGTGGCGGCATCGCAGGCGTAGTCGATGACACCCCGCGGTTCGCCCCCGACGTCGATGCGACCAATTCCGGCGTCGACCAGCGCCTGCAGGACCGCGTGCAGCAGCTCGGGCTGCGCCGTGTCGAGGTCGTTGACCACCTCCGCCAGGATGGCGGTCAGGTCGCCGTGCAGGTCCTTGACGCGTTGTCGGCCGGCCGCCGACAGGGCGCCGCGTGACAGCGCCGCCCGACGTCCGTGGCTGCCGCGGGCGGCGAGTTCGAGGTTGGAGCGCACATAGGCGACGGCGCGTGCCTGCGGTGTCCGCTCGGCCTCGACCGCCGCGCTCACCGCGCTCACCCACGCGGGGAACTCGCGGGTGACGACGAGTTCGATGAGCTCGTCGATGGAGTCGAAGTACCGATAGATGCTGTTGCGGGCGATGCCGGCGCGGGTCGCTACGGCGCCGGCCGTCAGGCCGTCGACGCCATGTTCGGCCATGATCGCTTCGGCGGCGTCGACAAGTTGGTCGAGACGCCGCGCGCGATGCTCCCGGACCGTTCCCGCGCTGATCTTCGGCATCTTCTCCCCGCACGCACATCGCAATGGTCATGCCCACCGGCAGGCAGCATGAAGCGGCTGCTAGAGTCCCTCAAAACTTAGCGACACCCCTGTCGCTAAGCTGCACCGTCGATGAGGACCGTCTGAATGTATCCGAACCTGCTGCGCATGTTCCTGGCGTCGCGGCTGCGTGCCGCCGCGACGGTCGGCCTGTGGTTGATCATCGTGGGGGTGTTGGCCGCCGTCGCCCCGAAGCTCGAGTCGGTCGAAGACAACGCGTCGGCGAACCTGCCACCGGCGGCGTCGGACTCGATGCGGGCACGTCAACTGTTGCGGCAGGCGTTTCCCGAGCAGACCGGAACCCCCGCCATCATCGTCGTGCACGGCCGCGGCAGCGACCGGCAGGCGACGGCCGACGCCGCACTGCGCATCAACGACGTCCTGACGGGACCGGACCGTCCGGGCGGCGTGGCCGGAGTGATCTCGGCGGCGCGGGCTCCGCAGGCGGCCGAAGGCCTGGTCTCCGCAGATGGCGGCACCCAGCTCGTGGTCGCCAACGTGCAGGGCAGCCCGTCGGATGCGTCGTTTCGCTACACAGTTGCCGCCGTGCGTCGCGTCGCCGACCAGCAGGCCGGTGACGCCGAGGTCGCGGTGACCGGCCCGGCCGGCATCGCGACCGACACCACGGCGGTGTTCAGCGGCGGCGACAGGACGTTGCTTCTGGCCACGGTCGTGCTCGTGGTGGCCATCCTGCTGGCGATCTACCGTTCACCGCTGATGGCGCTGATTCCGTTGCTGGCGGTCGGTGTCGCGATGCGGGTCGCGCAGAGCCTCGGCGCCCTGATGGCCCACGCGGGCTGGTTCGACATCAGCTCCCAGACGGCGTCGATCATGACGGTGCTGCTGTTCGGAGTCGGCACCGACTACGCCCTCATCATCACCGCCCGCTATCGCGAGGCCCTGATCGACGAGCCGGACCGCTTCAGGGCAATGCAGATCGCCATGCGAGGCGTCGGTGAGACGGTGCTGTCCAGCGCTTCGACCGTGGTGCTGGCCATGTTCGCCCTGCTGGTGTCGGCGTCCCCTGCGCTGCGCGGGTTCGGCCCCTACCTTGCACTGGGCGTGGCGGCGATGGCGCTGGTGGCGTTTACGTTCATTCCTGCACTGGTACTGCTGGCCGGCCGAGCCGTGTTCTGGCCGCTGAGCGAGCGCCGGGCCGCGCAGCGCGGCTTGGGCGGCGCCGCTTGGCATCGGGTGGCGCGGCTGGTGACCGACGCGCCGGCCAAGGTGATCGCAGGAGTCGTCGCCGTTCTCGCACTGCTGAGTCTCGGCCTGGTGAACTACCGGACCAGCTTCGACTTCGTCAGCGGCTTCCGCATCGAAACCGACTCGGCACGTGGCCAGGCGCTCCTGCGTGACGGCCTCGGCCCCGGCGAGATCGCCCCCACCACGGTGCTGGTGCACTCCAGTGCCGGTGTCACCGCCGCGCAGAGCGCCGCGATCGCGGCGGCGCTGCGGGCCGTCGACGGGGTGGCGCGCGTCGGCGGGCGGCCACAGCTCAGCGGTGACGGCACCGCCGCGGCCGTCCAGGTCGTTCTCGACGTCGACCCGTACGGCTCCCACGCCTTCGACATGGTCGCACCGCTGCGCGCAGCCGCCGGCACCGCGGCCGCGAACGCCGGTGTTGGCGGCGCAGAGGTGCTCGTGGCCGGCGAGACGGCGCAGACCGCCGACATCCGTGACGCGCTCGACCGGGACATGGGCTACATCGTCGTGCTGGTGTTGGCGATCGTCACCGTGGTGCTCGGCCTGCTGCTGCGCTCCGTCCTTGCGCCGGTCTACCTGGCCATGACCCTGGTGTTGTCGTTCGTCGCCACGCTCGGGGCGACCACGTTGCTGACCCTGACCGTGCTGGGCGACGAGGGTATCGGCAACCGGGTCGCCGCCTACATCTTCGTGTTCCTCGTCGCCCTGGGCGTTGACTACAACATCTTCGTGATGAGCCGGCTCAAGCAGGAGCTACGCGTCCGGGCGCTACCGGAAGCGATCCGGGCGGCGGTTACCCGCACCGGCGGGGTCGTGTCCTCCGCCGGGCTCATCCTCGCCGCGACGTTCGCCGTTCTGATGACGCAGCCGATCCGGGAACTGTTCCAGTTCGGATTCGCGATGGCTTTCGGGATTCTGCTCGACACATTCCTCATCCGCCCGCTGCTCGTGCCCGCGATCGTCACGACCCTCGGTACCAAGGCGCTGTGGCCGGCCCGCATTCGCGCCATCGGCGCGACCGAGTCCCCCGCGCCGTAGCTCGTCCCCGACCGCCCAATCGACGGTCGCAGATCTTCCCAGTACGTTCGTGTCCACCGCGGTGGCATTCGTCATCGCGGTGGCCGACCGTGCCATGCAGTAGCCCTCGCCCCGCGGTAGAGCCGCGCAATCGTGGGAAGGCCTCGCCGGGTCACATCAAACTCGGCGGGACGAAGGAGCGCGATGAAAGCAGTTGTGTGGCATGACGTGGGGGACATCCGCCTGGACACCGTGCCCGAACCGAAGATCGAGCAGTCCACCGATGCCATCGTCCGCATCACCACCGCGGCGATATGCGGCACTGATCTGCATTTCATCCGGGGTACCGTGCGGGGGATGAGGCCGGGCCTCGTCCTCGGTCACGAGGGTGTCGGCGTGGTCGAAGAGGTCGGCAAAAACGTCCGCAACTTCCGCCGCGGCGACCGCGTGCTGTTATCCGCGGTCCTCGGCTGCGGCTCGTGCGCGTACTGCCGCGCCGGCTACTACGCGCAGTGCGACACGATCAACCCGAACGGCGCCCGGTCCGGAACGGCCTTCTACGGGGCGCCCGCGGACAACGGCTCCTTCAACGGTCTGCAGGCGGAGTACGCTCGCGTCCCCTACGCGCACACCAACCTGTTCGGGCTGCCCGAATCGATCACCGACGAGCAGGCGATCCCGCTGTCGGACATCTACCCCACGGGATACTTCGGCGCGGTCATCGCGCAGGTCACCGACGGCGACGTGGTTGCGGTCTGGGGCTGCGGGCCGGTGGGTCAGTTCGCCATTCTATCCGCGTTCCAGCGCGGCGCGGGCCGGGTGCTCGCGATCGACGGTCACGCCGATCGGCTGGAACGTGCCCGGGCACTCGGCGCCGAGGTCATCAACTTCAACGAGGTGGACCCGGTCGAAGCGATCATGGAACTGACCCGTGGCATAGGTCCGGACCGGGCGATCGACGCCGTCGGGGTCGACGCGGAGAGCCCGAAGTCCGGCCCGGCGGCCGCGAAAGCCCGAGACACGGACGAACTGCACCGGGCGGAGTTGCGGGAGATCGCCCCGAAGACCAACGAGCGCAACGGCCGCTGGAGGCCCGGCGACGCTCCGACCCAGGCCCACCACTGGGCGATCGAGTCCCTGGCTAAGGCGGGGACCCTCGCGATCATCGGCGTGTACCCGCCGACGGACCGATTCTTCCCGATCGGCACCGCGATGAACAAGAACCTCACCATCAACATGGGCAACGGCAACCACCCTCGCTACATCCCGAAGCTGCTGGCGATGGTCGAGTCCGGCGTGGTCAGACCGGAGCAGATGCTGACCCAGCATGAGCCGATGCGCGAGGTGATGACGGCGTACGAAGAGTTCGACATGCGCAAGCCGGGCTGGCTCAAGGTGGCACTGAACCCGTCGGTCAACTGACCGTGGCTCAGCAGGGCGGGCCGCGCACTCGTTGGCCGAGCGCGTGGCCCGCCGCCGCGCACTTCAGGTGACTGTGCCCGAGCCGCCCGGCCGTCGCGTTGTGATCGCGCCGGTCAGCCGAGCGCTCTCGCGGGCGGCGGACAGTCTTTCGCCAGGTACTTCGTCAACGGTGTCGTGGTGACTCGATGCCAGGGCTTCACCCGGTAGCCGTCCGGCGAGATCGCGCCGGCAATGCCCAGCGGCCGGTCGTCGAGCTGCTGCTGGACGGCCGTGGTCGCGGCGCGTGGGCGCTTCAGAACCGCGGCAGTTCGGCCTCGATGCGGCGTTGTTCGGCATCGCGCAGCGTCCGGTAATGCCGTGCCCGGTCGTCGCGGCCGGCCTTCTCCGCCGCTTCCGCGGCCGCCCGCAACACCACCAGCGGCAGGTCGCCGACCGAGCCTGCCTGGCGGTCCGCCTCGTCGAACACCGTCCGGGTCAACGCGGCGGAGGCGGCGCCGGCCAGCAGAAAGAGCTCCTCGACATACATGCGGCCGAGGCCCACCTCGGACCAGCCGGGCACATCGTCCAGCGCCCGGCGGCACGCCCGCAGTGCCTCCCACGCGGCATCATGATGCCCGGCCCGCCGCTCCAGCTCGGCCAGCGATCGCCGGCCCGACGCCGAGTCCCAGGCGTTGCCGGCATACGCCAGGGCCTCCCGCTGTGCCGCGGCCGCCTCGTCGAAGGCCCCCAGGTCCGCCAGCTGGTACCGCAGCTCGCTCAGCGTGGATTTGTCCCGCGGCCGTCCGGCGGCCCACCGGTCCAGCCACCGGCGCGCGAGGTCCAGTTCGTCGGCCAGCTTTGCGCGCCCGATCCACGTGAGCGGATCCTCGGCGTCCGGGTCGGCCGGGAACCGCGACCGCGAGCTCTCCCACCACCCGCTCAGGTCCTCCTCGTCCAGACCCAGCAGCCGCTCGAGGACGTCGTCGCGCTCGGAGTGCTCGCTGCCGCGCACGAAGGCGATGGTGCGCTGCACCCCGGCCGCGGCCAGATGCTCGACGTCGTAGCCGCACCACGTGTCGAAGTTGGCCCGCTTGATCTCCCACTGCCGCCACACGTCCTCGACCTGGCCGAGGAGAGCGAGCAGGAACCCGGCCAGCTCGGTCTCCTCGGTCAGGCCCTGGAACGGCGCCTCGCGCCGGCATCGCGCCTCCTGCTCGGCCAGCCACCGCACCAGCGCCAGGTCCTCGACCCGGTGGTCGTACTGCAGCGCCCACAACACCGCCGCCCGCCGCGCAGCGTTCCCGTCGCGGTCATACCCGTCCGGGCCGGTCACACGCTCGTAGCGCACCGTGTGCCACGCGTCGGGGGAGCCCCGCATCTGCTCGAGCGCGCGGCGCGCCGCCTCCATCATCCGACAACGATCTCACCCCAGTTGCCGGAACGTGAGTACTGATTCCGTTTCCCGACCATGAGGCGACACCGGCTGGTCACCTGGCGTTCGCTCGTCGCCGATTGGTTGCGGGCATGCGCCTCAACGTCCTGGCCCGTAAGCGGCAAGGGGGCCGTTCCGGGCGGCGACAAGATCCCGTCGCTGGGCGGGCTCGAGGGGCCGGGCGGCACCACCGCGCAGATCTCCGGCGGCGGCTACGGCTCGTCGTTCGTCGCGGTGCCGGGGCGGCCGGGCTGGTTCTACGGAGTCACCGACCGGGGGCCCAACGCCGACGACCTCGGGCCGCTCGGCGAGAAGGTGTTCCTCGCCCCGACCTTCAACCCGCGCATCGGCGTGTTCCAGCTCGTCGGCGCCAAGCTGGTGCTGCAGCGCACGATCGGGCTCAAGGCGCCCGACGGCACGCCGTACAACGGGCTGGCCAACCCGGTCACGAAGGCCGCGGCGAGCGCGGAGAAGACCGAGGATCTGTACGGCAACCAGATCGACCCGGCGGTGCCGTACACGGTGCCGGGCAGCAACCCGGCCGTGACGCTCGACCCCAACAACGGCTACGACTCCGAGGGCGTGGTCGCTCTGGCCGACGGCAGCTTCTGGATCTCCGACGAGTACGGGCCGTTCATCACGCATTTCGACAAGAACGGCACCGAGCTCGAGCGACTCTCGCCGTGGGGCACCAACGCCGGGCACAAGGTCGACTCGCACGCGCTGCCGATCGAGCTGAAGCTGCGGACCAAGAACAAGGGCATGGAGGGGCTCACGGTCACGCCCGACGGCCGCACGCTCGGCGGGATCATGCAGTCGGCGCTCACGGTGTCCGACTACGGGCTGGACGCCAAGGGCAAGACCGTCAAGCCGGCCAACGTCGCGCCGGTGCGGATCGTGACCGTCGACCTGCGCACGAAGGCGATGCACGAGTACCTCTACCTGCTCACCAACCCGGCCACCACGGTCAGCGCGGTCAGCGAGATCACCGCCCTGTCGGACACGAAGTTCCTCGTCGACGAGCGCGACGGCAGCCAGGGCGCGGCCGGCACGGCGACGTTCAAGAACCTCTACGAGGTCGACCTGTCCGGCGCCACCGACGTCAAGGGCGACGGCGTCAACCCGCTGGGCTACACGGTGGCGACCGCGAACGGGCAGAAGTCGATCGACGCGTACGTCGGCGACGCGCCGACCGCGAAGGCCGAGCTGCTGCTGGCGCAGGCCGGTATCACGCCGGTGAGCAAGACGCCGTACCTCGAGATCGGCACCGTGCTCAACCAGCTCGACCCGTCGGGCGCCTTCTTCAGCCACGACAAGATCGAGGGCGTCGCCGCCGCGGACGGCGGGCGGACGCTGTACATCGCCAACGACAGCGACTTCGGCATGGACCACCTGCTCGGCCAGGACGAGGCGGCGTGCGAGGCCTCGGCCCTGTCCGACACGACGGCCTGCGCCCCGGTGAAGTCGGCGACCTCGGGCAAGTACCTGGTGCACCAGAAGACCCTGGACGCCAGCGGCGCGGTCGACGACGGCGAGGTCCTCAAGGTCGACATGTCGAAGCTGCCGATCGTCCTGGGCGCGGCGACGGTCACCATCCGGTACTGAATCGCCTGATGAGCGCGGCCGGGACGCCGACCGGCAACGTGGCGGCTCCCGGCCCGGGCGACGATCCGGGCCGGGGCCGCTGCAGCCGTGCACGCTCGCACCATCGCGACAGTTCTAATGAGCTGCGGATAGCCCCAGGATCGTGTCCATCGCGCGCAGCCGGTCGGCGCCCTTGCCCAGCAGCCCGTCGGGGACGATGAGCTCGTCGAGGCCGATTTCGCGGTACCGCTGCATGGTCTCCTGCAGCTGCCCGGGGCTGCCGCCGATGACGGGCATGGGCATGTCCGGGACCGGCCCGTCGACGACCACGAGGGCCTGCGCGGTGCGGGCGATCTGCTTCGGGTCGCGGCCCTGCGCGGCGCAGAACTCGTCGAGGACCGCCGACTTGTGCGCGATGACCTCCGGGTGCCCCCAGGTGTTCCACACGTCGGCGTACCGCGCGACGATGCCGAGCATCCGCCGCTCGCCTCCGCCGCCGATGAGGATCGGCAGCGGGTCCTGGACCGGCTTTGGCTCGCAGACGGCGTCGGTGAGGTCGTAGTACTCCCCGTGCAGCGTCGTGCCCGGCCGCCGCAGGAGCCCGTGGAGCACCTCCAGGGCCTCCACGAACCGGTCGAGGCGCTGCTTTACGGGCGGCAGCTCGATGCCGTACTGCTCGTGCTCGTTGACCTGCCAGCCGGCCCCGACGCCGAGGGTGAACCGCCCGCCGGTGACGTGGTCCACGGTGGCGGCCATGTTCGCCAGTACCGCGGGGTGGCGGTACGTGTTGCCGTACACCAGCGACCCGATCCGCACGCGGGGCACGGCCGCCCCGACCGCGGCGACGAGGCTGCCGCACTCGAGCACCGGCGCGAGCGGGTCCCGCCCCGGGCCGGCGTTGGGCATGAAGTGATCGGCGACGTAGACGCCGTCCCACCCGGTCGCCTCCGCGTGCCGGGCCACCTCGAGGATCTCGTCGTACCGCTGCCCGGCGCCGGGCCAGATCGAAATGCGCATGGCTCCTCTATATACCCCGAACAGGTAGCGGTTCTGGGTGAACGGGCTTTGCCGGCCGCGAACACGACCCGCGGCGTCACCCGGTACATCTCGGCGGCCGGCCCGCCGCCCGGATGGTGGAACGCCCCGTCTCGCCGTACATGGCCACCCACGCCGCGGCCGCGCGGGTGAGCGCCGCCTCGTCGCGCAGCGGCACCGTCTCGCCCATTACCGCGCCGCCTTGTAAGCCGGCACTCGGACGACCGCCGACGAGATCCGGTTCGGTCGCTGTGACGTGCGGTTTGTGCGCGGTCGTGGGGAATGGGACCTTTCTCAGTCGTCGGAGAGCTCGGCGAGCAGCTGGGGGGTCAGGGCGGGAAACGTGCCGGTCGAGGCCTCCGCGATCGCCATTTTCGCCGCCGACAGAGGCGGGACCGAGCGGTCCCGCAGCGCGTCGAGCGCCGCCGCGTCGCCAACGTCCTGCCCGGCCTGCTCGCTGAGCAGCCAGCGCACCTCCAGCAGGTCGCAGTACGCCTGGATCGGATCACCGAGTCCACCCACCGCCTCGTGCGCCCTCGCCATACCGGGCCGGTACACCTCTTGCAGCCAACGTTGCGCCGCACGCTCGTCGGTCAGCTCCGGATTGGCCTGCCGCACACGCGCCTGGTACGCCCGCAGGTCACCGAGCAGGATCCGCGCCTGGCCCTCTCCCACATCAAGACCGGTCAGATCGTGCAACTGGGTCGCGTGGAACCGGCGGGCGGCAACCGCCACCTTCAGTCGCACCTTCCCGCCGCTCTCGCCGGTCGGCTCAAGCTTCACCTCGTCAACGGCGAACCCGAGATCGTGCAGCTTCCGGATCTGCCCTTCGATCTGATACCGGTCGTCGAACGCAAACACCGGCTCGGCGTGCAGGACGTCCCACAGTGCCTGATAGCGGGTGGCGACACTGCACGCCTCCTCGATGAGCAGCTCCTCGACCTCGGGCGGCTGTTCGAGCCGGGCCGCAAGGTCCATCATGCCCGCGGCGACATTCTCGACAAGGATGTCGATGTCGTACTGCCGCTGCCCGTCGCTGAGCTGCGGATGGATCTCGCTGGTCTCGGCGTCGACGAGAAATGCCTGCAGGATCTGCCCGTCGCGCGAGAACAAGGTGTTCGCAAGCGAGCAGTCGCCCCAGAACACCCCGTTACGGTGCAGGTCCACCAGCAGACTCGCCATCGCGTCCAGCAGCCGCTCGCGGTGCTTCGACGCTTCCGTAGGCAGCCGCATCAACAGCCGGCGATACTGCCACGACCGGTCCAGGTAGCGCGTCACGAGGATCGCGGTGTCCTCGTACGGCTGGATGACCAGACCGGCCGGGCGCACCGCCGGAAGCGAGCGGCGCTCCAGGTCTCGCAGCACCGCGTACTCCTTCGCGGCAATGCGCTGCGGCAGCTCCTTCAACGCCCAGAGTGCGCCGTCGGTCTCGACGAACCGCACCAGATGCCGGCTCGGGCCGACCGGGATGTCGCGGAACGGCACCTCCGTGGCGTCCCACTCGGCCAAGGGCTCCAGCCACGGCAACGCGATCAGCCCGGGCGTGGCGGCACGCAGACGGAGCTCCAGAGGATGCACGGCGCCACCCTACGACCGGCCGGCTTCCCGCCGCCATGCTCGGCGTCACTATGAACGCGCGCACAGACGATCATCGAACAACGCAACCGCGCCCCGTATTCAGGGCTGGGCGAAGGTGTACCCGGCCTCGCGGAGCTTGGGCAGGACGAAGCCGAGGGCGGTGAGGGTCTGCTCGCGATTGCCGCCGCCGTCGTGCTCGAGGATGATCGAGCCGGGGTGGGTCTGTTTCATGATCGTGGTCACGATGTGCTGGACGCCGGGGCGGCTCCAGTCCCGGGGGTCCACGCTCCAGTCCAGCGGGTGCAGCCCGAGGGCGCTGCACTGCCCGAGGACCGTCGAGGACCAGGCGCCGCCGGGGGAGCGGAACAGCCTCGGCCGGTATCCGCCGCCCGCCGCCTTGGCGATCGCGTCGGTGGCCCGCGCCATCTCCGTGTGGACGGCGCCCGCGGGCATCTTCGCGATGTTCATCGGGTGGCTGAACGTGTGGTTGGCGATGTGGTGGCCGCCGTCGAGGACGCGCTTGACGAGGTCGGGGTGCGCGGCGGCGCTGCGGCCGATCATGCAGAACGTGGCCCGGATTCCCTGCTGCGCGAGCAGGGCCAGCATCTTCGGGGTGTACGTCGGGTCGGGCCCGTCGTCCACGGTGAGCGCGATGTCGGTGCCGCGGCAGGGCAGGGAGTACTGCGGGCCGCCGGGCTTCTGCTCCACCCCCGGCGGCGCCGGGCAAACGCCGGGTTGTGGCGGGTTCGCCGGCGGGACGACCAGCGGCGAGGCGGAGTCGGTCACGCCCGCCGACGCGGCGTCACCCGGGCGCGAGTCGCCGGGGATGTCGCCGGCGCCGTGCCAGGTCGCGTGGCCGTCGCCGCATCCGGTCACCAGCCCGACCCCGCCCAGGGCGAACAGGAGAGCGCGCCGGGAAACCCTCCCGGTCACGTGCGGCTTCGGCGGGACGGGCCGGTCCCCGTCGGACTCGGCTTGCCCGACGGCGTGCCGCTGCTTTCGTTGACCAGCTCCGGATGGGCGGCGACGAACTCGGCGACCCGGTCCTGGTCGACGGCCACGAGGAGCGCTTTGGTGGTGGCGTCGAGGATCTCGTACGACTGGCCGTCAACGACCTCGGTGTTGTACCGGCCGCCGTTGGCCTTCAGCGTCACCAGCCGGTCCGGCGCGATGCCGTGCAACGTGAGGATCCAGTCGGCGAGCGGGATGTCGTTGTTGTAGAACGACACCGCCTTGCCGATCGCGTTGAGCATGTGATCGACCTTCTGCGGGTTGGTGATGACGCCGGCGCTGGTGGCCTTGCTGAGCATGGCCTTGATGAACTGCTGCTGGTGGCGCTGGCGGCCGTAGTCTCCGTCGTTGTTCGCCAGTTTGTCGCGCTGCCGCACGTAGTCGAGGGCCTGCCAGGCGGCCATGTCGTAGCAGCCGGGCTCGTACACCTGCGGGCGCATGTTCGGCTTCAGGGTGGTCGGGATGCCGTCGGCGTTGAAGTTGTACGGCTCACTCTCCTGCCCCGTGCGGGTGTTCCATCCGGTGTGGATCGACGTGGTGCGCTCGTCCACGCACATGTGCACGCCGCCGATTGCGTCGACGAGGTCCTTGAACCCGTCGAAGTTGACGATCGCGGCGCCGTTGAACGTCAGCCCGCCGGCGAGGTTGCTGACCGTCTCGGCCAGCAGCGCCAGGCCCTCGTCGCGGCCGCCGCCGTTGCGGTACCCGAACTCGAACGCGGCATTGATCTTATCGGTGCCGCCGCGGTACTGGCTGTGGCGGTCGGGCGGGATGGAGACTCGCGTGTCGCGGGGAATGCTGGTCAGGTACACCATGTCGTGGCTCGCCGGCACGTGGGCGATGATGATCGAGTCGGCGCGGGCGCCCATTGCCGCGTTGCCGGTCCGCTCGTCGATGCCGACCAGGAGCAGGTTGAGCGGCCCGTCGATGTTGTGCCCGGTCGCCGCGGCCGAGCCGAGACCGCCGGGGTGGGTGACCTGGTCGCCGAAGTGCGCCAGGAGCAGCTCGCCGCCGACCAGGGAGCCGACGCTGCCCAGGAGCAGCAGCGAGCCGAAGGTCAGGCAGAGCCGCGCCCACAACGGGCTCCTGGTTCTGCGCGCCGGTTTCCGCCGTTGCCCAGTGGCGAGCATCCGGCTCCTCTCGCGCGCGAACCGCCGGTGCGGCCGTGCACCGTCCCGGCGACGGCGCCGTCCCAGCATCGCCGGAGCGCAGCGGCCCGACGTCCGCCCGAAGCCGCACAGTCGCTGCGGGTTACCCGCACCGGCTCTGTCGCGTTTGCTGCTCGGCAAGATCAAACAGAAGTTCGTGCCGCACCTGCCGTCCGACGTGCGCGCTGCGTACCGACCACGAGCGGCACGCCGGCGGAGGTCGTCATTCGACCAACTGGCGGACACGGGGCGGTGACTGGATCGTGGTCGGAGCCGGGCGGCGGCTGCCCCGCAGGACGCGGGCCACGATCCCCGGGGCGAACAGGGTCGGCGGCGCGGCCACCAGGTTGGCCACCCGTAGGAATGCTCGGCTGACCACCGGGTCCTGTTCCGCGGCGCGGTAGAGCCGGCCGATGTACGCGTTGATGAAGTTCGTCTTGCGTGTGCGGACACCGTCGACGTGAGCGAAGCGTAGGTCGCCGCCGACGGCGATCTCCCACGGTGCCTGGATCAGCCGCGCCGCTTGGGCGTAGAACTGCCGAGGCAGACCCTCGCGTCCGCGCTTCAGGCAGTCGCGCAGGGCCAGCGCCTCGGCGGCGGCGACGGTCATGCCCTGCCCGTACGCCGGATTGAACGAGCACATTGCGTCCCCCACCGACAAGAACCCCTCGGGCAGCCGGGTGAGGCGTTCGTAGCGGCGCCGGACGCTGACGGGCAGCCGCATCCGGTGCGGTGGGCCGAGCGGCTCCGCGCCCGAGATCAGGTCGTACACCCGCCGATCGGGCAGCCGGCCGGCGAAGGCGACGAACTCGTCGACTTCGCTCGGCAGCGTGATGCCGGGACCGCAGCCGAGGAGGGTGACCTGCCAGCGGTCGCCCTCGACGGCGATGGCCACGACGCCGTACGGCTGGCCCGGCCACGGGCTCTGTACGATCGCGGCGTGCCGCGCGTCGCCGCGCGTCCGGCGGAACTCGCGCGTCACATAGACCATGTTCGCGTCGACGGTCTCCTCAGGCGCCGTGCTGTAGCCGAGCTCGGCCAGCCACGTCGGACCGCGGTTGCCTCGCCCGGTCGCGTCGACGACCAACTCGGCGGCGAGGTGTTCCACGACGCCGCCCTTCGGCAGCACCTGAGCTCCGGTGACCCGGGTCCGGTCGGAGGTGCTCAGCAGGCCGACGGCCTCGTGCCCGGCCCGGATCTCGACGTTCGGCAACGCCGCGACCCGGCCTCGGACGTAGCCCTCGATCGCGGGGCGGCTCAGGCACAGGCCCCGCAACCCGGACTCGGCGTTGCGCAGCGGGCGCCCGTCGGAGATCCAGAGGATGTCACGCTGGATGTCGACCGGGATGCCGCCCAGCCCCGCGGCGTCGGCCGCGAAGCCGTCGAACAGCTCCGCCAGTGCCGCGTGACCCGCGGCCAGCAGGCCGTGCCCGTGCGCGCCCTGCGGTACACAACGCCGCGGTGCCGCGGCCGTCGGCAGTTCGTCGCGGTCGACCACCGTCACGTTGGCGAACGCGTCGCTGAGCACCCGGGCCGCAAGCAGGCCCGAGATGCTGGCGCCCAGTACGACGGCGTGGCCGGAACGGTCCCTGCTTGCCATGGCGGCTCTCCCTGCGTCGGTGGCGAGCCGATCGCCCGCCGTACCTGAAGCACACCCGCACCGGACACCTCGCGCCTGAGCAACGATTGCTCATCTGCGACGGTCGCCGAGCCGACTACTCAGCTCCGCTGTCGGGTTTCGTCCAGTCCGTGCGCAGCCCGGCGTGTCATGCTGTTCGACATGGCGTATGCCAGATGCGGGTCACGGCTGCGCCGCCGAGCTGGTCCACAGTGGACGATCGCTCGGCCCGTGTGCCGGGTCCGGACGGGTGGTGTCGGTGGTCAGTGCCGTGACGGCGTGGCCGTTCGTGAGCCGGCACGCAGAGCTGGAGCGCATCGCCGACGTCCTGGCCGGGTCCGACCACAGCGCGGTGATCATCACCGGTCGCTCGGGTGTGGGCAAGTCCCGGCTGGCGCGGGAGGCGCTGCGGCGCGCCCGCGATGACGGGTGGCCGGTTCTGCACGTGGCGGTCTCCGTTGCCGCGGCCGCGATCCCGCTCTCGGCGGTGGCGGCGCTGCTGCCGGCGGGGGCCGGGCTCGACGATCCGGTGGCGCTGCTGGTCGCGTGCCTCGACCACCTGCGCGCGACGTTCGGCGGGCGCCGCGTCGTGGTCGGCGTCGATGACGCGGACCTGCTGGATCCGGCGTCGACGGTACTGCTGGGTCACCTGCTGCAGCAGGGAGCCGTGTTCGTGGTGGCTACCGTGGCGACCCCTGCCGCGCCGCCGGAGCCGCTCGACGCACTGTGGCGGGCCGGGCACGCCATCCGCATCGAACTGGGCGCGCTCGATCGCGGCGCGTGCGAGCGGCTGCTGCACCTGAGCCTGCTCGGCCCGGTGACGGCCCTGGCCGCGCTGGCGCTGTGGGAGGCCAGTCAGGGCAATGTCCTGTACCTGCGGGAGCTCGTCCTCGGGGCCATCGAGGACGGTGCGCTGGTCGGTACCGGCGGGGTGTGGGCGTTGCGCGCCCCGCTGCGGCCCGGCGCCGGGGTGGCCGCCATCGTCCGGCGGCGGCTGGCTGACCTCCCCGAGCACGACCGGCAGGTGCTGGACCTGCTCGCCGTCTGCGGTCCGCTGGGCGCCGACGACGTGGCGGAGCAGTTCCCGGCGGCCGACCTGCCCCAGCTCGAGGCGCGCGAATGGATCGTGGTGCGCGTGGACGAGCGCCGGCACCAGATCGCCCTGGCCCACCCGCTGCACGGCGCGATCCTCCGCGAGGGCATTCCGACGCTGGCGGCCCGGCGGCTGCTGCTCGACCAGATCGACCGTGTCGTCGCCCACGGGGCCCGTCGCGCGTCCGATCCGCTGCAGCTGGCGACGTGGCGGCTGGATGCGACGGGCGACGGCGACGTGGCGCTGCTGGCCGAGGCCGCGGTCGCCGCCCGGGCCGCAGGCGACAACGCGCGGGCTAAGCGGCTGGCCGGCGCGGTCCTGCGGGCGGCGAGACACCTTCCCGCGAGCATCGTGCTGGCCGAGACGCTGGCGGACGAGGGGGATCCCGCCGGGGCGGAGGCGGTGCTGGCCGCCGCGGACGACCCAGCCGCGGACCCCGACACCTACGCCACGTGGGCGGTGACCCGGAGCCTGAACCTGGCGTACCGACTGGGCCGTCTCGACGACGCGGCCCGGAGCCTGCGGGCTGCGGCCGACGTCGTCGGACCCGCCTACGACGAGCGCCTCGTGGCCATGCGGGCGATGCTGTCGGCCTACGCCGGGCGGCCCCGCGAGGCGCTGGAGCTCGTGAACACGGTCGGTCCTCCCGGCCGCGACGCCGGGCCTCGCACCGCCGGCCCGCTGCCGCCCGGCCGGTCACTGGCCTGGCACGTCCGCTCGGCGAGCCTGGCCGAACTCGGCCAGCTGGACGAGGCCGAGGACCTGTGCCGGCTCGCGCACACCTGGCCGGAGCCGGGAGGCGGGCCGCCACCCGCGGCGGTACACCTGTCGGTCCTGGCCACGGTCCTGGATCTGCGCGGGCAGTTCAGCGCCGCGCTGGACGTCTGCGCCCAGGGGCAGCAGGAGGCCGCGGCCGCCGGGGACCGGTCGCTGAGCGCGGTGTTCGCGACCATCGCGGGCTGGACGCAGCTCGACCGGGGCGACGTCGCGGCGGCGGTCGTCGCGTTCCGGGCGGCGCTGAGCGAGACCGGGACGGTCGCCACCTCCGATGCGGTCCTGAGCCCGGTGGCCGGCCTGGTGATGGCGACCGCGCTCGCCGGGGCCGTGGACCGGCCGGCGCTGGAGCGGTTGACCGCCGCCCTCGACGCCGCCGCGTCCGGCACCGCGGGTCCGATCATCCAGCTGCAGCGGGCCCTGGCCTGGGTCGAGGCCCAGCACGGCAACGTGCCGGCCGCGCTGACCCGGCTGGTCGGCGTGGCCGAGCGGTGCGCTCGGGTCGGTGCGTACACCCGCGAGTTTCGGCTCCTCCACGACGTGGTCCGGCTCGGCCGGCCCGAGATGGTGCTGGGCCGCCTCCGGGACCTCCCGTGGGCCACTGAGATCACCGCGACGGTACGGGCACACGCCGAGGCGGCCGTCCGCGGCGACGGCACCGGGTTGTTGACGGTCGCGCACCGCTACGCTGCCCTGGACGCGCTGCTCGCCGCCGCCGAGACCGCAACCCACGCCGCCGCGACGGGCGACGGGCGGCACCGGTCGCGGGCCGGTGTGCTGGCCACGCAGTGGCTGGCCCGATGCCCGGACGTGCGCACCCCGGGCCTGCTGCGGCCGGTGACCACGTCGCCGCTGAGCACCCGCGAGCGCGAGATCGCGGTCCTGGCCGCGAAGGGTCACGCGAGCCGGGCGATCGCCGATCAGCTCTTCCTGTCGGTACGGACCGTCAACAACCATCTGCAGAGCGCGTACACCAAACTCGGGGTCTCCAACCGCGGCGAACTCGCCGCCGCACTGCGACTCGGGCCGGCGCCGGAGGAGGGCGTGTGAGATGACACCGGAGCAGGTAGACCTGGTACTGGAGGGCATCGAGCGGATGCGACCGCGGCTGCCGCTGGTCGCCGATGCGTTCTACGCCGAACTGTTCGGCCGGTATCCGCAGCTGCGCCCGATGTTCCCGGCCGACCTGGCCCGCCAACGCGCCAAGTTCGCCGACGAGCTGCGCGCCTTGGTGGTGGCCCTGCCCGACCTTCCGGCGTTCCTCGACAGCGCCGCCCGTCTCGGTCGCCGCCACGCCGGTTACGGCGTCCGGGTGGCCCACTACAACCAGGTCCGCACCGCCCTCATCGCCACGATCGCCGCCGAAATGGCGTCGGTCTGGACCGAGGAGCACGAACACGCCTGGACGGTCGCCTACGACATGATCACCGAAGCGATGCTGCTCAACCTCCGCTGAGCAGCGCCGCCCGCGGAATGAGCATGGCTTGCTCAGGCGGGGAACCCCCGTCGGCGGCAAGCATGGGTGGCAGCGGAAAGCCGCCACACAAGGAGGTACCACCATGAACATCCACCGCGCCGGTGTCGTCCTCGCCGGCCTCGTCCTCGCAGTCGCTGTCGTCGGACTGCCCAGCCCCGCACAGGCCGGCGTCATCATCCACGACGGCGCGTACCCGCCCGGCCCGACCGCAACCGGCGTCATCATCCACGACGCCACGGACGTCCCTCCGGTGACCTGGGCCATCGGCCCGGACATCTGAGGATCCCCCTGACCTCTCGCAGGTACGACGCCCCGTCCGCACCCCGCGGGCGGGCCGTCGGCAATCCGACCGGCGGAGCCGAAGGGGTTCAGGGTGGGCCGAGGTGCCGCAGGCGCTCCTGTAGGTCGGTCGTGAGGGCATCGCCGTCGACTTCGCGGTTGATCCGCAGGGCGCGTTCGTACAGCTCCCGCGCGCCCGAGCGATCGCCCAGGGCAGCGACGACGTCGCCGAGGCCGCACAGCGGGTACACCTGGCCGTACCGGTCGCCGGCCCGCTCGAACAGCTCCAGCGACCGGCGGTAGTGCTCGGCTGCCTCGTCCGGCCGTCCCAGCCGTGCGCAGGCCAGGCCGAGGCTGTCGAGGGTGAAGGCGGCGCCGTGGTTGTCGCCGGTACCGCGCTGCAGGTCCAGGGCGAGGGTGAGCGGATCGAGGGCCTCGGAGGCACGGCCGAGCTGTACCAGCGTGTACCCGAGTGTGTTGAGCCCCTGCGCGCGGTCGGACGGCTCGCCGTGCCGCTCGTACAGATCGACCAGCCGTCGGGCGTGCTCGAGCGCCTCCGGCAGCCGGTTCGCCCGCGAGTAGGCGACGGCCACGCTGCGCCGGGCGTCGGCCTCGGCGACCGGCAGGCCGGCGTCGCGGTAGAGCTCTGCGGCGCGCAGGCCCGCGGTGGCTGCGGCGTCGGCGTCGCCGAGGAACGCGTTCGCGCGGGCGATGCCGTGCTGGGCCACGGCCTCGCCGAGCCGGTCGCCGTGGCGGTGCGCGGCCCGCGCGGCGGCTTCGTGCGCGGCGAGCAGGTCGTTCCAGCGGCCGGTGCGCTGCTGGTACTCGACGAGGTTGCGGGCCAGCCGGGCCGGGTGCAGGGCGAGGCCCGGGTCGTCGGAGCCGGCGGTGGCGCGCACGGCGGCCATGAGCGCGGGATACTCCGCGGCGAACCACCCCAGCGCCTCCTCGGCGCTGCCGCCCTCGAGCGTCTCGGCCCCGCACGCCGTGAGCGGGCAGCGGCAGCGGCACGGCGACGCGGAACGGGTCGAGCCGCCCCGCGAGGGTGCCCGACGTGTGCAGGTAGTGGTCGGCGAGCCGGCGCACCGTCGCGGGCGCCTCCGGGTCGGTGGCCGCCAGCTCGCGGGCGAAGGCGCGCAGCAGGTCGTGCTGGCCGTATCGGCCGGGCCGCGCCTCCGTGACCAGGTGAGCGTCGGCGAGCTCAGCGAGCATCTGGGCGGCGCGCTCGGGGGTGACGCCGGTGAGGCTCGCCGCGACCGGCGCGCCGACGTCGTCGCCGGGTTGCAGGCCGAGCAGCCGGAACATCCGTGCCAGCGGCGGGCGCAGCATGCGGTACGACCACGAGAACACCGCCCGCACGTCGGTCACCACGTCGGCTCCGGCGAACGGGTCGAGCTGCTGCTCCGCGCCGGCCAGCTCGAGGGCGACGTCGGCGAGTGCCCGGCGCGGGTCGACGGCCGCGCGGGCGGCAGCGATCGCCAGGGCCAGCGGCAGGCGGGCGCACCGGTCGATGATCTCCTCGACCGCGGCGGGCTCACGGGCCACCCGCTGCGCGCCGAGCCGCCCAGCGAGCAGGTCCCGGGCCTCCTGCCGGTCGAGCAGATCCAGCGGAAGCGGCACGGCGCCCTCGCCGGCGATCAGGCCCCCGAGGCTGTCGCGGCTGGTGACGACGACCAGGCAACCGGGCGCGCCCGGCAGCAGGGGCCGCACCTGCGCGGCGTCGCGGGCGTTGTCGAGCACGACGAGCATGCGGCGGCCGGCGATGGCGCTGCGGTACAGCGCGGCCTGCGCGTCCAGCCCGGACGGCACTCGGTCGGCGGGCACCCCGAGCCCGTCGAGCAGCACCCGCAACGCGTCACCCGCGGCGAATCCCGAGCCGGGCGGGCCGAAGCCGCGCAGGTTGACGTACAGCTGCCCGTCGGGAAACCGGTGCGCGGCCCGGTGCGCCCAGTGCACGGCCAAGGCGGTCTTGCCGACCCCGGCGGTCCCCGACAGCGCCGAGATGACGACGGCGACGCTGCCCCGCTCCGTGCTGGCGGCGAGGGCGTCGAGCTCAGCGATCGCCGCGCCCCGTCCGGCGAACCCGCGCACGTCCAGCGGCACCTGCGCGGGCACGGTAGGCGCTGGCGCGGGCCGCGGTCGCACCGTCGCTGGGTCGGGCTCCTCACCGAGCAGCAGCGAGCGGTGCAGCGCCTGCAGCGACGGTCCGGGGTCGGCGCCCAGCGCGTCGGCGAGGCGCTCGCGCAGACCGGTGTACACGTCGAGGGCCTCGGCGTAGCGCCGCTGGTCCCGCAGCGCCCGCATGAGGCGCTCGACGGGCGGCTCGGCGCGCGGATGCTCGGCGACGATGTCACTCAGCGGCCCGATCACCGCGGCGGCACGTCCGGCCGCCAGCTCGGCGTCGGCCCAGGCGATGGTGGCGTCCCGGCGCTCCTGCGCCCAGCGGGCACGCTGCGCGGCGGCCCAAGGGCCCTCGACGTCGGCGAGCGGTCTGCCCTGCCACAGGTCCAGCGCTGCGCGCGGGTCGGTGGCGGCCAGCCGGCGGAAGCGGTGCAGGTCCACAACGTCGGGTTCAACGTCGAGCAGGTACGCGCGGGACCGCCTGGCGATCGGCACGACGTGACGCAGCCGGGCGACGTAGACGTACACCGACTGGCGGACCCGGTCGGGCGGCTCGTCCCAGACCCGGTCAACCAGGTCGTCGACGGTGACCGGCGAGCCGGCGTCGACGGCGAGCACCGCCAGGACGGCGCGCTGCCTGGGGTGGCCGATGCCGGCCGGTTGCCCGCCGACGCGGGCCTCCACGGCGCCCAGCAGCCGGATCGCGAGCGGTGCATGCATCGCCGTTAAGCATTCAGCAAGGTTTCCGGCCGGGGCAACAGTGATCCTTGTCGCGGCGGGGCGCTCCGGCTCGCAACGGGGGGAGCCGGAGCGCCCGGCCTCCCTGCGCCGGCCTACCCGGCGATGAGCCCGCGCTCACGATGTGCGCTCCACGCCGCGCTTGTGGTTCACGTCTCCAATCATGGTGACGAGCTTGGGGCGGCGGGCCGGACGCGTGGATCGGTCGCCGGAGGTAACTTTCCGGGCGGGTCATCCTGGGAGGTGGGCGCTACGACCGTCAGGCGACGGCGATCCCGTACTTCACGGTGCTCTTCCAAGTCCCGGCGTACTCCCAGACCGAGACGGAGACGCGGGTCTCCTCCTTGAAGAGGTCGCCCTGGTAGACCGTGCAATTGCCGTCGTGGGACCGGTCGACGATGAAGTACTCCAGGTTGCCTTCGACATCCTCGACGGAGGCCGCGATGCCGCGACCGTCGCTCTTGTTGTCGCAGACGGTGATCTTCTCGATGCCCGGTTGGCCGTTGAGGTCCGCGTCGAAAAAGATCGCGCCGCCGTTGTTGACGGTGTACAGCCAGCCGAGGTTCGTGCTCGCCCCGGCCGGTGCGGCGGCGCCGGCGAGCACCGCGACGACAACGCCGCCGGAGACCGCAGCTCTACGTGTCCAGCGCATGGATCAACCACGCCCCGAGATCCAGCCGACCACCGCCACGGTCGGGAACTGGTCGGCGCCGTTGGCTCCGTTGCGAGCTACCACACGGAATGAGATGATCTTGTTTTTGCCTTCCGTGAAGTCGTAGTTGCAGTACGTCCAGCCGTTGAGCGCGCCGTTCGCGTCATGGCACTCGCCATAGCCGTCATCCGTCCGCCACTCGACCACGGCACGCAATCCGTCCTTGAACATATCATTGACGCCGATGATGTCGCCGTTCGAATAGAAACAGCTGTATCCGGCCCGCGCGCCGGGCTGCGTGCAGAACTCGGTCGTGGCCGCGTTCGCCGGCGATCCCGTCGCCAGCACCACGGCCGCCATTGACACGCTCGTCGTGCCGACCGCGGCCGTTAGACGTCGAATTCTCATTTCGCCCTCGCCTTCATTGAATTGCGTGGAACGATCGGATCGAGATTAGCGATCGTCGAATTGGTCGGCGGCGTGGCGCGGCAACCTTGAGGAAAAATTGAGGAGTGGAACGCCGCGCTTAGCTCAAGATTCCTTCAAGCATCGGCGTTGATGATTGACGGCTCGACTCGGTCGGCGAGATGTTGCCGGTCATGCCACTAGTGAATCGTGTCAAGGTGTTCCGGGCCGGGTTCGTCGCTCTGGTGGTCACGGCCATCGCCGTGTTCGCCGCGCCGACGCCCAGCATGGCCGGCGGAGACCAGTACTTCGTCGCATGTGAAGGCGTGTGGGCGTCATGCCAGACCGGCACCAAGGTCGCGGGCCCGGTCGGCGTGTGCCTCATGGCTGACGCGTACTACCACTCCACCATTGTCTGCATCGACTACGACGGCGACTACGTCTACGTCAAGGACAACAAGGCCGACGGCCAGTCGGCGATGGCAAGAATCGACAGCGACCGCGGCGACGTGCTGACCCGGTATTGCCGGAACACGCACGGCAACGGCACGTGGGCGCGGTGCAACTTCAACTGGAGCGAGGCCGGCGAGAAAACCGTGTACGGCGGCCACCTCATCAACTACGCCACCATGCCGGTGGACTACCTGTGGTCGTTCTCCAATAACTGACGTCTTCAGCAGCCGAGAGCGGTGGCCGCGACCGATCGCAGGTTCGAACGCGACGGACGCGGTCAGATACAGGTCGGCGAGTCCCAGTAGGGACTCGCCGAAGAGGATGCCGCACAGCGTGACCGCGTTGAGGTAGATGGCAGGGCGTTGTCGCGTTGTGGGATCGGCGAACGTGTTGAACCCCTGTCGGGGTCCGCGGTCAGATCGCCCGGGCGAGTTCGGTGAACGCAGCTACGACCCGCAGAGCGGGCGGGGCGTCGACGGCGGGTTCGTTGTGGCCGCTGTACGGGCTCTTCTCCGGCGGTCCCGGAGCTCTACTGCGTGCAGGACCAAGGCACCTTGTAGTTCGGGTGTCGGGTGCTCCGGCGCCGACAGCCGCACCCGGTGACCGGCGAGCTCACGGGCGGTGTGCTTCATCTTGCTCACGGGCGAGCAGACTCAGGTGTGATATGGCCATGTCGATCGCGGAAGCCATCGGTGTGACGTCGCGGGAGGTCTGCGCCAACAGGTAGCCGCCCTGGACAACCGCCACGAACCCCGTCGCAAGTTGGGCCACGTCGGCGTCCTGCGGAATGACACCTTCCTTCTGAAATCGGCGAAGGAGATCTTCGAAGAGTTCTTGCCAAGCCGTGAACAGGTCGTGCAGTTTCCTGCGCGCGACCGAGTCCTGATCGGAGACCTCGTTCGCCAGGGAGCCCAAAGGGCACCCGTACCGGCCCTCTTGCAGGGCATTGCGCGCGACCAGTGCATCCCGCCAACGTCGCAGGCCCGCGAATGTCCTCACCTTCTCCAGGCGATCTCGCTCACCGGTTATCGTTCGCTCGCCCACGAACTCGATCACTGCCCGGACCAGCGCCGGCTTGTCTTCAAAGTGTCGGTACAGCTGCGATTTACTGACTTGGCTCGCTGAGACGACGTCGTCCAGAGTCGTTCCACCGACTCCTCGCACGCGCATCAGTTCGGCGGCGGTGGCGACGATTTGTGACCTTGTCTTCGCGCCGCGCGCCGTCAACCGCGCGGCTGCGGCAGTCTGCGCGCTTTCCTCCACACCGCCATGGTACTGACAGGACCGCCGCACGAACCAGTGAACGCGTGCTGCCGTAGGACCCTATCTGGACGGTTGCGTCTCATTTGGTCAACCGGCGATGTGCCTTGAGGCATCCCGTCGGCCGTCGTGTGCATTCCCAACCCCTCAAAATACCGGCCTCTGTGGCCTAACTGTCAGGTGTCCGTTGCGCGACCCCGTGCTAAAGTGGACTAGTTCGTCCAGTTATGGGACCGTTCAACCAACCGAAGCAGGGAGCCAAAATGTCTGAGTCCTACTCACTCCCCACTGAACCCGAAGGCGTCGTCGCGTCGTTGCTCGAGCGATTCAACTCCGGCAAGGTCAGCGCAATGATGATCGGGTACGAACCGGAGGCCGTGTTTATCGCGAAAGACGGGCGAACCGTCACTGATCACACCGAGATCGCTGCCGAACTCGAGCGCGATCTCAGCCTCGGCCTACCGCTGGAGGCCAAGGCGCGCCATGTGTTCGTTGCCGGCGACATCGCCCAAATCGTGCTGGACTGGTCAATTGACGGCACAGGTCCCGACGGCAAGCACGTGCACCTCGGAGGCTCGGCAAGCGATGTCGTGCGCCACGGCGCGGATGGATTCTGGCGGTACGTGATCGACAATGCGCTCGGGACAGCGGTGCGACAGCCCGCCTGAACACGTGGCCGCCGCGTGGTGAAACTGCCCCTATCGCGGAAGATTCCACCGAAGGGACCAGGTGAGGTTCATCGGCGGTGAGGACGTGGTCGCGGACGCGCCCTGGGCCGACCAACTGGACTATCTCGTCCAGGTGGCGAGTCGGAGCGGTATCGAACCGCAAGCCTCCGTCTGCCATCACTGGCTTGATTCAGCGATACGTCCTCGTCTGACGGCGCGTCCTGGGAGTGATACGGTAGTGGACGATATCGTCCATAAAGCTGCCTAGCGAGTCTGGCGGCGAGAACTGGATACAGGGAGGTGCCAGATGAAGGCGATCGTGGTGATGGATGAGGCCGCGGGAACAGCCGGGATGACGCTGGCGGAGCGCCCCGAGCCGGAGGCGGCGGGGAACGATGTGCTCGTCGAGGTCCATGCCTCGGGTTTCACTCCTGGAGAGTTGACGTGGCCGTCGACCTGGACGGATCGCCTCGGCCGTGACCGGACGCCGTCGATCCCCGGTCACGAGTTGGCCGGTGTGGTCAGCGCTCTCGGGTACGGAACGACGGGGCTGTCGGTGGGGCAGCGGGTGTTCGGCCTCACGGACTGGACCCGCGACGGCACGCTGGCGGAGTACGCGGCCGTGGAGGCGCGTAACCTCGCGCCGCTACCGGGGGACGTCGACTTCACGGTGGGCGCGAGTCTGCCGATCTCGGGTCTGACCGCTTGGCAGGGACTGTTCCAGCATGGTCGCCTTCAGGCGGGGCAGAGCGTCCTCGTGCACGGCGCGGCCGGCGGAGTCGGATCGATGGTCACCCAGCTTGCGCGCGAGGCCGGTGCCTACGTCATCGGTACCGGACGCGCCGCCGACCGTCAGACGGCACTCGACTTCGGCGCGAAGGAGTTCGTCGACCTGGTTAACGACGCACTGGACGACGTCGGCGGAGTTGATCTGGTGTTCGACGTGATCGGCGGTGACATCGGGAAGCGGTCGGCCGGGCTGGTTCGAGCCGGAGGAACACTGGTGACGATCGCCGGGCCGCCGCAGGCGCGGCCCGCAGACGGCCTGGCCATCGACTTCGTCGTCGTGTCCGATCGCACCCAACTGCGTGAGGTCGTTCAGCGGGTGCGGGACGGACGTCTGCGGACGGTCATCGGCAACGTCGCGACCCTCGATGATGCCGTTGCGGCGTTCAATCCGACCGAGCGGGTCAAGGGAAAGACGATCATCCGCGTTCGCCCGTAAGGACGCGGAGACAACGGCCCACCCCGTTACGTCATCACGGGTGGGCGAGGGTTGTTACTGGGAGGTAGTCAGGTGAAAGCGATTGTGGTAACGGACCGGGCCGCGGGAACGGCGGGGATGACGCTGGTGGAGCGGCCCGAGCCGGACACAGCGAGGCTCGCCAGTCTCGAGGGCGCGAACTACGGCGATGTCGTCGTGGAGGTTCATGCGTCGGGATTCACCGGGAATGAGCTCGAGTGGCCGTCGACCTGGATTGATCGCCTCGGCCGCGACCGGACGCCGTCGATCCCCGGCCACGAGGTAGCCGGAGTGGTCACCGCACTCAGCTACGGCGCCGCCGGCTTGTCGGTGGGACAGCGGGTGTTCGGCCTCACGGACTGGACCCGCGACGGCACCCTCGCGGAGTACACGGTCGTCGAGGCGCGCAACCTCGCGCCGCTGCCGGGCGACGTTGACTTCACGGTGGGCGCGAGCGTCGCGATGACGGGCCTGACCGCGTGGCAAGGGCTGTTCGAGCACGGCCACCTGCAGGCGGGGCAGAGCGTCCTCGTGCACGGCGCGGTCGGCGCGGTCGGTTCGATGGCAACGCAGTTGGCACGTGAGGCCGGCGCATACGTCATCGGCACGGGGCGCGCCGCCGGTCGTCAGACGGCGCTCGACTTCGGCGCGCAGGAGTTCGTCGACCTTGACAACGACGCTCTGGAAGAAGTTGGCGGAGTGGATCTGGTGTTCGATGTCATCGGCGGCGACATTCAGCAGCGTTCCGCGCGTTTGGTTCGGGCCGGAGGAACGCTGGTGACCGTCACCGGCCCGGCGGAGGCGCGGCCCGCCGGCGCCGTGGCGATCGACTTCGTTGTGGTGTCCGACCGCGCCCAACTGGGTGAGATCGCCCAGCGGGTGCGGGATGGACGAGTGCGAACGAACATCGGCCAAGTCGCAACCCTCGACGATGCGGTCGCTGCCTTCAACCCGACCGAGCGGATCAAGGGCAAGACGATCATCCGCGTTCGCCCGTAAAGGGTTCGGAACACCGAAGCACAAGGACCAGCGGCCTCGGCCGGTGAACGTGCAATCAAGGAGGAGTACCCCCAATGACCGACGGGAAAGGCATCGTCAGTCAGGACCAGATCGCCTCTGTCGACGAGGTAATCGACGATCCCCACGCTCCCGCGTTCGACTTCGCAGTCGTCAACGACGAGAAAGCCGGCATCTACGAAGCCGTCTTCGGCGAGCGCGAGATTGCCGGACTGTCATACAACGTCGCCGGCGACGACCGCCTCGTCTTGCTGGCCACCTCGGTGTTCCCCGAGTTCCGCAAACAGGGCATCGCCAGCGAGCTGATCAGACGCGTCCTCGACGACGTGCGCGCGCAAGGCAAGACAGTCACCATCATGTGCCCGATCGTGCGCACCTTCATCGAGCACAACCCCGAGTACGCCGACCTCATCGACCTTAAGCACCCGGGAGCAGCCGAAGGTCGCCGATGACCTTGGTACTGCGCACCTGGCTCCCCAGTGTCGCGCTGGTCGCCATGTGGCGCATTCGCGGGCCGGTCTAGTTCAGAACACGAGAAAGATGCAGAACGTGGCACCTGTGATCAACCAGGTCAGCCGGCGCGGAACGCTCCGGCTGGCTTTCTTGTCCGCGGTGGTATCCCTGGCGGCCGTATTTGCCGCAGTGGGCTCGACGATCCCGCTTTTCAACATCTACCGGGCCGAGGACGGGTTCACCAACGCCGGCATCTCGATGACCGTCGTCGCCTACTCCGCCGCCACTCTCACCACACTGTTGATGACAGGACGGCTGTCCAATCATCTCGGCCGCCGGCCCACCTCGATCGCGAGCCTCGGACTGCTGGTGCTGGGCTGTCTGCTGTTGCTGCACGTGCACGACATCGGCATCCTGATCGCCGGAAGGCTCCTGATGGGCCTTGGGGCCGGGCTGGCCAGCACCAGCCTCACCTCCTACATCGTCGATGCCGCACCGGCCAGGCCGGCCTGGTTGGCCTCCGTCGCCTCCAGCCAGACAGTCATGCTCGGCCTCGCCGTCGGCGCCATCGCCTCCGGAGCCCTGGTCCAGTTCGGCCCCTGGCCACGCGAGCTCATCTATCTGGTTGCCGCCGGCCTCCTCCTCCTGTCTGCCGCACTCGTCGCTGTCAGCCCGGAGACTGCGACTCCGTCGCCGGGCGCCTGGTTGTCATTGCGACCCCACGTCCGCGTACCGGCCCGGGTCAGACCTCTGCTCCCCGTCGCAGCAGTGGTGTTCCTGGCCACCTGGGCGACCGGGGCCTTCTACCAGGCCTTCGTGCCGGCGCTCGTCGAAGATCAACTCCACACGCGCAGCCCGCTCGTCCTCGGGCTGGTGTTCGCCGCCTACATGGGTCCCAGTGCTCTCGGTGCTCCCCTCGGCGGCCGGTTCACATCCGCGGCCGCCCAACGCCTCGGCACGATCATCTTCCTGGCCGGATGGATCGGCATCATCACAGCGATCGCCACCGGCACATTGGTAGCGTTCATCGCCGCAACCATCGTCGCGGGCGCCAGTCAAGGCATCGCCATCAGCGCCGCCACCCGCGGCCTGCTGCACAGCAGCACCCCGGCCGACCGGGCACCGATCTTCAGCGCGATCTACCTACTCTGCTACAGCGGAGCGGCTATCCCTGCCCTGGCCTCCGGCCAACTTTCCAACACCTTCTCACTGCCGCAGATCGCCCTCGGATACGGCGCACTTGCCCTCGTCGCCACCGTGTTCACGGTCATCGCGGCACGCAGCCCACACCCCAACACAACCGGCAATAGCCAGCACATGAGTCATCATGACGAACCTCACCATCATCCAGACCTCACGCGACCCTGAGCGGGGTTCCGCCCGCGCTCGTCGATATCCGTCGTTGCCTTCGTGTTCGCGACGATCATCCGGCCCGCCACAGCACGGTATGCCCCCACGTCGGCGGGCTCCGGCGCGACAGCGGCAAGGCGAGGTCGGCGTCGACGAACGCGGCACCGTTGCCGCCTTCCACGTAGAGCCAGCACGTTCTTCGGCGGTACCCTCGACAGAGCCGAGATGGAGAGGGCCCGAACGGGGCTCTGCGGCAGCCCGCCCGGACCCCCCGTCTCATTGCGGGACGCCGCTATCAGGTGACGGTCGAGACCCAGCTGCTGTTTCGCACGATGTTGCCCGCCTCGTACACGGCGGCAGCGAAGTAGATCGTGTGGCCCTCGGTGAAATCCTTGTTGCACCAGCCCCAGTGGCCGTTGCCCCACTGGCTGACGCAGGTGCCCGACCGGGCTGAGTCGGCGTCGAACCAGATCATCGCGGCGGAATGGCCGTCGGCGCTGCTGTCGTAGATGTAGAGGTCGTCGCCATAGGGCTGGAGACAGGCCATCGCACCGGTGACGCTGACGCATTTCCGGTACCAGTCCGTGTCCGGCGGGTAGTCGATGCTCGCGGCGTGGTTGATCTCGCCGCCGTAGTATGCGGCGAACGCCGCCTGGGGAGCCAGTAGGGTCGTGAGCAGGCCGGCCAGTGCGGCCAGCCCGAGCAGACCCCGGCGCGGTATTCGCACGGTGGACCCTCCTTCGTGAGCGCAAAATCGGTACGCGGAAATTAGCAATTACCAAGGTGAATTTCGTAGACCACGGTGCGTTTTGAGTAAAAATTGAGTCGCGGGCACCCGTCGAGCGGGCGACGGTCGCCGGCCGCTGTGTCTCCGGGCGGCGACCCGCTGCCCAGCCTGCGGGGAACCGCAATTCCGGCACGGTCGTTGAGCAGGAAAAGGTGGCGACTTCGCGTGAGCCATATTCATCCTGCGTAGCGGCCGGTGTCGATGCGGTGCAGGGCGAGGATGGCCTGCACGATTGCGGTGGATCGGCGTGGGCGGCAGTGCGGCTTCGTCAGGATCTTCCAGGTCTTGAGGAAGGCGATAGCCCGTTCGCTGCAGGCGCGGATCTTCGCGTGTGCCGTGTTCACCGCATTCTGCCGGTGTGACAGCCTCGGGCGGTGATGGTGGCGTTTGAACGGTGTGCGCACCGTCGCGCCCGCGTCCTGTAGCCCTTGCCTGCGAAGGTCGTCACGGCGGCGCTGGTCAGCGCGTCGATGATGCCGTGGCTGCGGGCGGCCGTGAGGTCGTGGAACGCGCCTGGCAGCGCCGGCGACGCCCAGGTGAGGCGGCTGGCGGCATCCGAGATGACGCCGCGGACCGCAGAGCCGGCGACTTCGTCGAACATGACGACCGATTCCGGCCCGTCCACCGCGGCTCCCGTCGGCAGCCGAACGTCACGCTCGTACCTGGACGGCTCATGACGGGTGAGCGTCGGGCGACCGGATGCAGCGCAATCTACGTCTCGAGTCCGGGGCTGGGGTACCGGTTCGTAGGGGGCACTCCCGAGACTCTGAGGCGGTGGTCGCAGAAGCGCCACCACCTCAGAGCGTCGAGGCCGTTACGCCGTAGCGCGCGCGGCGGTCTCGATGAGCTGGGTGACCGCGTCCGGGGCGGTGACCAGCGACAGGTGTGCGGCGTTGACCTTGACCACGTGCGCTCGCGCGTGCGCGGCCATGGACAGCTGGGCCGCCGGGGGGATGACCTTGTCCTGCGTGCCGACGAGGTCCCACGATGGGATCGACGCCCACGCCGGCGCGCCAGATTGCTCGCCCAGCGCGATCAGCGAGGTCGGGCTCTGTGAGGCTGCGAGAACCGATACCTGCGACGCGGACAGCCCGCCACCCAGCGCCGCCGCGAACACGTTCGGAAGCAGGTAGGTGTCATAGATGCCGTCAGGCGCGCCCGGGTATGTCACCAGTTTGAACACCGATGCGGGGTTGCTGCCGGCCGGTGCGAGGACCGAGTCGGCGCTGGTCAGCCCGGCCACCGACTGGTTCGCATCCGGGATGTAGGCGTCCACATAGACCAGAGCCTTGACGTTGGCGTTGCCGGTGGCGGCGTTGGTGATGACGGCGCCACCGTACGAGTGTCCAACCAGGACAATCGGTCCCGTGATTCCGCTGAGGAAGGCACGCAGGTAGTCGGCGTCGCTGGACAGGCCTCGCAGCGGGTTCGGTGCCACAACGACGGGGTAGCCGTCGTGCTGCAGCCGGCTCACCTCGCCCGACCAACTGGACCCGTCGGCCCAGGCACCGTGTACCAGCACGACGGTCGGCTTGGGCTGGGCATGGGCAGGACTGGTCACATGGCTGGTCGAAGCCTGCGCGGTGCCGACCCCGACCAGGCCGAGCGTGAGCGCGGCAGCGGCCGCTCCTATGTAGATGGTCCGCCGACGGAGGGGGAGTTTCACTGTGTTTCCTTTCAGCCTTGGATAAAGTCGAGCAGGGCGGCGTTGACCTGGTCGGCGTGGGTCCACGCGATGGCATGCGGCCCGCCCTCGATGACGAGCAGCCGCATGTCCTTGATGAGTCCGGGCAGCCGCTGGGCGGTCAGCCCGATCGGCAGGATGCGGTCCTGGTCGCCGTGCATCACGAGGACCGGCACATCGATTTTCGGCAGGTCGTTGCGGAAGTCGGTGAGCCAGGTGGGGATGCACGCCACGGCGGCGATCGCAGACCCGGCCACGGCGAGGTTCCAGCTGGCCTGGAACACCTGGTCGCTGACCAGGGTGCCGCCGTAGGTGTCGAGGTTGTAGAAGTTTTCCAGGAACTGCTTGAGCCACACGTACCGGTCCGCCTGTGCGGCTTGGATGAAACCGTCGAACAGCGACTGTGGCGCACCCTCGGGGTTATCCGCCGTCCCAAGCAGGAATGGGGGGATCGGCGAGAGCAGGACAGCCTTGGCGACCCGCTCGGTGCCATACCTACCGAGGTAGTGGGTGATGTCACCGGTGCCCATCGAGTGCCCGACGAGAATGGCGCCGCGAACGTCCAGCTGCGTCAGAAGTTTGTTGACGTCGGAGGCGAACGTGTCGTAGTCGTATCCGGTCGCGGGTTGGCTGGAGTTACCCCATCCCCGCCGATCGTAGGTAATGACCCGGTATCCGGCCGCGAGCAGTTGGGAAAGTTGTTTCTCCCAGGAGCGGCCGCTGAGTGGGTAGCCGTGGCTGAGCACCACGGGCGTACCGCTGCCGTGGTCTTCGTAGTAGATGTTGACGGGGTTGGCGCCTTCCGAGCCAACCGCTAGGTAGGGCATGCGTACTCCTTCGGTTTCGACCCCCGGCGAGGGGAACCTGGCCGAAGGTACGGACCCTGGGGCGGTCGCCGAATCACTCGTGATGCGTAGTCTTCGTCGTCACCGGCGATATCGACCCGAACACGAGACATGGGAAATTCGGAGCTCCTCGGCGGGGTATCCTGGGAAGCGACGTTGCGCATTCATCGTTCCTACGTAGGGTGTGTTCGTGAGGGCGCCTGAACATGGGCAATCGGGTGAATCGCGGCCGCACTCCCAGTTCAGGGTGTTCGGCGGACTGCGCGCCGCCCGCGACGGTGCTGAGGTCGACCTCGGTCCGTGGCGCCAGCAGGTCATTCTCGCCATGCTCCTCGTCGCCGCCGGCGGCGTCGTCAGCATCGAGTCCATGGTCGACTGCCTGTGGGGCGAAAACCCGCCCGCGAGTGCTATCAACCAGATTCAGCGGCATGTCGGCCAACTCCGGCGGATTCTCGAGCCTGACCTACCGGCCCGCTCCAATGGGCGATATCTGTTGCCCGCGGGCACCGGGTACCGGTTCCTGATCGCGACTGAGGACTGCGACCTGGCCATGTTCCGTGAGCTGGTACGCCGGGCCCGCGCTGACGTGGCGAGTGGGAACACGACAGCCGGCGTGCGGGCGTATCTCACGGCTTTTGAGCTCGGGCGAAGTCCGGCGTTCGCCGGCCTTCCCGTTCAGACGCTGAATACGGCCGGGTTTGTGGCGGTCGAACGGGAGCGGATCACGGTGGCGGTCGCGGCGACCGATGCGGCGATCTTGAGTGGCATGGCCGACAGAGCACTGACACCACTGTTGATCATGGCCGAAGCGGCTCCGTTGGATGAGGCGCTACAGGCCAGCCTGATGCGCGCCCACCTCGCTACTGGCAACCGGGCCGAAGCCCAGCGGGTGTTCGAGCAGACGCGTCGGCGGCTTGTCGAAGAACTCGGCGTGGAACCGGGACCGCGGTTGCGCGACGCATACCGCGAACTGCTCGCGAGTGGCTGGACACCAGAGGATGAACAGGCACCGGCAAATGTACTTCGCCCCGCCCAGCTACCCCCACCTGTCGCCGGCTTCGTACGACGCAACGATGTGGCCGCCATTCTCGATGAGCGGTTGGCCGACACGTTCAGCGAGACGACGGTTGTCATCACTGCGTTGGGCGGCATGGGCGGCATCGGCAAGACCGCCCTCGCTGTCCACTGGGCGCACGAGATCGCCGACAAGTTTCCCGACGGCCAGCTCTACCTGAATCTGCGCGGCTTCGATCCGACCGGGCGGGTGATGTCGTCGGACGACGCGCTGTCCACTTTGCTCGCTTCGCTCGGTGAACAGGACACACCCGAGCAGAGCCTGGATGTGCGGGCTGCCCGCTACCGCACAGTCCTGGCCGGCCGTCGTATGTTGATTCTGTTGGACAACGCCCGCGACGCGGAGCAGGTCCGTCCGTTGCTGCCCGCTACCCGTGGAAGCCTGGTCATCGTCACGAGTCGCAACAGCATGGTCAGTCTCGTCGCTCGCGAAGGTGCCCGATACGTACAGCTCGACCGGCTCAACGAAGCGGAGTCGCACGAGTTCCTGGTCAACCGGCTGGGACGGGCACGCACGGACGCCGAAGCCGACGCGGTGCGTGACATCGTGACGGCATGCGCAGGCCTGCCGTTGGCACTGGCGATCGTGGCCGCCCGGGCCGCCCTCAATCCTCGGTTGCCGTTGCGCGTCATCGCGACCCAGCTGGCCACGCCTTCCGGTGCCCTCGACACGCTGTCCACTGTAGAACGGGGCGATGACCTGCGGACGGTGTTCTCGTGGTCGTACCACAATCTCGAACCAGACGCGGCCTACATCTTTCGCGTCCTGGCCGCACACCCCGGGCAGGAGATCTCACTCGAGTCGGTGGCGAGCGCGGCGGGAATCGACCGGACGAACACCCGGCTCCGGCTGGACGCGCTGGTAGCTTCGAACCTACTCGTGGAGTCGCGGCCCGGGCGGTTCTCTGTGCACGACTTCCTGCGGGCGTACGGCGGTGAAGTGCTGAACCGAGCGGGCGAGCGCGAGGCGGTCGAGCGCCGACTCGTCGTGCACTATCTGCACTCCGTCCACGCGTGTTACGCCAGGTACTGGCGACAGCCGGTCACGGTCCTCCCGGCCCCTGGACCGAACGTGTGGGCCGAGACGTGCCAAAGCCTGCAAGAGGCTCTCGACTGGTACACGCGCGAACAACCGGCGGTCTGGCCCATCGCCGAGGTGGCTCTGCGGCACGGCATGGTGCGGGAGGCAGCCCTCCTCGTCCTGGGTGTGGTACCGGGACTGGACCGGCCACCTCACGCGCCCGAGACGAATGTGACGATCGCGCAGCGCATCCTGGATGCCGCCCCAGGCATCGTCGAGCCCGTCGTCGAGGCTGAGCTCGAACGTTGCGTCGCGATGATGTCACCTGTCCCGGACGCCGTCACGCACATGCAACGAGCACTGTCCATCTTCGCGAGGATAGGCGATCTCGCCGGGCAGTCGAACGTCTCGCGCAACCTTGCCATGCGGAACATGGCGCAGGGCGATGCGGCGTGCCTGGCTCACGCCGAACGGGCGGTGGAATTGGCCCGGCAGGCCGGGCGACGCGATCTTCTGGCATCGGGGCTGCTGACGCTCAGCGAGATCCATCTGAAGTTCGAGCGCACCGAGCTCGGTCGACGGGCCGGGGAGGAAGGCTTGGCGATCGTGCGGGCGGACAGGCTCAACCATCTCAACATCTACTACGCGCGGTACGTCGCCGAGGCGTCGTGGAAGCTTGGCCGGCTCGACCAGGCGATTGAGGTGGCCGAATGGGGGCTCGCGGAGGCAGTCAGCGAATCAAACGGTCCCTTGTGCGCCACTGCCGCGATTCTCGCGAGGGCGGCCTTCGATCGCGGTGACATGGTCCGCGCCGAGCAGGCGTCCCAGCGGTTCGAGGCTCTCATCGCCGGTGACGGCTTCCACGAACTGGTCGAAATGTCCAGCGTCGAGGAGGCGGTGGGCTACCGGGACATGGTGGCGTACGTGCGGGCGCGGTTGAACCTTCTGGAAACACCGCCCTGATCCACGGTCGCCTGCACTGATTCTGCACTGCGTCCACACAGCGGTGCGATCCGATCTGCACCATGCGTGCAGATCGTTCTCCCCGGATTCTCGCCGAACTGTCGTTCGTGGCGGCGACGAGCGGGAGTCTGGCCGATGCGGAGGCATATGCCCGGCGCAGTGAGCGCGCCGCCAGGTCGGCCGGGTGGTCACAGGCGGAGCTTGACTCCATCGCGTGTACCCCGCTGCTCGCCTGGCGCGGTGAGGATGCGCGAACCATGCACGCGGCCCGGCGCCAGCGCGCCGCGGCCGCGGCGCTCGACGACGAGCCCGCCAGCCGCGCCGCCGCCCACGGACTGATGGTGATGCACCTCGGACGATCGCGCTACCCGGAGGCGTTCGCGGTCGCGCGCAGGGCGTGGGAACTTCACTCGGGCACAACGGGCAAAGCGCCTCTGGTTGTCATGATCGAGGCCGGCGTGCGCTGCGGTCGGCGCGCGACAGCGAAGGAAGCGCTCGCCCGGCTGAGAGAATGGGTCGGGCGCTGTACGACACCGCTTGCTTCGGCGCTGTCGGTTCGGTGCGCGGCGGCGCTCGCGGACGACGCTCGTGCGGCGGAGGCCCTGTACCACCAAGCGCTCCGGCTCATCGATGAAACCGAGACGCTGACACATCGGGCGTACACCCGGCTCGTCTTCGGTGAGTGGCTGCGCCGTCAACGCCGGCGGGCGGAAGCGCGAGCGTACCTGGCCGACGCTGTGGAGATGTTCACCGCCATCGGTGCTCCGGCGTACGGACAGCGGGCCGCGGCCGAACTCGCCTTGACGACGCGGCCGATCGACGAGGCCGGCAACAGCTTGCAACTGACCCCGCAACAGCGTCAGGTCGCCGAGCTCGTCGTGCGGGGCGCCACCAACCGCGAAGTCGCCACGCGTCTGTTCATCAGCGCGCACACGGTCAACCACCACCTGCGCGGAATCTTCCGCACGGTGGGCGTCACCTCCCGGCGCGAGCTTCGGACAGCTCTGGCGTCCCGTGCCGGCACAAGCCAATTAGGACAGTTCGCGGAACTGACCGGTCAGGAGCAGGCGGTCGCGTGTCGGGTTGCTGCCGGTGCGTCGAACCGGGAGGTCGCCGCCGAGCTCTTCCTCAGCCCGAGCACAGTGGACTATCACCTCCGCAAGGTCTTCCGCAAGCTCGGCATCTCCTCGCGCCACGAACTGGTACGGGTTGTAGCGAACGAGGTGTGAGGCTTCCGTTGTCCGTCGGGCTGGTCAGTGCCCCGGTCGCTTCGCGGCCGCGCCGATGACCATGGTTTCAACTTGTTCGACGTCCAAGTCTGCGAGCGTGGTGGTGGTGAACTCGTAGAGATGGGCGAGGCCTCGTAGCCAGACGGCTATGTGCAGGTTCGACGGCCCGGCGGTGGCGAGCGCCGTGCACGGCGGGGTGGCGCGCCAACGCGCGCCCGCCTCATCCAGTTGCGCGGGCCGTGCGCGCAGCCACAAACGCGGCAAACGCAACGCCCACGCCATCCGCATCGTCGCCCGCGCATGGATCCACAGGTCTTGACGATTCCGCCCCCTTGTTTCAGCGGCGCTTCGCAACCTGCGCCGGAACAGTAGGGTCGCCGGTGTTCACACGGGGAGAGGTTGCCCGTCGGCCGGCAGCGTGACCAGCAGCGACGTTCTGCCGGGCGCCGGGCCTGCCAGCCGCAGTTGTCCGCCGAGTGCCTCGACCCGGTCGATGAGGCCGACGTGTCCCGAGTCGAGGGCCGCGTCATCGCCGCCGGTACCGTCGTCGTGGATCGACAGCGCGAGCATTTCGCGTGTGGTCGCGGTGGCGGGGGTGACGTCGACGTCGACAGTGACGGCGGAGGCTTGTGTACGCTCCGCCACGAGGGCGAGCGCCTCGGACACGACGTGGTAGGCGGCTGTCTCGACGCTGCCGCAGAACCGGCGTTCGGATCGAACGTTGATGGTGACCGGTATGGGGCTGCGGCGGGCGAGCGTCTTGAGCGCGGACGGGAGGCCGCGCTGCGCGAGGATGGCCGGGTGCAGGCGACGGGAGATCTCCTGCAGATCCTCGTAGGCACGCGTCAAGCCCTCGATGGTCCGTCCGATCCGCGGCTTGAGCTCACTGTGATCGTCACCTATCAGCGCTTCCAGGGTGCGCAGTTCGAGGCCGAGCGAGACGAGGCGTTGCTGGACGCCGTCATGCAGGTCGCGTTCGAACCCGCGGCGCACCTCGTCGGCGGCGAGGACGATGCGGGCCCGCGACGCATTGACCTGCTTCCGGCTCTCGGCGTTGATGACGGCGGCGGCGACGAGGTCGGTGAATTCGATCAGACGGTCTTCGGTGCCGGGTGGTGGCGTGCGTTCGGACCACTGGATAGCGGCCTGCTCAGTGGCGGGCTTCTGCAGCAAGCCGGCCGGGTGCGGTTCGCCGGCAGGTACGTCGGCCGGGCACCGCTTCCCGGTGTGGAGTTCGTCGATCAGGCGGCGGATGACCCAGGTGGGCGCCGGTATACCGCAGTTCTGCAGTCCGTGGCTGATGAGATCCGTGAACTGCTGCAGGTTCATCGCGGCGGTGGCGTTCGCCTGCTCTACCTGGTCCATGTGGCACCCCGAGTGACGTCGGAAACGGTGGTCTACGGTCGAACCTAACTCAAATTCGACGAGCGATTCGACGCAACGCATGTAAGGTTTCAGGGTTTCAGCACAATCACCCGGATACCTCACCCGGGCTTGCGCGTGCTGTCGAAGCGCCGCGGTCGGAGGAACCGATATCGGCCGCATCCGCGACGCCCGCCCGGCAGGACCAGCACCGGCACCATCGGCCGATCCGCTGCGGGTCGACCGGCGCGTCAGGAGCTACGGCGCGCTCGTCATCGCCGGTCAGACCACACGGCCGGTGGCGGGCACGGCGGCGGCGACGCGCGGCTGGTCGCCGCGTTCGTCGACGCAGTCGCGTCCGACGATCCGAGCCGCGTGCTGTCCGGCGCTCGGGACTCGCTGCTGTCGCACCTGACCGTGTTCGCCGCCGAGGACGCCAGCCGCACCGGCGCGGTGGTGACCGTCCCCAACTGAACTGATCGCTGCTTACTGCGCACGGAATCCACCACCAGTCAGCCCAGGAGTGCGCTGTTGCATTGGAGCGTTCCCTGGTCGGGCAGGCTGGAGCAGTGAATCTCTCGAACCGCTGGCGTCCGGCCTTACCACCGCGGTCGGCGTTTGCCGGGTTCCGGTTGTCGCCGGACGTGATCGTGTTCGTCGTTCGGCTGTACCTGCGGTACAACCTGTCGTACCGCGACGCTCGCGGGTTCTTCCGCCGGGCGCTGGCCACGTTGAAGGTGACGCCCAACCGAGGTCGTTACCGACGCCGCGCAGGTCTACCCGGCCGTACTCGACGAGCTGATTCCGGCGGCGTGGCATCGCGTCGAGCGCTATACCAATAACCGGATCGAGGCTGATCGCAGCCTGCTGAAACACCGGCTCAGATCGATGCGCGGGCTTCGCGCCGACCGGACCGCGCAGACCATCGTGGCTGGACACGCTTTCATGCAAAACGTTCGCCGCGGACACTTTGAACTCGGCCTCGACGCACCACGCGGACTCCGCGTCGCTGCGGCGTTCACCGAGCTCGCCGCCGCGATCTCACGGTGGCCCGCGCGGGCACAACGCGTCTCCTGATCCCCAAATGCAACAGCGCCCCTGCGCTGAGACGGGACATCGACATCATGATCTCCGGCAGCAACGGTGGCGGAGACCTGTATGCCATCGCAACCGACGACGGGCCGGTGTTTCGGCTGCGGGATGCTGAGTACCTTCACGGCGTCTGCCACGGCACCGAGCGCGGCATCACCGTGGTCCGCGAGGGCCTCCATACGTTCCTCGATCACTTGCCCGCCGCTGTGACGGCTCCGATGCACAGCGTAGATTTGAGCGCCGCTCGTCTGCGCCGGAGGATTTCCGCGGAGTCGACCTGCGCCGGGTGATCCTGCCGAACGACCCGAACCTGCTGCTGGTCGCTGACGTCAGTGGTGCCCGACCCGGGGCGGATCAACATCGTCGGCGCCGATGTCGGGAGGGCCGGCCATCACGCTTTGACCTTCCAGCCGTGCACGGCCAGTGCCCAGATCACGAACACATCCAGCGCGATGATCAGCAGCGACCACAGCGGGTAGTAGGGAAGGAACAGGAAGTTCGCGATGGCGCTCAGTCCGGCTAGAACGATGCCCAGGGCTAGGGCCCACAGCCGTCCTGAGAACACCGCGAAGCCGGCCAGGAGTACCACGAGGCCCACGATGAGGTGAATCCATCCCCAGCCGGTCACGTCGAACGCGTACAAGTAGTCCGCCGTGACCACGAAGAACTTGTTCTCGATGATCGCGACCAGGCCCGCAGCCATGTGGAACACGCCGACGATGATCATCATTATCCCGGCGAAGACGGTGAAGCCGCTGGCCCACCTGGGGGAGGAGTCCCCCCGACCGGCCCCCGTCTCCTGCTGTGCTCTTTGCTCAGCCATGCTCGGCACCCCCTCGACTCAGCGGGCGCCGTTCAACAGGTCACGCCGCGCGTAGCCCTGGTCAGCGTCCACAACGCCGGATGCGGGACGCCGCCCGGGAAGGATGGCATCGGGCATACCCCCGCAGAGCGCGGACAATCCTCCTTGACAGCCCTTCGGGAACGACCTCCATCCAGGTTGGACGGGACCACGCAGTAAGCGGTCGGCAGCCGTTGTCAGTCGGCGGCCGGGGCGCACTCGGTGGCGTCGGCTCGGTGGGCCGCCTTCTTGTCCGTCAGGTAGGTGTGCCGCGCCGACAGCATGATCAGCCCGTTGGCCAGCAGCGGAACGAGCATGATCAAGAAGGCGTCGCGCAGGCCGGGCGTCCGGCTCGTCGCGCCCCGGCCGGCCAGCGTGTCCGCGACGAGGCCGAAGCACACGGGACCAAGCGCCTGTGCGGTGAGGCTCAGAACCGTCCGTGCGCTCTCCGCGCGGCCCCACAGCCAGGGCGTGACGATGTCGAGCCGGGCCGCGTCCAGCGGTGGGTTCGCCGCGCCCAGCATCGCCACGCCCAGGATGAGGAACGGTAGGGCGAACACCACCGACGCGCTCGCCAGGCCCGGCGCGAACAGCAGCGCCGTCCCCGTGTACGCCACGGCCGGAACCATGATCCTGGCGTTCGGGTGGCGGCTGTGCAGCAGCCGGTCGGCCAGCCGCCCGCCGAGCATCGTGCCGGCGAGTGCGCCCGCACCCACCGCCACGACGAAACCGGTCAACTCGCGCATGTTGACGCCGTACCAGCTCTGCAGAAAGACCACGCTGAAGGTGCGCAGGCCGGCGAAGAAGAAGTACCCGACCGACGACGCGACGATGAGGATCCGGATCGTAGGGATGTGCAGGATGTAGGCGAACGCCCCGCCGAGTGACCGCCAGGCCTGCCGCAGGACGTCGGCGCCCCCGGTGCCACGTGGTATTGCCAGGGGGTTGCCGTGCATCCGGACGGGGGCGGTCAGCGGGATCTCGTGCGCGCCGGGAGGCAGCTGGCTCGCTCCGCCGCGGGCCGGTTCGGGCAGCCACCGGTACACGGCGACGGCCAGCCCGAGACCGAGGAGGCCGAGCAGCCAGAATCCGTACCGCCAGGACACCGCGGCGCCGATGTTGCCACCGATGATCAGCCCGATGCCCGCGCCGATCATCTCGCCGGACAGGATCCAGCCGTACACCTTCGCCCGTTCGTCGGTCGGAATGAGATCACCGGTCAGGGAAGCGAGCAGCGGCCCGGCCGCCGCGATCGCACCGCCCAACGCGAGCCGGGAGAGCAGCAGCCACAGGTACGACTGGGCCGCACCGCCGGCGAGGAGAGCCACGCTCCAGAGGACGATCGTGTAGATCAGCAGCCGTACCCGGGTGACCTGGTCGGCGAGGGCCCCCATCGGGATCGTGGCGAGCGCGCCGACCCCGGACGACATGGTCGCCAGCAGGCCGAGCTGCGTGTGGCTGATTCGGAAGGCCTCCTCCAGCTCCCGGGCCAGTGCGCCAAGCATGCCGAGATCCGCGGAGCCCATGGCGAACACGCCGGCGAACAACAGGATGACCCGGGTCCGCGCCGGCCCGCCGAAGAGTGCTTCCAATCGTCCGGACATCATTGATCGGACAGCTACCCGCAACGATGAGTACCTAACGGAGCAGGGATGAGCGGGTAGCCGGGCGTGACGCTGGGGCGGCGGGGTAGGTGGGCGCCGTGGTCGCGTGGTTGGATCGTTACCAGCGCCGGCACGCCTGGCTGGGATTCCCGCTGGCGGTGGTTTACAAGTTCTTCGACGACCGTGGTCCATATCTTGCCGCGATGGTGACCTATTACGGCTTCATCTCGTTGTTCCCGCTGACACTGCTGTTCCTCACTGCGCTGGGCTTCTTCCTGGAGGCCAACCCCGGCCTGCACCAGCAACTGGTGCAGACGGCGGTGGGGGATCTGCCGGGCATCGGGCCGGAGTTGCAGCGCAACGTAAGCGAGTTGCGCGGCAGCGGCATACGTCTGGTCCTCAGCGTCCTCGGTGCACTGTACGGCGGACTGGGGGCGATGCAGGCCGCGCAGGCCGGGTTCAATCACATCTACGGCATCCCGCGCAACGAACAGCCCAATCCGATCCGGTCCAGGCTGCGCAGCCTCGGACTGCTGCTGATGCTCGGCAGCGCGGTGCTGCTATCGGCGGCGGCCGCGACGTTCCTGGCCTTCGCCAACGAGCTCACCGGCCGGTCCGGGCCCGGACTGCAGCTCCTCGGCTACCTGTTGACATTCGTGATCAATGCCGGCCTGTTCACCGCGGCGATGCAGCTGCTGACCGCCCGGACGCTGCGTGTGCGCCAGGTCATCGCCGGCGGGTTGATCGCCGCGACCTCCTGGATGGCATTGCAGACCGTAGGCGCTCAATACGTCGCCGCCCGGCTCAGCCACGCGAGCGCGCTCTACGGCACGTTCGGACTCGTACTCGCCGCTCTCGCCTGGATATACGTGCAAGCGCTCGTGCTGATGCTCTGCGCCGAGATCAATATGATCGCGAACCACCGCCTGTGGCCCCGGGCGCTGCTCACGCCGTTTACCGACGATGTGGAACTGGCCGAGGCCGACCGGCGGATCTACACGACGTTGGCGGCGGCGCAGCGATTCAAGGGCTTCGAGACGGTGCGGGTCGACTTCGACCGGCCGTCGCAACGATAGGCGTCGGCGCGACCGGCAGATTGCCGCCGCCCAGCCGGTCGATTGCGGCGGCCGGCCAAGCAGAAAGACGAGCGCCGCACTGCCCAAGCAATGTCCGCCGCCGGCCCCGCCGAGGTGTCCACGGCCGGTCTGCAGGGTGTGGCACCGCGATTCAGCAGCGGCCTGCGTCCCGCGCCCGAGTTGGACCACAACTACATGATCGTCCTCCGTCAGGAACTCCAGCTGCGGGCTGACGGTCTGCGGGATCACCGCGCTGACGACCTGCTCGCGGATCGGTTGGGCGCGGCGTGGCACGGCAGTCATCAAGACCGCCCGGCCCGCGAGTACCCGAACGAGCGACACCCGCATGGGGCACCGCCGTTGGAGCGGTGATCACGGAGCACCGCATGCCTGTGAACTTGGCAAATGCGCCCATGTCTATGGTGCATTTACACCAAAAATAAGTGTCGAAGGGGGACTTGAACCCGCACCCTTCGCACCCTTGCGATATGTAGGGGTTCATGCGAATCAACGTTCGAGGCCAGAGCCTACGCCTCAACGCCTTGAGGCGCGGCTTTCTGTCCTGCGCGAGATACGCGTCGCCGTTGTGGCGGGTCTTCCTGCGGCTCGACTAGCGATGACGGAAGAAGCCGCGCTTCGGCGGCTTCGGCCGCACAAGTTCCCCGATCAGCGAACGGATTGCGTCGAACGTGAGCACGTCCGGATTGCTGTCGGGCGACGCGACCAGCCCAAGGCAAAGCAGACGGAAGGCGCGGTCGCCTTGCCGCTCCGTGACGAAGATGGGACCGCCGGCGAATCCGTCGGGCAGTGAGCCCTGCCAGCGCACGACGCCGTCCGGGTCCCGTGCGATGGTCGAGGTGGCGACGGCCAGCGGCCGCTGCTCGCCCGGCTCGCCCGGTTCCCGCGTGACGTGGCCCAGGGCGTACGCCCTGCGCGGCTGCGCATCGACGGCACGCACGTCCTGGGCCTTGGCGGCGACGCCCTCGGTAATCTGTGCGGCCGCCCAGGACCAGCCCTTCTTCGCCGCATGTTCGTGGAGGAAGAACGTGCGCATCACCGCCACGCCGGAGCGCCGCGACCACATCTTCTCGAAGTCCGGCACGGCCAGGTAATCCGATGCTGCGCCGGCGGGCTTGATGAGATCGGGCCGCAGCCGCACCTCGCCCACTTTGGTACGCGTCAAACGGTCCGCGGTCAGCCACCATTCGCGCACACGCTCGCCCTCGGGCGTGGAGTCCACGAGCTCGTTGTAGAAGAACGCTGTCCCCGCACGCGGGCCCTGCCCCAAAGGCAGGGTACACGCGCTCCAATGCTCCAGGATCGCGTCAACGAGTGGATCATCCTCGGCCACGAATGACATCTTGCCTGCCACGCGTCCACGTCCGCGACCCCGAATCGCCCTTGATCCACCACGGGCTCGGCACGCCATCCGAAGGCTCCGCTGGACGTGGTTGATCTCCGCGCACGACTTGCTCAACCCGGTAGCCGAGCTGGGGTCGTGGTCGTCGCCTGATGCACGGGCTCAGTCGTCGACGGCCTGTGCCGCGGCGGCGATCGGCTCGAGCCCCGCGACCAGCTCGTCGAGCTGGCCCGCGCTGAGCACGTCGTACGCAGGCGCCGCCAGCTCGTCGGTGAGCGCCTCGATCCGCTCCCTGGTCTCCCGGCCGGCGTCGGTGAACCCGCCAGCGGCGTTCACGAGGCCGCGGCCGTGCAGCCCGTCGATGACAGCGGCGAGCCGCGCCTTGGGCAGGTGGTGGATCCGGCCGAACTCCTCCGCCTTCATTCCGAGGGACAACGCGAGCAGGACGTGGGCCTCGGTGCCGCCGATGCCGTGGGCGAGGAGGGCGGCGTTGTGGCCGTCCCCGCGATGCTCCCGCAGCAGCGTCGCTGCGTGCCAAAGCCTGGCCACGGGTTCCTCGGGCACGTCGAGCGCCCGGAGCCCGGCGTACAGCGCTCGACCCTCGGTCGGCGCGCTGAGCGCTGCTCGGGTGGCGAGATCGGCGACCCGCACCAGACCGGGAGCATCGGCGAGTTCCCCGATCACCTGTCGTAGCGCGGCGGCGCTGCCCCGCTCACGCACGGCGATCGCCTCCTGCGGGGTGATCTTCCCCCAGACCCACGGGATGTGGCGCGCCACCTCGCCGTCGGCGAAGTTGTAGAAGACCGCGTGCACCACCTCGGCCGGCGCCAGTCCCAGCGGCGCGGCACGGCCCGCGAAGTATCCGTCCCAGTAGTTGCGCATGCCCAGGGCCAGAAACGCCTCGTTCGGTACCTCGGAGAAGGTGACGGCGGCGATCGGCTCGACGAGCTCGAACATGCGGTGGATCTTGGCCCGTGGATGCGGCATCGGTCGGCATCTCCTGTGATCGTGGCAGCGCCCTGGTGGGCTGCCTCTCACCTCAGCTACGAACAACGCGGCCCCGATACGACAACTCGGTCGACATCAACCCAACCAACATCGGCCCTACTCCTCCGCCGCGCCGACCGTGCGGACGCGCCCGAGGCTCATGAAGGCCCGTCGCGCCCAGTGACGAACAAACCAGCCAAGTCCGAGTGAACCCTGATATCGGAGGATTGCCGGGGGCCGACGGAGCAGAACTCGTTGGTGTGCGCGCCAGCGAGCCAGCTCGTCACGCTTCGTGAATGACGATCCGTGATGTCGGGCACGCGCCCGTGGTCCGCGCTCGTGCCGCTTTCCATCGCTTTCACGGCGTCGCGTCAGCCGCACGTCAGGCCATCGTACTACTCCTATGCGTCTCGTAGCGCGGATTCGATGGGTCGCTCGAACCGGCGTCCACGACGACCGCTCCTGCCACGATCAGCGTGCTACGGAACGTCACGGCGAGTCGGGTCATCCGACTCCCTGACATAGCCGATGTGTGCGCATCTGGCCAGCGGTACAACCTGTCGTACCGCGACGTCGAGGAGTTGCTCCTCGAGCGCGGTGTCGAGGTCGACCACGTCACGATCTTCCGGTGGGTGCAACGGTTCACCCCACTGCTGGCCGACGCAGCCAGGTTCTGCCGGCACTCGCCCGCCGTCAGGTGGTATGTCGACGGGACGTACGTGAAGGTCAGTGGTGCCTGGCGGTACGTGTACCGCGCCGTGGACCAGGACGGCCAGGTCATCGATGTACTCGTGTCAGCCCGTCGTGACGCTACCGCAGCTCGCCGGTTCTTCCGCCGGGCGCTGGCCACGTTGAAGGTGACGCCCACCGAGGTCGTTACCGACGAGCTGATTCCGTCGGCGTGGCATCACGTCTAGCGCTATGCCAATAACCGGATCGAGGCTGATCACAGCCAGCTGAAACACCGGCTCAGATCGATGCGCGGGCTCCGCACCGACCGGACCGCACAGACCATCGTGGCCGGACATGCTTTCATGCAAAACGTTCGCCGCGGACACTTTGAACTCGGCCTCGACGCACCACGCGGACTCCGCGTCGCTGCGGCGTTCACCGAGCTCGCCGCCGCGATCTAACGGTGGCCCGCACGGGCACAACGCGTCTCCTGATCCCCAAATGCAACAGCGCCGGATAAGTGAAGGCTGTATTTTTTTGAGTCTTGACATAAGACGGAAATCAATGAAGGGTCGAGGCGCGGAGCGGGGGCCCGGGAGATCGGCAGTGGCCTGCGCACGGCGCGGGACGGAGGCGACCGGGTGGGTTACGTGGCGCTCTGCCTGCACATGTTCATCGCGGGGTATTTGTGATCTCCGCGGGCGCGAAGGTGTGGGGCACCAGCGCGCCGAGCATCCGATCGCCGGCCGCCCTGAGCTTGTTGACCATGAAGGTTCCCTCCGCTGTCCACCGGCCCGGTGCCGGTGGTTGGTCGGAGTCTGCGGAACCGGGCTAACGATTCGTTACCGTTTCGCTCCCCTCAGGAGGGTCAGTTGATTTCGCTCATCCGCGCGCAGCTGCGCTTCCGGCGCGGTCGGCTGGTCGCCACGATCGCCGCCGTCGCGGTCGCCGTCGCGAGCTTCGCGCTGCTGGCGTCGGCCTCGCGCGGCTCGCAGGTGCGGGTCAACGGCACGGTCCAGGAGAACTTCCGGCCGATGTACGACATCCTGGTCCGCCCGCCTGCCGCCACCACCGAGGACGGGCTGATCAGCACCGACCGGGTCAGCTCGACCTATGGCGGGATCAGCGAGGCGCAGTGGCGGCGGATCCTCGACATCCAGGGCGTGTCGGCGGCGGCGCCGGTCGCGATGGCGGGCTACGTGATGCAGACCGCGGTGATCACGGTCGATCTCACCCAGTACGCCGGCCAGGGCGGGCGCCAGGTGCTGAAGCTGCGGCCGACCTACGTCGGCGACCGCGGGCTGAGCAGCATCCCCGACGGGGCGAAGTACCTCTACGTCACTCCGAACAACCTGGAGTACGTGCCCGGCGACCCATGGGTCGAGGGCAAGATGTACACGGGCGCCGACATGCCGAAGCCGCCCCAGATCCATGAGCACGGCCCGAACGGCGTCACCACCGTGTGCGAGCACCAGTCCGGCTACTTCGACAACGTCAAGCCCCTCGCGCCGGACGACCGCACGGAGGCGGACTGCTGGTCGAGCGACCCGGCGTCGAGCGCCAACACGGTCAAGCGGGCCCAGGTCGAGGTGCTCTTCCCGATCCCGCTGCTCCTGGCCGCCGTCGACCCCGCGCAGGAGGCGAAGCTCGACCGGCTCGACGGGGCGGTGACCTCCGGGGCGTATCTCCCCGAGTCCGACCAGTCCGCCGGCATCCCGGTCCTCGCCTCCGGCCGCCTCGACCTCGACCAGCAGCTGCGCATCGAGATCGAGCGGCTCGGCGGCGACGCGGCCGAGCAGACCGCCGCCGGGATGCGGCTCGACAACGCCGTGACCTACTACGAGACCATGCCCGTCACCCCGCTGGCCTCGCGCTCCTACACGGCCCAGGACGTATACCCGGCCCTCCTCGACGCGATCGCGCACCCGCCCGCCGACCACAGCCGGTCCGTGCCGTACGCGGGCACCTCCGTCGTCGGCGAGTGGTGGACGACCAGCGCGATGACGCTGTCGGGCCCCGGCCGCACCGCCGACGTGGTGCCCTACAGCGGCGGCGAGTGGGGCAAGGTCCCCGCCGGCCAGCCGGGCGCCAAACCGCTGCCGATGGGCCTCGCCGACGACCCGGTCCGAGCCATCGTCCGGCACGGCAGCGACGAGCCGAAGCAGGAGCGGACCTTCCTGCGCGGCGTCGGCGTCTACGACCCGGCCAAGGTCCAGCTCGGGCCGGAGCTGTCGCGGCCACCCTTCGACCTCTACGCGGGCGCCGAGGCGACCGCGGCCGACCCAGCGGCGCGGCGGGCCCTGGGCGACCGGGCGCTCCAGCCGACGACCGACTTCGCCGGGCCGCTCGGGCAGCGCCCGCACCTGCTCACCACGCTGTCGGCCCTGTCCAAACTTCAGCGCGACCCGTACGCCAACGTCGACGCCGGGCACGGCGTGAACAAGGACGCGCCGATCTCGATGGTGCGGGTCCGGGTCGCCGGCGACGTGGGCAGCGACGCCTTCTCCCAGGAGCGGGTGCGGGCCATCGCCGACCAGATCCACCTGGCCACCGGGCTGCGGGTCGATCTGGTCGGCGGTTCGTCGGCGGGCGGGGTGGCCGAGCAGCTGCCGGCCGGCCAGTTCGGACGGCCCGCGCTGGCGGTCCGGGAGAACTGGCTGCGGTTGGGGGTTGCCACGACGATCGTGTCGGCGCTGGACCGCAAGTCGCTGGTGCTGGCGATCCTCGTGCTCGTCGCGTGCGCGCTCGCCGTCGGCAACGCGGCCAGCGCGGCGGTGCGCACCCGCGCGACCGAGCTCGGCGTGCTGGCCTGCCTCGGCTGGGCCCGCTGGCGGCTGTTCGCGCTCGTCACCGGCGAGTCGGTGACCGTCGGCGCGGTCGCCGGCCTGCTCGGCACCATTCTGGCGCTGGCGCTGTCCCGCCTGCTCGGCGTGTCCCTCGGCGCCGACTACGCCCTGCTCGCGATCCCGGCCGCGCTGCTGCTGAGCGGGCTGGCGGCGCTGCCACCGGCCTGGCGGGCGACGCGGGCCGACCCGGGAGCGGCGGTTCGTCCCGCGGTCGCGCCGGTCCGTCGAAGCCGAGTACCCCGCCGCGTCTCGGGCCTGGCGATGGGCAACGTGCTGCGCGCGCCCGGGCGAACCGTCCTCGGCGCGGTGAGCCTCGCCCTCGGCATCGCCTCGCTGACCCTCCTGGTGATCATCAACCTGACCTTCCGGGGCAGCGTCTCCGGCACCGTCCTCGGCGATGCGATCACCGTGCAGGTCCAGAGCACGGACTACATCGCGGCGGTCCTCACCACCCTGCTCGGCGCGGCCACGGTCGCCGACGTGCTCTACGTCAACATCCGCGAGCGGGCCGCCGAGTTCGCGCTGCTCGGCGCCGTCGGCTGGGCGGATGCCCCGCTGGCCCGGCTGGCCGCCTATGAGGCGCTCGCCATCGGCGTCCTCGGCGCGACGACCGGGGTGGGCGTCGCGCTCGGTTCCGCCGCCCTGCTGAGCTCCGAGCTGACCGCCGTCTCGTACGCGGTCGCCGCCGCCGCCGCGCTCGCCGGCGCCTTGCTGGCGGTGGCGGCGGCGATCCTGCCGGTACGATCGCTGCGCCGGCTGCCGACCGCCCGGCTGCTGGCTGAGGAGTAGCGCGTGACGGCTTCGCGCAGCGGACACCTCCCGGTCGACCGGCTCCGCCTGTACTGCGAGGTCCACGGCGACCCGACGGCCGCCACGGCGCCACCGCTGCCGATGTCGAGTTCCGGGAGAGCCTGCGTAGGCGAGTTGCGCGGAGACGGCAGGCTTGGCAGCGGCGGAGGTTGCGGTCTGGACCGGGGGAGCGCAACGGGTATCAGCGCCGCGATCATCTGCTCGGCCGCGGCCGGGATGCTGCGTCGGGCCGACCCCGCCGACAAAGCCGAGGTGTACCGCCAACTCGGCCTGCGGCTGACATACCCAACCTAAAACGCAAACGGTGGACGTCCAGGCACAGATCGGACGCCCACCGTGGGGTGACGGTTTGTGTCGAAGGGGCAACACGCACCAAACGCCCACGCCGTTGATCTTGGCTGACGTGCTGCGCTTGGACATCGATCGCTACAGCCTGTGAGACGTTTGCCGTGTCCTGACGTCCTCACGATCGGAGGGACGCGTGGGACACCATAGGTGTGTGATTACGTGCGGCGGGCGGGGTACCACATGGCGCCTCGTTGGCCTTCTGGGGGCGTAGCTGGAGTTACGTCAGCACGTGGCGCCATGTGCTGGTCGTACGCTTCTGCAACCCTGCCGGACCGGAGGGCCGAGGGGAGCCGTGTCAGCTGCGCCCGGACTTCACCGACGTACTGAGCAAAGGTTCAGTATTGCATCAGATGCAACAGGTAAACGCTGCCGACAGAGCTGCCCTAATCCCAGGTGGACCGCTTGGCGCCGCACAGGCGGACTAGCCCGTCCGGCCCGCCAGGGTCCCCGCGGCCGCGGCGACCCCGGCCAGGGCGATCTCCTGCTCCGCGAGGTCGGCGCCCCGGCCACCCCGATCGCACCGGCGATCGCGCCGGCGATGCGAATCGGGACCCCCGCCGGGCAGGATGCAGACGTTGGGCTGGATCGCCATGCCCGTAAGCATCACCGGGTCGGCGGCCAGGAACCCCGCCACCTCGTGCGTGGACATGCCCGAGCCGGCCGAGGTGATCGCCTTGTTGGTCGCCATGGTCGTGGCCATGTACGTGGACCCGTCCATCCGGGCCACCGGGGTCAGGTGCCGCGCGTGGTCGACGACGGCGACGGCGACCGTGACGCCGAGCTCCTCGGCCTTGGCCAGGGCGGCGTCGAGGGCCCGGCGGGACTCCGCCGCGGAGATCGTCGTGACGTCGCTCAACGTGGCGACTCCTTGCGTCATCCAGTGGTGTGTTGCCGGCGTGCAGAGCGTCCCGTCGCCGCGTCGAGCAGCACCTCCGCCGTCGCCCGGGCCCGCGTGATCGGGCCGTCGACGCCGAGCGCCTGCACCCAGGCGTTCATCCCCTCCAGGACGAGGGTCAGCTGGTCGGCGAGCGCCTCGGGTTCCTCGACGGTCTCCACCTCGGCCAGGTGCCGCACCAGCCCGTGCATGCGCGCACGAATCCAGGCCTTCGCGGCCACCGCCCGGCGGTGCGCCGGCAGGTCCTTGTCCGGAAACTCGCTGAGCGTCATGAGGAACGCACACCCGCGGCACGCGTCGGGCTGCAGGGACGCGAGGACCCGGTCGAACAGGTCGAGGATCTGCTGCCGCGGCGGCTGCGCACCCTGTAGCAGGTGCTCGCGGGTCTCGGAGCCGGGCCGTCGCATTGTGTTCCCCCTCGCCATTCGCCCGCCCAAGCGTACTTCTCGCCTGAATGTTAGGGATCCCTCCCTTTCTACGGTAAGGTGCCCTACGACGACGTGTCGGACCGTGGTCCGGGCGGGCCACGGTCAGGGCGAGCTGAGGGAAGGACGTCATGGGTACGCAAACCGCGCCGGGGAGCCGGGCCCGCACCAACCTGGCACTGCTCCTGCTGTTCCTGGGTACGTTCACGATGGGCAGCGCCGAGCTGGTCGTCGTCGGCGTGCTCCAGCCGCTCGCAACGGACCTCGGCGTGTCGGCGAGCGCCGCCGGGTTCCTGGTCACCGCGTATGCGCTGGGCCTGTCCATCGGCGGGCCGATCCTGACCGCGCTCACCATCAGGCTCGGCCGCCGGGGGCTGCTCTGCTCGACGCTGACCGTGTGGCTGGTGCTGAACCTGGTCGCGGTGTTCACAGCGAACTTCGCCGTGTTCGTCGTCGTGCGGGCGCTGACCGGCTCGCTGCAGGGCCTCTTCGTCGGCCTCGCCTTCACCGCCGGCATCAGCGTCGTGCCGCCACAGCGGATCGGCCGGGCGTTCTCCGCCGTCATCGGCGGGTTCGCGGTCTCCACCGCGCTCGGCGTGCCCATCGGCACGCTGATAGGTGCGGCCGGCAGCTGGGAGGCCGCGTTCCTGGCGATCGTCGGGCTCGGCGTGCTGGTCCTGGCCGCCCTGGTGCTGGTCGTCCCGCCGGTTCCCAGCGGTGGCGCGGGCAACGCCTGGACCCAGGCCCGGCACGCGCTCGCGCCCCGGGTGCTCGCCGTGCTCGGCCTGTGCGTGCTGCTGTTCGCCGGGCCCTATGCGACGCTGACGTACATCACGCCGTTCCTCGACCGGGTCACCGGCATCTCGGGCGCCCTCATCAGCGCCTTCCTGCTGGCCTACGGCGCGGCCACCGCGATCGGCGCCTTCGGTGGCGGCCGGTTCGCCGACCGCAACGCGGCGCGGGCGATCCTGGTGGCCAACGTGGTCCTCGTCGCGGCCCTGGTGCTGCTCTCCTTCGTGGGCAAGATGCCGCTGCTCGTCGCCGTGGCGCTCGTCATCTGGGGCATCGCCGCCTTCGGCATGGTGCCGTCGCTGCAGTACCGCATCGTGTCGCTGTCCGGCCCCGGCGCCGACCTGGCGGCCACGCTGCCCGCCTCGGCCATCAACGCCGGCATCGCCGTTGGTTCCCTCGTGGGCGGCTGGGCCCTGGCCACCCACGGAGCCTCTGCGCCCCTGGTCACCGGCATCGTGCTCTCGGCGATCGCGATCCCGGTGTCCTGGGCGACCGGATACCTGAAGCCGCCGCCGGCCATCGACGACGGCCCGGTGTCCGTCACCGGCGAGTCGATGGACCGCTCGCCGACGGTCGCCTGATCACGCCGTGGCCGCCGGTGCAACGTAGCGGAAGGTGCGGCGCTCGGCGCGGGCGAACCTCCGCACGAGGTGCCCTCCGACATCGCGCAGGGCGGGGCCGCCGGGGATCCGGCGCACCGCGTGCGGCGGGAGCCCGTGCATCACCCAGGCGAGCGCCGCGGGGACGTCGCGGGGGCCCGTACTGCGGCGCGAAGTGCTCCTTGTCCAGCCGCTCCCAGTCATGCTGGGTGAGGTGGGCCTGGACGAGCGCCATCGCGTCGCGCTCCTCGTGGGCGAGGTGGGCCTCGAGCCGGTCGCGCAGCTCGGTCACGTGCCCGGCGAGCACCCCGCGCGCGTCGGCGATGGCGGCAGATCAGCGAAGTGAGCCATCCCCGCTTTCATGGAGCTTCTTGATCATGGTCTGGTGGCCGTGGGAGGAAGATCCGTGCCAGCACCGAAGAAGTACCCCGACGAGCTGCGAGCGCGTGCCGTGCGCTTGTATCGCGAGTCGGACCCGAAGCCGGTGATCCGCCGGCTGGCGGAGCAGCTCAACGTGCATCACGAGGCGTTGCGGAACTGGATCCGCCAGGCTGAGGCGGACGCCGGCGAGCGCAGTGACCGGCCCTCCAGTGACCTGGCGGAGGAGAATCGGCGGCTGCTGAAGGAGAACACTGAGCTGCGGCGGGCCAACGAGATTCTGAAGGCGGCGAGCGCGTATTTCGCCTCGGAGCTCGACCCGACCCGGCGACGGTCATGACGTTCATCGACGAACACTCGGACCGCTTCGCGGTCGCGCTCCGGTTACGGGTTCTGCAGATCCCCACCTCGACCTACTACGCCTGGCTGCGCCAGACCACCGAGCCGTGCGACCGGGACCTGGTCGACCTGGGGCTGCTGTCCAACATCTACGACATCTGGACCGCGTCGGGCTGCACCTACGGCGCGGACCGGGTGCACCGGCAGCTACGCCGCGACGGCATCCGGGTCGGCCGCAAACGCGTGGAACGGCTGATGGCGGGCCAGGGATGGCAGGGCGCGTTCCTGCGCCGCGGCTGGCGAGGCGGGTCCACACGCCAGGACCCACGGGCGATACCAGCGCCCGATCTGGTCAACCCCCAGTTCACCGCGACCGGCCCGAATCGGCTGTGGGTCGCCGACGCCACCCGCATCCGCTGCGGCGAAGGGGTGTTCTGGCTCGCCGCGGTCCGCGACGCGTTCTCCAACCGCATCGTCGGCTGGAAAGCCGGCGACCGCTGCGACACCGACCTGATCCTCGGCGCCCTCGAGTACGGCATCTGGTCCCGCGACGTCCGCGACGGCCAGTTGATCCACCACTCGGACCGCGGGGCGAACCCCGGATTCAATCGGTCGTCGCAACACCGGTGGTTTGATGCGAGAGTAGCAGTTCGTTCAGTGCTTCGGCTGGTGTCTTCCAGCCGAGTGTCTTACGTGGACGGTTGTTGAGAGTCGCAGATACAGCGTCGAGGTCGTCACGATTCCACCGAGCCAGATCGGTGCCTTTGGGGAAGTACTGACGTAGCAAGCCATTGGTGTTCTCGTTGGTCCCGCGCTGCCATGGGCTGTGCGGGTCCCTGTGGCGGCGCGGGCGAAGCGGCGCACGGTGCCTATTGCCAGCTGTAACCGGCGGGCGATGGCTTTCACGCCCAGCCCGGCAGCGAGGAACTCGTGGATGTCGTGGTGGCGTTGGCGGGTTCGCACCGCGAGTGGGCTGTCGGCGAGCCGAGGTACTGCACGGGCCTCACTCGCGGTCGGCGCCGGCGGCGTAGCGAAGGGCGGCTCGGGGCGCAAAGCGTCGCGGCATGCCGCGACGGTCCGTTCGACGGCCTGGCCCAGGTTGTGCCACAGGTGCCATCGGTCCGCGACCTGCACAGCCATCGGTGCGCCGGTACGGGCGCCCTCGGCGTAGGCGCCGGCGCGGTCACGGCAGATGACCTGCACGCCGGGGTGAGCGATCAGCCACTCGGCGAACGTCTTCGCGCTGCGGTCGGGCAGCACGTCGACCGGTCTGCCGGTCTGCACGTCGATGATAAGAAACAACCCGGGAGTTCCTGGTGTGGTCTGTCCACCGTGGAATCTGTTGCGTGGCTCTGACCTGGACATCTGCTGGTTCAACTGAAGAGAGGTGCTGGGCTGACGTTACTTCAGGATTTCTG